>JBEKEX010000004.1:0-41843 GCA_050013615.1 Anaerolineaceae bacterium
CCTGGAGCGTGGTAATCATCGTCAAACATGTCCTTGTGTTCGTCTTCCTGGCCATTGGCATCGCTGCCGACCGGATATACGTAGACAAGATCAGCGATGATCAACCGCAGGTGCTCAAACACTACGAAGCGTCGCTGTACCTCGATCTCGCCCTCGGTTTGTTGATCCTCCTGCTGACCGCCGCGGCGCAAGCAGCATGACCCCTACTTTTCAAATCAGCACAGTATTCAAAGGAATATAGCATGTCGAATCTCTCTCGTAAAGAAATTCTCGAGGCACTTCAAACCGGCTGGGGAACCTACGTCCAGCACTTCCAAGCGTTGTCACCCGCCGCTCAGACGGTCTTCCTGAAGCAGCAGGGCTACACCCGTCTGGCCGATTTGCTCGCTCACGTCGTCGCCTGGTGGGAGGTGGGTCATCATGCCATCGACAATTATTTGTCCGATCCGGCGTTCGTGCCGCCCAGCTATAATGTCGATGCATTCAACGCCGAGGCGGTCGCCGGGGTGAGCGGGGTCGATGAACACACCATGATCGAGTCATTCGAAAAGGCGCGCATCTCGTTGATTGCCTACGTCCGCTCCCTGCCGGATTCCGCTTTTGAGAATGAAAAAGTACTCAAACAGTTCAATATGGACGTGATCGGGCACCTGCAGGAACATGCCATTTTAGAAAGCTGATCAGGCAATGAAATGAATTTAGAAGCTCTCATCCATTCCGCACATGAACAGAACCTGCACATCCTCAACATCGTGGTCAGGCAGCAGGGTGAGATCATTGCTGAACACGAATTTTCAAAAGAAACTCCCGATCAGCTTTGGTCGGTCAGCAAGACCTTCACCTCCATGGCGGTCGGCATTGCTGCCCACGAGGGCTATTTCGACATCCATGATGAATTAGCCAAATACTTCCCCGCCGCGGCACGTGATAAATTCGACCAGTTGACCCTCCGCGACCTGTTGTGCATGGGCACCGGCCAGGCGCATTGTCCGCTCGATAAAGCCCGCCAAGCCAGGCAAAACCTGGATGACATCGAATCCTTATTCTTCGTAGAACCCATCATTTATAAACCCGGCTTGCACTTCACTTATAACAATGCGGCCACCTACATGCTCTCCAAGCTGATCAGCCTCCGAACGGGCCAGTGCCTGTTGGACTTCCTCCGCCCGCGGGTGTTCGAATCGCTGGGCATCACCGATGTGCAGTGGGTGCAGGACGTCAATGGCATCAATTTTGGCTGTGCCGGCTTACAAATGAGTGCACATGACCTATCGAAATTCGGCCAGTTGTTGCTCGATGAAGGTGAGTGGAACGGAAAGAGCCTTATCCCCAGGCAGTACATCCAGGAAGCGACGCAGAAACAAATCGACACCTCTGATTTCAGTGAACCTTTTGCCACGGCCGATCACAAATCCGGTTATGGGTACCAACTTTGGATGAATTCTTATCCCGGCTCGTATCGTCTGGACGGCCTGTATGGGCAATACGTCGTCATCATTCCAAACAAAAAAGCCGTCATCACGTACGTCTCGAACGAACCTCAAAATATGACCGGCATCCTGGAGCTCACCTGGAAATTCATCGTGGAGCAATTATAAAAATGCGTACAGCACATCGGTACGCGTTTTTACGTATATAAAGTATCATCTTCAAGTCCAAAGGAATTTATTATGAAACCTGATACCCTCTCCCTGCTCTGCGATCCGGTGACTCGAGACGTGCTCGAACTCAAGACCGAGTCTGATGCCCACGGTCGTTCCCAGGAAGTTCTCATCAATCCTAAAACCGGCCAGCACTTTCCGATTCGCGATGGCATTCCCATTTTTCTCCAGGAGAACGAAGTATCCGGCCCGAACCAGCACTATCAATCCATGTACAACCGTTTTGCCCCCTTCTACGATTTCTCCACCTGGGCGTATTCGGTATTCAAAGGGATGAGCGTCGAGACCCGCCTGCGTGAATATCTCGATGAGCTTGAGATCAAAGAAGGCGACCGTGTGCTGGAAGTCTCCGTGGGCACGGGGCGAAACCTGCCATTCCTGCCGCGCAACGCCCAATTCTACGGGCTCGACCTCTCCTGGGGCATGTTGAAGCAATGCCAGCGCAACGCGTCGAAATGGAAGCTCGACGTGTCGCTCTTCAACGGCATCGCCGAACATCTGCCCTTCAAAGATGAGGCGTTCGATGTAGTGTTCCACTTTGGCGGCATCAACTTTTTCAACGACAAGGTCGCCGCCATCCGCGAGATGATCCGGGTCGCCAGACCGAGCACCAAGTTCATCATCGGCGATGAGAACGAAGAGCTGGCAAAGAAATATGAAAACCTACCGGTGACTGGCGAGTTCTACGGCAACCGTCAACAAGCCATTTCCGCCCCGGTCGATCTGCTGCCGCCCGAAATGCAAGAGGTGAAAGTCAAAGACCTCGCCGGCGGTGATCTGTATTGCCTATCCTTCAGGAAGCCGCGTTAGATAAGTTGTACAAATCTGCATTCCAATTGCATATTTGCACAATATTCATTATACTGATAGTGCTATTTACTATCCCTTTTGGGGCAAATGGAGGCATCCCTTGATAAAAAGAATCCTCGCCGACAAAATGTTCTCCCTGGCGCAAAAATTCCAGGTGATCACCCTCACCGGGCCGCGGCAATCGGGCAAAACCACTCTTGTCAAGGATGCCTTTTCAGCCATGCCCTACGTTTCCTTGGAAGAACCGGATGTTCGACAAGTTGCATTGACCGATCCACGGGGTTTCCTTTCCAATTTTTCAAATGGTGCAATCCTGGATGAAATCCAAAACACCCCCGAGTTGTTTTCTTACATCCAGAAACTTGTCGACGATAACCGCGGGATTCGTTTCGTGCTGACTGGATCATCAAACTTCCTTTTAATGGAGAAAATCACCCAAACGCTGGCTGGACGTACCGCCGTGCTGCATTTACTTCCATTTTCCCTTCCAGAGCTAGCCCCTTTGCCAGATTCATACGAAACCCTTATTTTCAAGGGCCAATATCCGCGAATTTACGATCGAGACATCCAACCCACCGATTTCTACCCGGCTTACATCCAAACATACGTGGAAAGAGATGTACGTTTGATCAAGAATATCGGAGACATCAACGCGTTCATTCAATTCACACGTCTGTGCGCCGGACGGATCGGGCAATTACTAAATTATGCCAGCCTGGCCAACGATGCAGGGATTAGTCCCAATACCGCTAAAGCATGGTTATCGATACTGGAAAGCTCTTACATCTTGTATCGACTGCAACCCTACTACCACAATCTCAACAAACGGCTCGTGAAATCACCCAAACTCTATTTTTACGATACAGGTGTTGCTTGTTCATTATTAGGTATCCGCACAGAAGAACAGATCAACCTGCATTACATGCGGGGCGCTCTTTTTGAAAATTTGATCATTAATGAATTTATCAAACGCAATGTCAACCAGGGCGAGAATCGCCAGCCATATTTCTGGCAGGATAACCATGGTAAGGAAATCGATTGTCTTCTGGTTGATGGTGAAAGAATCACGCCGGTTGAAATCAAATCCGGGAAAACCATGTCCACCAATTACTTTGACAATCTCAAGTCTTGGGCTTCAATGTCAGAAACACAACAAGCTAAAGGTTACGTGGTTTACGGCGGCGAGCAATCGATGCAAACCAGCGCCGGTGCCCTGATTGGTTGGCAGCATTTGGATCAAATCCTCGATTGATAACCGCCGTTGCAGAAATACAATCATTCAAACATATTTTACTTTTCAATAAGATAGTGGCACAACGCAAAGTTGGACTAATCCAACTTTACTCCCTCATCTCCTTCTGCTGCCGCTTCGTCCTCCTCATCCAACATCGTAAGTATCTCATCGTAAAGCAATCGATAAGCAGTCTTATGAGAAGCAGATACTTCTGGCCCTCCTAATAAATGCATAACTTGCCAATGTGTATCTGGCATACACCCCAGCAATTGAATTAAAAGTATTAGCTCCGTATCCCGATCTTCATCAAATAAGTATTCTATTGTTTCAATGATGTTCAACCACAGCCACTCACCCGCACGGCTAAGACGCTTATCTAACATCTTACGCTTCGCGGGTGAAAAAGTGAAAAAATTCATCGATAGCCATGAGGTAACATAAGCAACCTCCTCAACATCACTTTCTTCGTCGAGCAAGCCTTTCAAAAGATCGTCTAATATAGCGGCTTCGGTCTCTTCCGTAATTCTGAGTTCGGTTACCATTATCTGGCCTCCAAAGAAATTATAATTCATTATAGAACAAATGTTCTTTTTTGTCAAGATGAAATTACCCCCTGCTTGACTCTGTCAGCATAGTGCCAAGCATTTATCAAATTCGTTGATGAAAACTCTTATCAGCGCAGCGCTTTCATCATTAGGTACAAATCTGATATGTAAACGCTTGTATAATAAACAAATGATTTGAAATATCATACCCTCAAGTCAAAGCAGGACTAATCAATGAACATACTCGATCATAATCGCCTGGCCTGGAACCATGAGGTTCAAACCGGCAATATCTACACCATTCCCGTCACCAAAAACGAGATGACGGCGGCGTTCAAAGGCGAGTACAAGATCATCCTCACGCCCACCAAGCCGGTCCCCGCTGATTGGCTGGGCGATATTCGCGGCAAGCAAGTCCTTTGCCTGGCTTCCGGCGGAGGACAGCAGGGACCTATTTTGGCCGCGGCAGGGGCAGAAGTGACCGTGTTCGACAATTCGGATGAACAGTTGAAACGCGATTCTCAAATGGCGGAGGAATACCATCTGTCATTGAAAGTTGTTCGGGGGAATATGCAGGACTTGGGTTGCTTCCCCGATGGTTCATTCGATCTGATCGTGCATCCGGTCTCCAACTGCTTCATCGACGACATCCTGCCGGTCTGGAAGGAATGCTATCGCGTGCTGCGCTCGCCCGGCAGGCTGTTATCAGGGTTCAATAATCCTCTGACATACGCCATCGATCTGGAGGAAGCCAGAAAATCAGGACGTTGTGAGATCAAGAACGCCCTTCCCTATTCAGACCTGAAATCGTTGCCGCCTCAGGAAATTCAACGCTATATCGATGAAAATATCCCACTCGAGTTTGGACACACCCTGGCCGACCAGATCGGAGGGCAAATTGCGGCCGGCTTTCTGATCGCCGGGTTCTATGAGGATAAAGGGGAAGAATTATTGGATGCCTATGTTGACAGCTACATTGCGACCAAAGCCATAAAAGTTGAAATTACAAAGGCTTACGAAGTCTGAAACTCTTTGATCAGCTTCTTCTCTTCTCCCTTCATCAGGTAAGCGCTGACGATGACATATTTTTCGATCCCGGAGCCCAGCAGCTTCTTGCGCAGCAACTCATCCACCTGAAAGATGCCCGCATCGTCGTTCATCCAGATATTGATCTGGATGGGTTTATCGGTTCCCTCCAGAATATCGATCTTGTCGATGGCCGCGGCTGAAACGGAATGGATGTTGATTTCCCCCGACTGGTAGGGAATGCGCGAACGGCCCTGACTCATATCCAGAGCATCCGCCACCCGGACGATCCCCGCTTCGATGGTATACGGCGTCCCGCCACTCCGGTGTGCGATGATGGCGTGCAGGGTCTCGGAGGTAACGATCGTCCTTTCCTCGACCGGCATGAAATCGAGGATGCGATGCAGGATGCTGTTGGCAAGGATGAGGCTGTATTCTTCATGTCCCTCGCGGCTGATCGACATACCCAGGTCGTGAAAAAGACTGGCCAGCAGAATGACCAATTCCGCATAATCGTTCGAGAGGCCATAATTCTGGGTGACCGACATCACCACCTGGTGCTTATGAAGGATGCGCGCCAACCGGATTGCCATGTTAGCAACGATTTGGAAATGGACCGCCCCATGATCGGTCATCCCCAGCCGGTCGATGGCGTTGATGTTGTTGACTCGCCATAAGGTTTTGATCTCGACATCATCATTGATCAATTTCAGGGTTTTCTCCAGCAGGCTATTTCGATTTGCGGGAACCCGGATGTCGATACGTGCATACTTTCTTGTTTCAGTTGGCATGATCTCTCTCCTTATCATCATCGACCGGACATCGATCTGATTCTCTTTGATTATCGCATGATTCGCTCCCTGATTATAGTTTCTATTGAATATTGCCGCGCCTGTTTTAGAAGATGCTTCTCCCTGCTCGCTCATTTGTAGTTTGGGATGATACAATGTAGGCTGTTGTCAAATCCACCTCAAAAAGTGAATTTATTAAGTGAAAATCACAGATCAATCCAAACCGGTGCATGGCATGCGCACCTTCTTCACCATCTGGTTCGGGCAGCTTGTCTCGTTGCTCGGCAGCCAGTTGACCGGTTTCGCCCTGGGAGTCTGGGTCTATGACCAGACTCACTCGGTATTGATGCTGGCATTGACGCAAGTGGCCATGCAAGCACCTTTCGTCATCCTTTCGCCCCTGGCCGGCGTTTTTGCCGACCGCTGGAACCGGCGCACAGCCATGATCGTCAGCGATTTCGGCGCAGGGCTATCCGTGCTGATCGCGGCGCTGCTCTTCCTCAGCCACAACCTCCAGCCCTGGATGGTCATTCCCATCAACTTGTGGATGGCCTCCTTCCAAACGCTCATGTGGCCGTCGATTTCTGCTGCCACAACCCTGCTGGTGCCCAAAGAGCAGTACGGGCGCGCCAGTGGCTTGACGCAGCTTGGCGAGGCCTTGCCAGCTCTTGCCGGGCCAGCCATCGCCGGTGTCCTCTACGCGGCCATCAAACTGGGCAACATGGCGCTCATCGATTTTGCGTCTTATATCTTTTCAGTGTTTTTGATGTTGATGTTCGTACGCATCCCCAGCCCAGCCCGTTCAGAAACGCATGAAGCCTCGTCGATCTGGAAGGAAATGCGTTTCGGTTGGGATTACATCGTGGCGCGCAAAGGGTTGCTATCGCTTCTGGTATTTTTCATGATCTTCAACTTCCTTTCAGGCGTGATCGGCCCGCTGATCACGCCTCTCATCCTGGATAACTGGGATGTTAGCACATTGGGCTTTCTCAGCACGTTGATGGGCGGGGGGATGCTGGCAGGAACGGTGGTCATGAGCGCCTGGGGTGGAAGCAAGCGCAAGATCTACTCCCTGCTCATTGCCTCCCTTCTGGACGGGGTATTCCTGATCGCTGCCGGCATACGGGTCTCCCTGCCTTTGATTGCAATAAGTGGTTTCGGTGCCATGTTCACCGGCCCCATCACCAACGCCGCCAGCCAGGCCATCTGGCAGGCCAAGGTAGCGCCTGAACTACAGGGCAGGGTCTTCGCCTTCCGGCGCACCATTGCATGGTCCACCGGCATCGTCGCACCGCTGTTGGCAGCTCCCCTGGCGGATTATGTTTTCAAACCGGCCATGGCATCTGGCGGGGCGTTGGCAGCAATACTCGGCCCACTTTTCGGTGTGGGGGCAGCTCGGGGTGTGGGCGTCATGATCAGCCTGGTCGGGCTGCTGATCATGGTGAACGCGGCAATTTCATTCAAAGTCCGGCGACTCATGCGGGTCGAGCTGGATTTGCCCGATCACGATTCGAATGCGGGAGATATTTCAGGTACTTAATCAAACGCGCAAGCCGGCCAAGATTAAATGCGGCGAGTGAAGCATTCCTATAGCTTATCGCACGTCGCCCAAGATAAAGGACCTTTCGATGTTGACCCACCGCCCTGTCCAGGAAGCAGATCTTCCACTCATTTGCCAATTTCCGCGCTCCGAGCTCGAGCTCTTCTTCATGTTCCCCAAAGCGACGTATCCCCTGACGGTCGAACAATTGAGCGCTGCTATCGCTCAACGCAGCGACTCGACTGTGATCTTGCTGGATGGCCGTGTCGTTGGCTTTGCCAACTTCTACATTTTTGAACCGGGTGAAAGGTGCGCCATTGGCAATGTTGTCGTTGCGCCGGATGCGCGTGGACAGGGAGTCGGCCAATACCTCATTGAGACCATGGTGCAGATAGCCCTGACCAAATATCAGGCAAAAGAAGTGCAGATATCCTGTTTCAACCAGAATGTACCCGGTTTGCTGCTCTACCAAAAGCTTGGCTTTAGGCCTTTCGAGATCGAAAGCCGCATCGATAAACAGGGCAATCGCGTCGCCAGTATCCACATGAAACTTTTAGGTCCTGTTGTGCGACATTGATCATGGAACAACAAGTTTATTCATGGTTTAATGGCTTGTCCAAATAATTATGGGATCATGTTGGGTATAATCACTTTAATTGGAATTCCCAAAAGGAGGACAACATGGACGTTCTCGAATACATCCGGCGTGAAATGGCAGGCGTCCGCCACTCGGTGGACATGGTCATGAAAAACATGACTCCTGAATTGTTCAATGCTGCTACGCCCGGCACGGCCAATGCCATCAGCGCCACCTTTGTCCACTTCATGTACACGGAAGACAATTTCATCCACCGGGTCATCCAAGGCAAACCCAGCGTTTGGGAAACCGGCTGCTGGAGCCAAAAGACCGGCATCCAAAAGCCGCCCGGCATTGGCGAGGATTGGAGCAAGTTCAAGCACCGGCAGGTTGCCATCCAGCCCCTGCTCGATTACGCGGCTGCCGTCTGGGCTGCCACCGATGCCTACCTGGCAACATTGACTCCCGAGGAACTGGACCGCAAGGTGAAGTTCGCCAATGGCGAGCGCACCGTGGCTGACATGCTGCTCCTGTCCGCCTCGCAATCGCTCAACCACACCGGCGAGATCGCCGCCCTGAAAGGCGTGCAGGGCGCCAAAGGCTTGCCCATCTAAGCCGCAAGGCGTTGCACCACGAAGGGGTAAAAATGAAACAATCGATTGTCCACATCGCCCTGGTCGTCAGAGACTACGACGAAGCGCTGGATTTCTATATCAACAAGCTGAACTTCACCCTCATCGAGGATACCTACCAGCCGGAGCAGGACAAGCGCTGGGTGGTGGTCGCCCCGCCCAACTCGAGCGGCACCACCCTGCTGCTGGCCCGTGCCTCCAAGCCGGAGCAAGTGCCCTTTATCGGGAACCAAACCGGCGGACGGGTGTTCCTCTTCCTCAATACGGACGATTTCTGGCGCGATTACAACGCCATGGTTGCCAAAGGGATCAAGTTCGTGCGCCCGCCCAAGCAGGCCGATTATGGCATGGTGGCGGTCTTCGAAGACTTGTATGGCAATCTCTGGGATCTGCTCCAACTCAACGACGATCATCCCATCGCAAAGAGAGTTCAGTAATCCCGTCGAAGGAGAAACACAATGAACATGGACCTTTCGACTGCAAAATGGCTCAACCGACCCAAGTTGTTTGATATCTCCGGCCAGTCGGTGAAGATCACCACCGAACCCAATACGGACCTTTGGCAGCGCAGTTATTATGGGTTCAGGAACGACAACGCCCCGATGCTCCTGCTGGAGAGTGGAGACAATTTTTCGTTTATGGCCAAAGCGTCCTTCGAATATAAGACCCGCTTCGACCAATGCGGCGTGATCATCTATCTCGACAGTGATAATTGGTTCAAGGCCGCAATAGAATATGAGGACGAGAAAGTTTCACGCCTCGGCAGCGTTGTGACCAACAACGGTTATTCGGATTGGGCAACGACCGACATTGCAACGCCGACCGGCATGTGGTATCGCCTCCATCGCCGCGGGCCGGATTTCCTGATCGAGTCGTCGCCTGATGGAATAAACTTCAAGCAGATGCGAATTTTTCATTTACACTGCCTGGGGGAAACTTCGGCCGAAATGGGAAAACTCGATCCACCCGCGCCGGCCGAGGAGCCTGTGCAATTTGGCCTGTATGCCTGCAGTCCGTTGGCTTCATCCTTCGAAGCCAAATTCGACCATTTGAAACTTGAAGACTGTTTGTGGAAAGCTCTTGGTTCAGAATGAGCTTGACATGAAAGCTGAGTAAGAGAAGCGCCCTTCATTACTGGAGGGTACTTTTTGGTTTCATGCTTCGACTTGGACTCCGGCGGCCAGGATGATGAATCCCGAGATCAATTTTCGCAACTGGACGATATTTTCCCCACTGACGTTGGATACTTCCAGTGAAGTGATGTAGCCGTTCCAGGTGGGGCGGATGTGCTTGATGAGCGTGGTCACGTAGCGGATGCCGGATTGCACCATCTCGTCAGTCACCTCGCGCCCATCGAGCTTGTCCAGGTGGGTGCCCACCAGGATGAAGTTCGTCCGGTCGTTGATGATCCCGTTGACGTTCTCCACCCAATACTCGATCTCGTGGTAGCTGTCGAGGTCGTTGATCTTATAGGATAGCAAAATGACGTCCACCCGGCGGATCATCGAGCGGTAGATCTCGATCACGTCCTTGAAGCTGCGCCCCTGCTGCACGATATCGACCGCCTTCTGGCCGGGCGGCACCAGATATTGGTGCAGCACTTCGTAATGGTGCCCCTTGACGTCGATCTGGTCCGACACGTAACGGAACTCCAGGTTCTGGGTCTTCTGCACCTTCTTCAAGGTCTCTTCCCAGCCCGGCGGCAGGGTTTGTTTTTCCAGTGTGAGCGCCAGGCTGGTCTTGCCCACCGCCCCGCTCCCAATGGGCATGACAAATCCGGTGATCTTCTGTGCGGTTATATCAGACATAGCTTTCGACAGCTCGGGCCGGACGTTGGGAGCGGTACGCCAAATGCTCGTCAAGTTGCACCGGAATTTCCCAGATCTCGTTATTCCTGCAGGAATGGCGCACGTACAGCCGGTAAACGCGCGAGCCCATTTTCTCTTCTACGATGATGCCGCGGTTCAATTGCGGAAACGTGCGCACGATGTCCACGACCGAGAAGTTCACCATCTGCAGGCAGTTATCGCAGCGCACGGCGTGGCGCTTGACGAACATCTCCAGGTTGAATTCGGGCCGGTTGCCGGCGTAGCGGATGAAGCGCAAGATGGCCTCCCGATCTGAAATGGCTTGCCCGGCGCCCACGGTGAAGAGGCGCTGGTTGTGCAGCTCCAGCAACTGCCGGCTTTGGGCGATGAAGAGCACCAATGGGCTGATCAGCCGATAGCCCTGGTCGTCCTGCTGCACGATGATGGGCTGGTAGATGGACTTCTGCTCCCGTTCGAGCGCCTTTTGTGTGGCCAGCGTGATCAACATGCTGCCCGGCAGGATGAGCAGCTTGAAATCGACCGATTCGAGCATTGTGCGGATGGGGCGGTTCAGGAAGATCTCCGGCCCAAAAAGCCTGCCGGCGTTCTCGTAGAACGTCTCACGCGAGATCACCCCCACCAGTTTGCCCTTCTCGACGATGAGCACGCCCGGCAGGTTGGCATCCGCTTCCAGGATATCGGCCACCTTTTGACCCAACGTTTCCGGCGCGACGACCGTCTGATAGGAGGGCAGCTCCTTCAGCTCGGAATCGATGGACAGATGGGTGGTCTCGTCGATGAAAGCCTGGAATGGGGAAGCATTCTCCATAAAGGGACCTTACGGTGGATGCCCCAGATTGAATTCGTCCACCAAAAAAGATTTATCTATTATCTCCCCGCTTCATTTTTTGTTTGTTATCGGCAGATTAAGGTTTCGTTATGCTTTGAAGAAACGTGCGTAGGGGCGACCTCTACAAGTATCACAATGACATTTGAATGTCGCTATAATTAATCCATGGGCCTTAGGCCCATGTACCCCATCAAACTTGAACATGTCATTCCAACTAAAATGTTTCTACTTTGATAAAAGGATGCATTTCACAAATGAGGCTTGAGGGGTAAAAGGAGGTTCTCATGCAGCTCAAATTCCTCAGCGTCCCGGTCGCCGATCAGGAAGCGGCCTTACGCTTCTACACCGACGTTCTCGGCTTCAAGAAAATGGCCGACATCCCCATGGGCGAGTATCGCTGGCTGACGGTCGTCTCGCCGGATGGCATCGCAGGCGTCGAGCTGGTGCTCGAGCCGCTCGGCTTCCCGCCCGCCAAGGTCTACCAGAAGGCGCTCTTCGACGCCGGCATCCCCGCCATCGCCCTGATCTCGCAGGACATCCATGCCGACTATGAGCGCCTGAAGAGACTCGGTGTGGTCTTCCGCGGCGAGCCGCAGAAGGCCGGCCCGATCATCACCGCCCTCTTCGAGGACACCTGCGGTAATTTAATTAATCTGGTGCAGCCGCTGGCAGGGCCGGTGCCGTGACCGTCGATGTTCGCATCAAACGGGTTTACGAGCCGTTCGACCCGGCGGATGGATTCCGCGTGCTGGTGGACCGCGTCTGGCCGCGTGGCTTTACAAAAGAGAAACTGCACGCCGACCTGTGGATGCGCGACATCGCTCCCAGCGCTGAGTTGCGCAAATGGTACTGCCACGACCCGGCGAAGTGGACGAAATTCAAGGCGCATTATTTCGCCGAGCTGGATACTAACAAGGAATTGGTGGGGCAATTGCTGGAGAAAGCTAAAAAAAGCCGCCTGACGCTTTTATACTCGGCCCGCGATACAGAGTTCAACCAGGCGGTGGCGCTGAAAAAGTATTTGATAATTCAGGCAAAATAATACGAATTGACTAAAAGTTCTTAATTACTGTCTATATCGGATAACCAAGAGCGACCATGACTCGCTGTTTGGTTACCATATCATAGAACAATAAAAAAGCGTAACTAATATATTCAGATTTATGATATATAATATTAAAGTATATAATTATTACGCTCAAATACCACTAGGGAGGAGAAAGCCACGTAACATTTAGCGATCAAACCAGTAGTAAATTTTGGGCAAATAGCATAGTAAGGAGGGAAAATGTATAGAAACTCAACTGAAGCATTTTATTCTTGTTTAGATTTAATATTAATAAATGGCCAAAAGATTAATACTCGTGGCGAGGAAGTGATTGAAATACTCTCACAACACTTAGTAATTGAAAAGCCTTGGGAAAGAGTAATAGTTGCACCCCATAGGGAAAACAGCATTTTTGCTACAATTGCTGAAGCAATTTGGGTGATAGCAGGAAGGAATGACTTGGAATACTTATCATTTTACTTGCCAATAGCTGCAGAATTCTCCGATGATGGGAAAACTTGGAGAGCAGGATATGGTAAGCGGTTGCGAAATTGGTCAGGCAAAATTGATCAAGTAAAAGAAATCCTTAACATCTTTTTGAAAGACCGCAACACCCGCAGAGGAGTAATGTCTATTTTTAACCCTTCGGAAGATTTCATAGAAAGTAAAGATATCCCTTGCAACAATTGGATTCAATTTCTTGTAAGAAATGAACAACTGCTCATGAACATTGCGGTCCGTAGCAATGATATCGTTTGGGGGTTCTCAGGAATAAATCTATTTGAGTGGAGTGTTCTTCAAGAAATGATGGCTTTTTGGTTAGGAGCTAGCATCGGCCATTCGAATTATTTTATTGGTTCATTGCATTTATACAAACGCCATTATGAACGAGCTTCAAAAATTATTCAAAAACGAAAAGAACTTAGTATTTATGATTTTGGATTTAATAATGTTAACTTTGGCACCCGTTTTCAAGATTTGGAAAATACCCTGGGTGTTTGGTTTGAGATTGAAAATAAAATACGAAGTGAGAAAGTTAACATTAGCAGAGAAATGCAAAACATTAACGATGAATTCCTAAGGCTCTCTTTACAAATGGTTTATATATATAACTGTTATCAGAGAAAATCAGGGGCGAAAGAAATATTTAGCTTAATATCCGATCTTCCCATATGCGACTTTAAAATCGCTGCATTTGAATTCTTTTTTAGGCAATTCAAGAGTAAAGACCTTTCTCTATTAACAAAGCAAGAAGTCGATTTCTTCAAGTATTATTGGGATATTTAGAAAAATACACTGAATAAGTAGCGTTTAGGTGAGTTAATAAATGCCTGAATCTTTGCTAAAGGATGAACAAAAAATTTTCTCAACTGCCAAAGCAAGAGCCGAAATGGCTTTGAGAAATAAAGAAGGCGATTATGCTATCGGTTTTTGTGAAGGTATAGCAGAATATAATCAGGAAGTTTTTATCTGTGTTTGGTGTACTGTGACAGACCGTTTTGGAGCAACCTCTTCCGATTGCGACAAACGCATTCGAATAAGCTCATATCTACGCAAAAAATTGGAAAGAGGGGAATTGTATGAAAATGATATCGAAGAATTCCTACAAAATAATTATCCGATGATTTACCAAATGCTGATTGAAAAAGTTTTACTATCATTAACAAAAAGCAATTAATATCTGGGAAAAAGAAATATCACTTGACTTTGGATATTTTTTGATGTAAGATATTCTTACGGAGCGTAAGATGAAGACATTTGAGGAAATTTATACTATCGTAATCGATGTACTGAACTACATACAAGAATGCGATGGGGCACCCCAAATTGAATTGAGTGGCGATACATGCCCCATGGTCGATCTGCCAGGCTTTGACAGCATCCATTGGGTAGAAACTATCGTTTTGATATCTGATAAATTGGGAAAAGAAATAAACGAGAAAGCACTTTTTGGAACACCGGAGAAATTTAATAAAATAACAGTACATGAAATAACTCTCCGGATTCTAGAGAATTTATCTGACCGAGAGGAACATAAAGATGAACGATAGTGGTGCTCAAAAAAAAGTAATCGCTAATCGTCTAAGAATTGCCCGAGAATTTGCTGGTCTTTCTCAAACACAGGCCGCAAATCAATTGCATTTACATAGACCAACAATTTCTGAAATCGAGGCAGGCAGAAGAAATGTAACCGCTGAAGAATTGGTGGCTTTCTCACAACTTTACGATGTGAACATCTCCTGGATAACTGACGAACAAAGCTCTTCAGATGATACAACCTCAGAACGTGTCGAATTTGCAGCAAGAGAATTATCAAAATTAAAACAAGAAGATCTGGACCAATTAATTACACTTCTTAAGGCTTTAAGAAAGTCATAAGGCGAGAAAAAATGATTTCAAAGGCAGAAATTGCCCGAAATGCGTTAAAGGACGCATTGAAGTTTCGATTAAAAAATGGCGGGATCTTAACAAACCCCATTGATATTTTTCAATTTGCCACAAAATTGGGAATTGAGGTTCGCTTTGTTGATTATCCAAGTCTAGAAGCAATGTACATAAAAGATAACCCTCATAGAATAATAATATCCTCTCAGCGTCCTAATGGAAGGCAAGTTTTTGATTGCGCACACGAGTTAGGTCATTTTTATTACGGTCACGGATCAAAAATAGACGAGTTTCAGAACACCGATAGCAAAATTAATAAATTCGATCCGGAGGAATTCGCTGCTGATTGCTTTGCGGGCTATTTATTAATGCCGAAAACACTTGTCGAATATGCTTTTACTCAGAGAAACTTAGAAATAGCTAATTGCAGAGATCTGGATATTTACTCAATAGCTAATTGGATTGGAGTTGGATACAATACTCTATTGTTTCACATGACCACTAGCCTGAAATTAATATCATTTGAGAAGGCTAAAAAACTCCAATTATCAACGCCAAAAGACATTAGGGAAAGATTTATTCCTAATGCCGATAACAACTCATTAATAGTGGTCGATTATAATTGGATAGGGTGTGCAATTGATGCCCAAGTTGGGGACTACCTTTTACTGCCGCCAGAAGTCCTATTAGCCGAAAAAACAGCGACAATGTTTGACAAAAATTCTGAAAGAATTATATTTCGTGCAGTGAAGCCAGGTATTGGCCGTTTTTATTCATCCTGCCCACCTTGGGCAGCATATCTACGAGTATCACGAAAAGGCTATACCGGGCGGAGTATCTTTCGCCATTTAGAGGATGCGGAATATGTATAAAGACGTAGTTTATAAAAAAGGAACCTCACTAACAGAAGTTTGGTGTGAAGTGTTTAACGAATTATCACAACCCGGAATAACCGGAATTACCAATTTATCAATCTCAATTTTGATCGACCCACAATACCAATTAGAGAATCTGCAGACAAGAAACATTTTAGACGAAAAGCTTCTCGAGAAGGGTTACTTTAAATGTCGAACGACTGCAAACACCATTTTTCCCCCATTATGGAATCCAAATAGATCAAGGGATTTATTTTATTCACGATATTTAAAGTTATTGCCCACATTAAAAAGGCTATCTACACAAAATCATTATGGGCTTTATTTTGAAAGATTAATCCAATACTCACCCAAAATATCTGATTGTAATCAAAGTGTTAATCAGCTAGAACACATCATTAACACTTTTAAAATCGGCAATCATCGACAAGCTGCTCTACAAGCAGCAATTTTTGATCCGACTAGGGATCATACAAATCAAAGACAACGTGGATTTCCTTGTCTGCAACATGTATTTTTCTCACACAATGGAGATTCCAGATTAACTGTTACTGGAATCTATGCAACCCAATATATTTTTGACCGTGCCTATGGGAATTATTTGGGCCTATATTATCTTGGAAAGTTTATGGCAAAAGAAATGGGCCTTACGCTCGCGAATGTCTGTTGCTTTTCAAGCCGAGCTGAACTTGGACATATTAACAAACATGAAGCCATTGAATTACTTCATAAATTAAATAACGCATTTAATATCAACAATTGATAAACAATAAAAACGGGGAGCATCACCATGTTTGTAATCTTTGAAGGGCCTGATGGCGTCGGAAAAACCGCAATAACTGAAGCTCTTCATTCTCTCTTCACTAAACAAGGAGAAGATTGGACATATTTAGCTTTTCCTGGTAACGAAGATAAAACTTTAGGAAAGCATGTCTATAATCTTCATCACCACCCGGAACAATTTGGATTATCGAAGATATTCCCTGAAAGTTTGCAAATTTTACACGTCGCCGCGCATATTGATTCCATTGAAAATTGCATCAAACCTCTGCTGAAAAACGGAAAAAACATATTATTAGATCGCTATTGGTGGTCTACCTGGGTGTATGGGCTGCTAAATGGAGTTGATCAACAAGCATTGGATAAAATGGTTGATTTAGAGCTCTATCATTGGCAAAATTTTTCCCCCGATTTACTTATATTGGTTAATAGCCCTAAATCCTTTAAAAAAGATTGTCCGCCAGAAAAATGGGAAAAATTAAAGAATCTTTATTTCCAGCTGTTTGAAAAAGAAAAAGCAAAATATCCTGTTCGAGTTTTAGAAAATAACGCCAATTTTGAGAACGCTGTAAAAAACTCACTAAGTTTAATTAAACAAAATATTATTTATAAAAACGGAGTGGACATTTCAAATAATACTGCTCAAAAAAAAATTAAAGAAACATCTCATGAAACCGATCAACTAATATTCCCCTTTGCAGAAAAAAAGTCCTTAATTGGTAAGCCACTATCTATTTCTCTAAATCATTCGAAAATTTATCCTGTAATACCCACAAAAGTATATGATACTTTTTGGTATTTTGCCGCTGAAAGACAAAATATCTTTTTTAATAGAATTAATAAATACAAGTGGCCATGGTCAAAAGATCCCGTCTTAACAAAGTACAAATTTACAAATGCATATCGTGCTTCCGATAGAGTTAGTCAGTATCTAATCCATGAAGTTATTTATAAGGGCGAACAAACTCCGAAAGAGTTGTTTTTTAGAATACTACTGTTTAAAGTTTTTAATAGAATCAGCACTTGGGAACTCCTCATAAATGAGTTTTCCAATATAACTCTCGCTAGCTATTCATTTGATAAATATGATAAAGTTTTGTCGCACGCGATTCAAAGTGGGCAACCGATTTTTTCAGCCGCATATATTATGCCATCTGGAGGAAAAGAATCACCCTATAAATACAAGCATCAAACATTCTTAAAATTGCTTGAGAACATGATTATGGAAAATGTTCCTGAAAAATTATCAAACGCCTCGTCAATGCAATCGGCTTTTAAAATCCTTAGGGCTTTTCCATTAATTGGAGATTTTCTCGCATATCAATATATCATTGACATCAATTACAGTACATTAACTAACTTTTCAGAATCTGAATTTGTAATTCCCGGTCCTGGCGCTATTAATGGAATCCGAAAATGTTTCTCGGATTTCGCCGGTTTAAGCGAAATTGATCTAATCCAACATGTGACGGATATCCAGGAGGAGGAGTTTAGTAGACTGGGAATAGAATTCAAATCGCTTTGGGGGCGTAAGTTGCAATTGATTGACTGTCAAAATTTATTTTGCGAAATCGACAAGTATTCCCGCGTCGCTTTCCCAGATGTGGGCGGTGTTAATAATCGCAAAAGGATAAAACAAATCTACAAGACTAATGAAAGTTCAATAGACTATTGGTACCCACCAAAATGGGGAATAAATCACTTAATTCAAAAAAGCGAAATTCCTTTATCTGATAATAAGAAGGAGATTTCCAATACACTTTTCTGAGTTTACTATTGGGAAGTAATTATTTCGGCACTTCGGTTTGATAATCAGGGAGTTAAGCCTTAAAAGTAATTATCAGTGTCTCAATCCTTCGATCTTCACCCCGCCCTTGATTTCCTCAACAATCTCTCCCAGCACAACGACCGGTCCTGGTTCAGCGCCCACTGCATTGTATAAATAACCCATATAAAGAAATCGTCTAATCGAATAGGTGATCTAGCTGCCCAGCGCTGCCATGTTCTGCTTGGCGCGCGTGATGATGGACGTCAGCAGATTGGCCCGGTCGCCCGGTTGGATGGCGATGGGGTTGGCAAAGCGCACCGATGGGCTGACCAACATGCTGCGCGGCATGGGCACGATCATCTGCTGGATGACCTGCAGGAACTCGGCCACGCGCTGCTGGTTGCGCCGGCCGTTGCGCAGCTTCACCAGCGGGCTGCGCACCCAATGCGAGTGCAGCACACCGCTGACCGAGGTGACCAGGATCTGGGCATCGGGGGCGCGCCGCAGGATCACGTCCAGGCTGCGCGACCAGGTCTCCAGCTCCTGCTCCGCCCCCGGCATCACCGCCGGGTCGGGGTCGATGCCGCCGCTGGGGAAGATCAGCAGCGCACCCCCTGCATCGAGGTGATCGATGGCGTGGCGGATGATGGCCATGCGCTCGTGCATATCCAGGCTGGAATAGATCAGGTGGTCGGCGGTGGCGTTCAGGCTGCGCACGAACGGTACTCCCGACATGACGATCTTCAAATCCGGGCGCGGCATATTGGAGGCAATCACCAGGCCGTCCACGGTGCCCGGGTGGTTCGAGACGATCAGCAGCGGCCCGCTGGCCGGGATGTGCTCCATGCCGCGGGCGTGCACCTCGCGCGTGAAGATCGGTAAGGCTCGCCGGGCCGCCTCACGGAAGCCATAGCGGGCCACGTCGTCATCGAAGGTAACCGCCAACTCGGCAAAGCGCATGGCTGCCGGCATGAACAATGGCCGCAGCAGCACGCGTGCCAGTCGGCTCTTGCCCAGCCCCAGCGCTTTGATGATCTCATCCAATAGCTTTGTCTTCAGGTCGCTCGCATCCACGCCGGCATTCCTCGCATCGATTTTCGTTAGCCCAAATTGTAGGGCGGATAAATTATGGTCCGATGTACGGGAGGTTAAAGTTGTGTAAACAACACGACCTGTCGTCTTAAATCATCAGTCATCCTGGATCTGGATATCTTGACCCATTCATCGTCCAGACCGCAGTTGCCCAAATTCCCCACTTTTTACTTAATAAAATCAAACGAAGATGGCTCGGCAGCGCGTTGCCCTGCCGATCGGCGGAGTGTTATTTCTGCTCAGGATGTTCGCTTATCAAGTTGTCGGCCAGAATGGTTGAGATGAAGGGGTTTCGCGTTGTTCGTCAGCCAGTTCCTGTTGCGCGCCGTGGTCACATTCCTGTCCGTCCCGGCATTGCTCGCAACAGTAGTACTTGTTCTCGAAAACGACTGCCGCCCCGATGATTTCCGCACCACATCCATCGCACCACAGAGTATTCTCGATCCAGACCATGGCTCCTCCTTCCCAGAAACATCCCAGTAGACAAAAAAACCGTTCGCTTCCTTACGAACGGCCCGGCGATGCTCGTGCCTGAAAAGTGGTCGGTGATAGGGGAATCAGGCCTCTATTAAGATCATTTGAATAATGGATTAATCACAGTATAGGCTGCGCATCGGAGAAAGTCAATACACCGATCACCTCCATCACACCATCCTAATTTGTAGCAGCCTCATGCGATCATTATTGGATATATTAGATAATATATGTTATTATTAATTCATCGCAGTCCTTCTACCGTAATGATGAGGATACTGATATGCAAAAAATTACCCCCTTCCTATGGTTCAACAATAACGCCGAAGAAGCTGTGAAATTCTATATATCTCTTTTCAAGAACTCGAAGATCGAGACGATTGCCCGCTATGGCGACGCCGGCCCGGGGCCGAAGGGCACGGTGATGTCCCTGACCTTCCAGCTCGAGGGGCAGGAATTCATGGCCCTGAACGGCGGCCCGGTGTTCACCTTCTCGCCAGCCATTTCGTTCTTCGTCGATTGCGAGACTCAGGAAAAGGTTGATCTTCTATGGGAGAAGCTCTCCGAGGGCGGAGAGCAGCAGCAGTGCGGCTGGCTCAGGGATCGCTTCGGCGTCACCTGGCAGATCGTGCCTTCCATTTTGGGAAAGTTGACCAACGACAAGGACCCGGAGAAATCGAAGCGCGTGGTGCGGGCCATGCTGCAAATGCATAAGCTGGACATCGCCGGCTTGCAGCGTGCCTACGATGGAAAATGACGATTAGAGGAAATATGGAAAAACCATCCGATAAAACCAGCCTCACTCCGGCCCGGTTGATCGACGCCAAAATTACCGAGCTGAAAGACTGGCGCGGGCCAATGTTTGCCCAACTGCGCCAATTGATCAACGCCGCCGCCCCGGGCATCAAAGAAGAGTGGAAGTGGGGCACCGCCGTGTGGACTCATCACGGGCTGGTGTGCAGCGTGAACGCCTTCAAAGACCACGTGAAGGTGCACTTCTTCAATGGCTCCGCCGTAGCCGACCCCAAAGGTCTCTTCAACGCCGGACTGGATGCCAAAGACATGCGTGCCATCGATTACAACAAAGGCAGCACCATCGATTCCGTTGCCCTGGCTGACCTGGTGCGTGCCGCGGTCACATTGAATTCATCTGCTGAGAAAAAACGTTAGGCTTTGGTCGGCGGTTCGGCCGGTGGGGTTGGTTCGGGCCTACCCTGACTAGGGCTGCCCTGACCAGGGTCGGTTGGACGATTGGCTATTTTATCTTCCAGGACCTTGACCGCTTTTTCCATTTCTTCGGCCTTTTGCTTCAGCGCATCGCGTTCCTCTTCCAGCGTGCCTAATTTCCTCTTCTGGCTGGAGGTGGTCCATACACCGCGGATCAAACCGGGCAGGGAAGCCAGAAAGCCGATCAATACCCCGGCTGCCAGTGCGATCAGCACCACCAGGGCCAGCGAGGAGTGAAGGGTCAGGGTGAAGAAGGATACGGTGACCAGGGTCACGTTTTGTAAGGCAAAAATGACTGCCACGATGGCAATCGCCAGTGCAATGATAATGGAAATCATCATAAGATAACCTCCCGGCATTTATTTTAATTATAACTATTCGCCGGGCTGCTGCAAGTGGTGAATGGAATCACCCAGGGGCGTGTTCACTTTCGAAATGTGTGCACTCTCTCGCGAAGCACAGACTATCCCCTTATGAAAAACAGGGCCAGCCAGCGGATACGCACTGTTATCCAAAGAACCGCACTCGCATATGCAAAGGTTGAAACAAGAAATTTTCTCATCAGGCACCGTCCGCAGGCTGGCCAACCGGTATATCTCATCTTCCATCAAAAAAGCCGGGGAAATGAAAAACAAAAAAATAGATATTTGATAGGGTTTATTAGGGACGTAGATAGCTCCTTTCGAATAGGATGGTAATGAGACGTTAGTTCGGGATGTGGTCATCCCCAACTCGCGTTATCTTAATTTCGGTAATTTGGCCGTAAAAGCCTATAAAAAAGGAGAATCAACATGCCAGAATTCGGATCACCATTTTCAGGGTTGGCGAACAAGAGGAAACTCACGGATGAGGAACTCGTCAGGGCAATTCGTTTCATGGTGGCTGCGGAGTACGAAGCCACCCAGTTGTATATGCAACTTGCTGAATCCATCGACAACAAGCTCGTCGAGGAAGTGCTCAGGGACATAGCGAACGATGAACTTGTACACGCCGGAGAGTTTCTGAGGTTGCTGCGCGAGCTTGCCCCCAATGAAGAAAAGTTCTATACCCAGGGCGCCAAAGAAGTAGAAAAAGAGCTCAAGAAGAAAACGAAGTAAAGGATTCCGGGGCAAATCGCCCAATTGCCCTTTACGGCGGATGGTTTCACTTACACCGCCTGGTTCGCCGCGGTCATAGGCGATTGAGCCAGCCATGAGATGGTAATGACATGGACACCTATGCCGATGACCTGCCGGAGCTTATCGAAAAGCCGGGCCTGAAAAGCGCCATCCTCATCGGCTTCTCAGCAGGCGGCGGTGAACCTCAGCAGACTTGCCAACGCTCCTCCCTGGTCGACCCGCCACGGCCAAGTGGCAGGTTCTTGGCGGGGTCGAAATAAGAAATTACAGTTTGAAGCTGAGCGGCATACTCCAAAGCACTTTTTATTGACCCGATGATGGCAATCGGTATAATTAAAGAACGTTGTATTCTTTTATTCGATACCCTCATAGCGGGAGAGTCCCTGATGTTCGATATCACCCAAGAATGGAGCACAAGTTATCCGAACGCCCACGCCGGGATTCTGGTGATGGAACAGGTCGAGAATCCGGCCACACATTCCGAATTGGAGGTGCGCAAGCAAGCCTTGGAGAATGACCTGAGGGCGCACTTCGCCGGACAGGACCCACATGCGCTCGAGGCTCTGGCACCCATTCCCGCTTACAGCGCTTACTACAAGCGCTTCAACAAGACCTATCACGTGCTGGGTCAACTGGTATCGGTGGTTTTCAAAGGCAAGCCCATCCCCAGCGTGGCGTCTTTGGTGGAAGCCATGTTCATGGCCGAGCTCAAGAACAGGCTGCTGACCGCCGGGCACGACCTCGATCAGCTTCGCTTGCCCGTTGCCCTGAACGTTGCCCGCGGCGATGAACACTACACCCTGCTGCGTGGCCAGGATCAAGTGTTGAAAGCCGGAGATATGATGATGGCTGATCAGGCCGGGATCATTTCCAGCATCGTTTACGGCCCGGACCAGCGCACGCAAATCAGCGCCGGAACCAAGAACGTTCTGTTTGCGGTGTATGCGCCGGAGGGTATCGACCCTCAAACAATAGAGGCTCACCTGCAGGACATCCGCGACCTCGTGCTGGTCGTCTCACCCTCGGCAACTGTCAAACTGCTCCAAGTCTTTGGAGCGCAGCCGTCATAACCATCCTCTCCCCCTTCCCCACGAACAGACTTAGAATAAATCTATGTTGAGCGGGATGATCTTCGATATCCGCGAATTCACCATCCGCGACGGGCCGGGAATACGCACCACGGTCTTTCTGAAAGGCTGCCCACTGGCGTGTATGTGGTGCCACAATCCCGAAGGCCAATCGCCCCAGCCGCAGGTGATGCACAGCCGCAGTGGCGACCGTCCGGTGGGCGATTTGATGACCTCTCAGGAAGTGGCCGCCATCCTCAACCGCCAGGCGCCCATCTTGCGTTCCAACGAGGGCGGTGTGACCTTTTCGGGTGGCGAGCCGCTGATGCAGGCCGGCTTCGTGGCCGAGGTGATCGACCGCCTGGACGATCTGCACGTCCTGCTGGATACCTGCGGTTATGGGTCCGAACAGGATTTCCGCCTGCTGCTCGCACGGGTCGGCCTGGTCTACTACGATTTGAAGCTGATCGATCCTGAAACGCACCGCCGCTATACCGGCTGTGACAATGCCCTGATCCTGAGCAACCTGGGCGTGTTGAGCGCCAGCGGTGTGCCCTTCGTGATCCGGGTGCCGTTGGTGCCAGGCGTCACCGACACGCGTGAGAACCAGACCGCTATTGCCGAAACCGTCAAAGGTCTGCCCGGGCTGGTGCAGGTCGACCTGCTGCCCTACAACCGGGCGGCGGGCGCCAAATACCCAGCGGCCGGGATGGCCTTCCATCCCGATTACGACGAGAATAGTCCGGTGAGCATCGATCTGGCGATTTTCGAGCATGCCGGCGTGAAAGTGCATGTGGCATGAACGAACGCTTGGAAGAACTCAAACGGCGTACACGAAACGGTGAACAAAAGGCGTTCCGCAGGCTGGAGCCGATCTCCGTCCTGGAGGAATGCGAAGCGGAGAATCTATCGTGGCCCAAACGCGTGGCGCGCCTGATGGTACGCCAATGTGAAGCCGAGACTGTGGTGATCGGCACGGACGAGCAGATCGTCTTCACCCGCACCGTCCCGGCCGCCATCCCGGAGCTCTATTCCCCCGCAGATTGGGCCCGCATCACCGCCGGGCGCACCCTGCACGAGAGCGGCCCGATCAACAACCTCTCCCCCGATTGGGACATGGTGCTCTCACAGGGGCTGCTGGACCGCAAACAGGCTGCGCTGGCCTCCCGCAAAAAGAATTGCAATGATCCCGAAGCCGTCGAGTTCCTCGACTGCGCTATCGAATCCATCGACGCCGTGCTGGCGCTGGCTGGGAGTTATGCCGCCGAAGCCCATCGCCTGCGCCGAATCGACCTGGCCGAGATGCTCGAGCAGGTGCCAGCTTACGCTCCGCGCACGTTCCATGAAGCGCTGCAGTCCCTGCGCCTGCTGCAGGCGGTGATCTGGCTGACCGGCCATTACCAGGTGGGTCTGGGCCGCCTCGACCAATACCTGTGGCCGTATTTGAAAGCCGACCTGGACAGTGGGCGATTGGACAAGAGCGAGGCCTACGATCTGCTGGCCGAGTTTTTCATCTCCCTCAACAAAGACAGCGACCTCTACCCCGGCGTCCAGCAGGGTGACAACGGCCAGACGATCACTTTGGGCGGCGTGACTCCTGACGGTCAATCCGCCGTGAACGAGCTGACTTATTTAGCATTGCAGGCCTCGCGTGACGTCAGTATGATCGACCCCAAGGTCAACCTGCGCATCTCGGCGGACACCGACCTGGAGCTGCTCTCCTTGGCCACCGAGCTCACCCGCAAGGGGCTGGGGTTCCCCCAATATTCGAACGATGATGTGGTCATCCCGGCGCTGGTGGCGCATGGCTACCGGTTGGAAGATGCCCGCGAGTACGCTGTCGCCGCCTGTTGGGAGTTCCTGATCCCCGGCAAAGGCATGGAAGTGGTCAACATCGGCGCGGTCTCATTCCCCGCCGCCGTGGATGCCGCCATCCGGGCCGGGTTGCCGGCCGGCGAAGACATACCGGGCATCCTGCGCCGCGTGCGGGCGGAGATCGACGCGCAAGTGAAGCATCTCGCCGGTGACTATGAAAAGCTGTTGCTGCCTCCCGCGCCCTTCTTTTCAGTGCTCATGGATGACTGTGTGGAGCGCGGCAAAGACCTCTCCGCCGGTGCCCGCTACAACAATTTTGGCATTCACGGTGCTGGGTCGGCCAATGCCGCCGATGCCCTGGCTGCAGTCCAGGAGCTGGTTTTCATCCAGCACAGCCTGGAACCGGCCGACCTGCTGGCCGCCCTCGACACCGATTTTCAGGGCCGGGAAGAGCTGCGCCTGGCGCTCGAGCAGCAGGCCCCCAAGGTCGGCAATGACGACGAGCGTGCCGATGGTTTCATGGTCAAATTGCTCGACATGCTGGCCGACGCCTGCGAAGGATATGGTAAGACCTCACGCGGCGGCATCCTGCGCCCCGGGTCAGGGTCGGCCATGTATTACATCTGGCTGACCCAGAGTGCCCCTGGCATGCGCGAGCCGGTGGTTGGGGCAACCGCCGAGGGGCGCCACAAGGGTAAACCGCTGGCGGCCAACCTGGCTCCCACCCAAGGCGTGCAGGTGCGCGGGCCCATCAGCGTGTTGCTCTCGTTCTCCAAGATCGATTACCGACGCATCTGCAACGGCGGCCCTATCACGCTAGAGCTATCCGATTCGATATTCCGCGATGCGGAATCGGTGCACAAGGTGGCCATGCTGGTGCGCGCCTTTGCCCAACAGGGCTGCCAACAGCTCCAGGTGAACAGCATGAACCTGGCCACCCTGCTGGACGCCAAGGCTCACCCCGAGCTGCACAAGAACCTGATCGTGCGGGTGTGGGGCTGGAGCGGCTATTTCTGCGAGCTCAGCCCAGAATACCAGGACCAGGTTATCGCCCGCCACATCTATACCGCGGAATGACCAACCAGCGATCACACCGGATCATGCCTATTCACTTTAAGAAGCGCTCTCTCACCGGAAGGCGCTTTTTGGGTAGTGTGCCATAATTAGCCCATGAAAATTGGGCAGTTCTCAATCGGATAAATTTGATATGATGCACACGAACCTGAGCAACCCAGCCGCAACGGCCAAAAGGACAGGCAGCTTGTATAAGATCGTCCTGATTGGCGGCCTGATTGTCTTGGTCTGTCTGTTGGCATTGGCGTATAAAACTCTCACCGTCTGCACCAGTGCACCCGGCGCGGGGGCGTGCACGCGTGTCTTGTTCATCGGCAACAGTTACACCTCTGTGAACGACCTGCCCGGCATGTTCACCGCATTAGCCAAATCGGGAGGCCACGCCGTGCAAACCGACACCGCCGATGAAGGCGGCTGGACGTTGGCCGACCACGTCAACGCCGCCGAAACTTCGGGCCTGTTGACATCATCGCACTGGGATTTCGTGGTCTTGCAGGAGCAGAGCCAGGTTCCCGCTCTCGAACAGGACCGCGAGCAGATCATGTATCCCGCGGCACGCACGCTGGTCCAGCAGGTAAGAGCCATCGGCGCCCAGCCGATCTTCTTCATGACCTGGGCGCATCACGATGGCTGGCCTGAAGAAGGCATGCAAACTTACGATGCCATGCAGGCTCAGATCGACGCCGGTTACCTGGGGATTGCCCAGGAACTCAACGTTCCGGTTGCTCCGGTCGGTGCCGCCTGGCAGGCAGCCACCCAGCAGTATCCGCAACTGGCCCTGTGGCAGAGCGACAACAGCCATCCCACCGAACAAGGCACTTACCTGACCGCCTGCGTCTTCTACTCGACCATCTTCCGTCAAAGCCCGGTCGGATTATCCTATACGGCCGGCCTCTCCGCGGATACCGCCCGTGAGCTTCAAACACTTGCGGCCGATACGGTCTTGAATAACCCGGCGCAGTGGAACCTGCCGTGAAGTCCGAGGTGAGGAAACCTGCCTGTGCCGGCTACTATACCTACCATTCCGGAGATGATTGATGACCTTTTCGTCGCCCATACTTCCCAAGAAGACAGTATGCTATGGGAAGCGCCGGTAAGTTTCAAGGAATATACCCAATGCATCCGTTATTCCCCAACGTGTGGCAAATGCCATTTTGATATAGGAGAAAGGGACAGAATATGTTGGGCGAACAGGAATTCATGCAGTTTTTAAAGCGGTCGGGCAAGAAACCCCATGTGGTTGAGGGGTTGGTGAGCAACGTTCATACCTTTGAAACCATCCTGGCAGACGAAAAACACAAAAGTCTGGAGGCTGCCACCGCTGACGATATCCGTTTTTTTGCCCAAAGGTTGGATAAAAGTGAAGAGAAGAAATACATGCGCGCCTTGGCGTTGTATTTCCATTTCAGTGGACAAAAACTACTGGCCCAACTAGCCGGAAGCCTGCGGGAGGAAGAAATAGCCAAAAGCCGGCGTGCTATCAAATTGCGTGAGTTTCGTGGCATCGATCAGGATCACTTCGCCCTGCTTGCATCGATTGGAATCGTCACCATTGCAGATATGCTGACCGCCGGGAAGACACCTGCGTCCCGAGAATTGCTGTCACAGCGGACAGGTATTCCACAGATGGATATCCTGGAACTCGTGAAACTCTCTGACCTCAGCCGGTTGGAAGGCGTAAAAGGTGTGCGCGCACGCCTCTACTATGAAGCCGGTGTGGACACACCCGACAAATTCAAATCCTGGAAACCCAGTGCCCTCTACCAAATGCTCTCTGATTTTGTGAAGCAGACAAAATTTGATGGGATTGCCCCTTTACCCAAGGAAGTGCGCGTCACCATCAGCAACGCCGGGAAACTGCCGCCCGCCGTCGAATATTGAAGGGAAATTACTTTCATGGGCCAGCGCTGGTCAAACAACAAAGAAAGAAGTAGCGTTGATACCCCTCGTTCATTGCCTATTCAGCCGGCATAGCCCTGGACCACCCGGCGCAATGGACCCAGCCATATGAAGATATAGGAGCGCCCATGAGCATACAGACCATCCAACATTCCCACTATCCCTTTCACCTGACCGTGATCCGGGCAGTCAGGCGTGCACGGCTTTCCATCCTTACCATCGCCGCCACCTATGCGCTCGGCATCCTGGTCGGCGCAGTGATGGTGCACGCCGGGAACACCTTCGCCCTGCATTACCGCGACCAAGTGGTCGGCCAGGCAAATCAACAGGACCTGTCCACACAGGCAGCCAACCGCGGCGATAATTTCCAGGCAGCCCTGTTGGATGCTGGCAGCAACCTGGCGTTAGGCGCTCTACCAAAAACCCTCAGCGGTTTCGGCATCGTCTTCCCCTATCCCATGGTGGCCTATCAAGGTTGGATCGGCGGGATCGTATCCGTCCGCGGCGACCACACCAGCCGGCTGGACGACCCGCGTTCCGCTTTCTATTACCTGCTGACGTTGGTTCTACAGATCATCCCCTATTCGCTGGCCGTCGGCGCAGGCGTGAACGTGGGTATTTCCCTGTTCCGCCCGCTGCCCGCTTACCAAGGTAAGAAATGGCTCGGCATTTTCCCCAAGGAAGCCCTGCTGGACGTGGCACGCATCTATGCCCTGGTGATTCCCCTCTTCCTGGTCGCCTCCCTGTGGGAATTCCTGAGTACGTGGAATATCTAGGCTGCCCCGCAACAGCCTACATTAGTGATCTCCTTTTATCAATCCCTCATGTGCGCTGCGCAGCACCCGGGCATCCATTTTTTCCACTTTGCGGTCGTAAGTCAGAAAACCGTTGATCTCTATTTCGACGTCCGTCGTCTCGGTGTAGACTGCCGCCGTCAATCCTTGGGGAATCAGTGGTTTCAATTCGTCATTCAACAGCGCCAGATATGCCTCGGTCAATGCTTCGGGAGTGTCGTAGAAGCGGTAGCCAAATTTTTTGGTTTCGTCCCATACGTGGCCGGGGAGTTTCAAGCTGTACCCGCCAAATTCTGAGATAACAAACGCACGCCCATCTTGCCTTGGCTTTTTCAATTTTTTGAAGTAGATGTGTTTGCTTCGAAAATCGCCGCCTCCCTGATCGAACCAGCCGGAGGCATGATCCACCAGGCGGGTGGGGTCATAGGCTTTCACCCAATCGGCTACCTCATTGGCATGGAACTGTCCCCAGCTTTCGTTAAAAGGAACCCACACCGCAACGCAGGCGGCATTATATAAATGGTCGATCATGCCTTGCAGCTCGGCGCGGTACACCGCCCGGTTGGCCTGGTCCGCCCGCCCGAAGCGGCTCAGCCAGCGTGTGTCGTTGCGGTGGAAACCCAAGATCAGTGAAAGAGTCGCCACCACTTCGCCATCGATCAATCCGCCGTTGGGCATATCCTGCCAGACGATCATTCCCAGCCGATCGCAGTGATAATACCAGCGCAGCGGCTCCACCTTGATGTGCTTGCGGATCATATTGCAGCCAATCCGCCGCGTGTACTCGATGTCGAAAAGCATCGCTTCTTCCGACGGCGGCGTGTACAACCCATCGGGGAAGTAGCCCTGGTCCAGCGGCCCGTACAGGAAGAGCGGCTCGCCATTCAACGCAAAGCGCAAGTGCCCCTCCGCATCCCGCGTCAGTCCGAACTTGCGCATCGCAAAATAGCTGCCCACTTCATCCAGCACCTGGCCCTCTCGGACGAGCCGCACTTTCAGGTCATACAGATGCGGGTCCTCAGGACTCCACAGTTTTGGATTGGGGATCGAGAGACTGAGCGGTGATTGCACCGGCCCACTGCCCGATGAAACCTTCTCTCCATTTGAAATTGCCTCCGCCTCCACGCGCAGAGTTCCGTTATCTGCAACGCCCCTGATCTTCACTTCCACGGTCAGTGTTTGATTGTCCACGTTTGGGGTCAGCTTCAGCGATTCAATGCTGATGGCAGGCACTTCCTCCAACCACACAGTCTGCCAGATGCCCGAAACAGCCGTGTACCAAATCCCTTTCGGCCGGAGCACCTGCTTGCCGCGCTGCTGCAACCCTGTTTCGGTCGGGTCCCATACGGAGACGACTAGCTCATTTTCGCCGCTTGTCAGCGTCTCAGTGATGTCAAATGAGAACGGCAGGTATCCCCCTTGGTGCTCCCCAATGTGCGTGCCATTGACCCAGACTTCGCACTCATCATCGACCGCACCGAAGTGAAGCAAAATCCTCGCGCTGTTCCCTTTTTTGAGCGCAGAAAGTGGGTAAAAGAACGTCCGCCGGTACCATAAGATTTGGTCGGGCAGCAGCGGCTTCTGAACACCCGAGAGAAACGATTCCAGTGCATACGGAACCAGGATGACGCCGTCGTGCTGTTTCGGCGCCGTATGCCCCTTTGGTAAAATCGCATATTGCCACTGCCCGTTGAGGTTGGTCCAGTTCGGGCGCGTCAATTGCGGGCGTGGATATTCCGGCAATGGACAGGGTACCGCAGGAGTCCACGGGGTACGCAAGGGGTCATGATCGGGCATGATTCTCCTCCAAAAAATCATTCATTATTTTGCAGTTTCAGGCGTTGACCCATACGGTCATTTGAGAAGGGCCGCGGTTGCCCCACAAAAAATAGGGGATGAAAGTGAGCGGGACACCTGTATCTGTCATTCCCGTGATCCTGACAATCCCACCCAGCATGTCTTTATCGAAGACCACCTCAAGTGAATCGGGGGCAAGCCTGGCAGAGAAGATATCCACGCCCGGATTGTCCACAGATTCGAGACAGTATACCAAAGGGCCGCGTGTCAAAGCGACCTTGCCGCGATGACCTTTCATTCTGGGATGAGCCTGGCGCAGTTGGATCGGCATTTCGAAGTTTATTTCCACTACGTCCCCGGGTGACCACAGGCGCCGGATCGAATAAAAAGCTGCCAGGCGCGGATCATAGCCTGAGGCGGTCGCTTCATTCTCATCCGCACCTGGAGAGAGCATGATATCGACCGGCTCCCCATTGACAGCAATGAAGGTACCATTGCTCCAGGCAGGAAGACGCAACTGGAGCTCGACAGGGTTGGGGTCGTCAGGATGGGAGAATTTAATATCCTTCATCGTCAGGCGAACATGTCCGTCCCACGGCAGGTTTGCCTGCATATCAATACTGACAGTCACAGTATGGCTATTGCTGCACGGGATGGCTTCGTTTGAAAATTCACCACTGATATATTGATGGACGCGAAGCATCCCCCGCTCCGCGGAGATAATATACTTGCCTAAATCCGCCCATGTACGCGACAGATTGGATGGGCAGCATGGAACGGCATACCAGGGCTGGCGTGTCAGGCCTCCGCGGCTGGCAAGGGGATTATTGTAGAAGTAGGTCGTTCCGTCCAATCCCATCCCGACTGCCGCAGCGTTGTAGAGCTGCCATTCAAAGAGGTCACCGTATTTTGCCTCACCGGTCAACTGGTCCATTTCCCAGTTCCAGAACAGGCTGCCGAGCGCCGCACAGGTTTCGGCATAAGCAAATTCAGGGTCGAGCTCATAATCATTGCCGAAGCCTTCCACCACAGGCAGGCTGCCGATGCCGCCCGTGACGTACATACGGCGCGTCACCATGCGCTCCCAGGCTTGCTCCAATGCAGGGATCAGGGCTCTATCGCCGCTTTCGCGCGCCAGCATGGCTGCAGCAGTTTCCAGATAGGCGAAACGGACCGAATGCCCAACCGGCACGGTCTGCTCACGGATGGGCGCATGCTGTTGAAAGAACTTGCCGCTCAACGCACTGGCATACCAGCGCAGAGTTATGGTGCGCGGTTGCCGGGAACGGTTTTCTGGTGGAAGTTGAAAAGCTTTGAAATCGGGATGGACAGCAAGATACTCCCGCTTCTTCTGCTGGACGAGCTTTCCGCGCTGGCCAACTTGTATGTTCTGTCGTAAAAGAGACCACGCAAAATGCGATGCTCGCCCGCGTTGCTCGATGAACTGGCGCGCCATCTCGAGATAACAGGTGTCACTTTCGGCAACTTGATGCAGCCGCAGTAAGGCAATCTCGATCTCTTCGTGGCCGGGAGTGTAAGTTGCGTTCTGCCCTTTAAAATCCGCCACGATCCGGTCAGCAGCCCGGCGTGCGATATCCAGCAAATCGGTCCGGCCGATGGCTTGATAGTGCGAAACGCCCGCCTCGATCAGATGGCCGTGGCAATACAGTTCATGTTCGATTTGCAAGTTCTGCCAGCGCGTGCCGGGGAAATGGATCTGGTTATACGTAAATAGATAGCCATTCGGCATTTGCGCGCGCCCCAACAAGGCAATGAAAGTATCCATGAGCGCCGCAAGTCGAGGGTCCGGATAAGAAGCCCAGATTCGAGCAGCGGCATCCAGCCATTTGTAGGCGTCTGAATCGGCAAAGAACCAGCCTTCGCGAAAACCCTCCGCCTCTCCTGCGGCGATGCGAAAGTTCTCGATGCAGCCCGATGCTTCAAGTTGATCCCATTGGTGGAAGATGGCCTGGCGCGCATTGACCTCGAGCCGGTCGAGCCAGAAACCTTTCTTAATTGTTGCCGGGTTCAACTTGTTTCCGCCTGCGCATAAAGAATAATGGGATGATCGAGAGTAGTGCGATCACCGAGCCGACCTGGAAAATGATCGGCACCGGGATGAAACCGGCTTCACCGTTGGTTATGGTGGGAATGCCATAATTTTGGATCAAGGTTGTACCGATCCACGGACCGATCACCATGGGAAGGGCAATCCAGAAGATCATGCGAATGCCGAGGAACTTGCCACGGTTCTGTTCGGGTAAAAGGTCCTTGAGCCAGGCAACCGAAGCGATGGACCCCGCCACAGAAAAAGCCTGCCAGAGCAAACCGGTCAGCGCCAGCAGCGGAATGCTGTAGACCAATGAAAGCAGGATTCCTCCAATGCTGCTGATGATGGTCGCAATGGCGATCATCACGCGTTTGTTCCAGCGGTCTGCGAGGATGCCAAAGGGAATGGCGAGAGCTGCGCTTCCCACCATGACTGCTCCGCCAATGATACTGAATTGCGACTTGGTGATGCCGATGTAGTTTTCGAGATAAACGATGAGATAGGGAAATGAAACTTGCATCCCGATACTGCTGATCATGATGAAGATGAGCAGGATAAACAATTCACGGTTTTGTCTGAGCGTATCGAGATTGAACAGGTCGGCGAACTCGGCCCAAAATGAACGGCGATGCTCGTCCGTTTCAGGGAGTGGGGCATCCTGCAGAAAACTGCCTCCCAGCATACCCACCACAACCACGATCCCGCCTAAAACGTAGAAGAAAATGAAATAGCCAAAGCGGTCGATCAGGATGCCTGCCGCAACCATGGCCACGATCTGGGCAATGAACATGCTCATGTTGAGCACTCCTTCCACCCGGCCGCGCTGGTCGCTTCTGGCAATATCCGTCGTCCAGGCGTTGAAAGCCGCATCGTTGGCCGTGGATCCAAAAAAGGTCATCACGCAGTCGGCCACCACGACCATAACGACCGCCAGACTGCTGATCTTGATGTAAGCAACGGTTGGAAATAGCGCCGTCGAGATGCCCCATAAGATGTAACCAAATAGAATATACGGGCGCCTTTTTCCCCAGCGCGAATGCGTTCGGTCGCTGAGGGTACCCATCAACAGCGTGGTCAGCGTGGCAGTGATGGCGCTGGCTGCCACCATCCATGCGATGGGACGCGGGTCGGGAGTGATAGTGTCATAGACGAACGTGTTGAACCAGGTATTTTCAACTGCCCAGGCGATTTGACCGGTAATTTCCAGGGCAGCCATGACGATCCAGGTGCGCATTAGAATATCTTTTGTGGAAGTGGTTGTCATGAGCTTATTCATCCTTTTAGCAAACAAAAATAGGGGCTTCTTTTGATACCATTTTATACTGGTTTTCGAATAAGAGCTAATAACTTACCCCTCCAGAGTGTCATCGCGAACGCCAGTCGCTTGCCTGTCCCCGTGTTTTGGGGATCCCGGTATGTGGCGGCCTCCAGCAAAGTTTGAGATTGCTTCGGGTTACCCTCGCAATGACAAATAAACGGCCACGAGCTATACGGTCTCAGTGCAGCTCCATTAAAGTCTGTATAATTAAGCTTGATAAATTTTTTCACTCGATGCTATAGAAAATTAATCATCAGTAGACTTCAGAGGTCCCATGAACTCATCCATTTTCTTCCCCCACCCCAAGCCGGCGCAGCCCCACGAACCCGCCGCGCCCGAAACCTTTTGGAGCCACACGACCGAGCAGATCCTCACCGAGCTGCACAGCAGCGCTGATGGCCTCCAACCCGCAGACGCCGACCAGCGCCTGAGGCAGTATGGCCCGAACACCATCCGGGCCCAGCAGCAGGCCACTGCTCTAGCCCTGTTGCTCGAACAGTTCAAAAGTCCGCTCGTCCTCATCCTCATTTTTGCCGCCATCGTCTCAGGCATCGTGGGGGAATGGACGGACGCCATTATCATCCTGGTCATCGTGCTCGGCAGCACCATCCTGGGCTTCGTGCAGGAATATATCGCCAGCAACGCCGTCCAGAAACTGCAGTCGCAGGTCATCATCAAATCCAGCGTGCTGCGCGCCGGCCAGCCGCAGACCGTGCCCTCCGAGCAGGTGGTGCCGGGTGACGTGGTGATGCTTTCGGCCGGCAGCCTCATCCCCGCCGATGGCGTGGTGCTGGAAGCCAAGGACTTCTTCATCAACCAGGCCGTGCTCACCGGCGAGACCTTCCCGGTCGAGAAGGAACCGTCAGTCGTCCCGGCGAACGCCAGCCTGGCGGAGCGCACCAACTGCGTCTTCATGGGCACCAGCGTGGGCAGCGGCACGGCCAAAGTCTTGATCGTCGAGACCGGCTCCGCCACTGTATTTGGTCAGATCGCCGGACGGCTGAGCCTGCGCCCGCCGGAGACCGAGTTCGAGCGCGGCATCCGGCGCTTCGGTTATCTGCTGGCGCAGATCATGCTGGTGATCGTGGTCATCGTCCTGGCCATCAACATCTTCCTGGCCAAGCCGCCCATCGATTCGCTGCTCTTCGCCCTCGCCCTGGCCGTCGGGCTGACGCCCGAACTGCTGCCCGCCATCATCGGCATCACGCTCTCGCAGGGCGCCCAGCGCATGGCCAAACGCGGCGTCATCGTGCGCCGCTTGAACGCCATCGAGAACTTCGGCAGCATGGACGTGCTCTGCACCGACAAGACCGGCACTCTCACCGAGGGCGTCGTCAGCCTGGATGGTGCGCTCGACCCCCAGGGCCAGGCCTCCCCTGCCGTCCTGCGCCACACCTATCTCAACTCACACTTCCAGACCGGGCTCGCCAACCCGCTGGACGAAGCCATCATCGCCTACGCCCAAAAAGCCGGGGTCGACATCAGCACCGAGCAAAAGGTGGACGAGATCCCCTATGACTTCGTGCGCAAATGCCTCAGCGTGGTCACCGCCGATGCCAAGGGCACGCGCACCCTCATCACCAAAGGCGCCCTGGAAGCCGTCCTGAGTATGTGCAGCCACGTTCAGACCGGAGAGAAAGTCGATCCGCTGGACGATGCGCAGCATGCCGCCCTCGAGCAGCGTTTCAGCGACTGGAGCGGCCAGGGCTTCCGCGTGTTGGGCGTGGCCACCAAACCGGTGGCAACTCAACCCGGACCTTATTCCACTAAAGATGAAAAAGACCTCACCTTCGCCGGCTTCCTGCTCTTCTTGGACCCGCCCAAGGCCGACGTAGCGCGTGTCATCGCCGACCTGGCGGCGCGCGGCGTGCAGCTCAAGATCATCACCGGCGACAACCAGAAGGTGGCCCGCCACGTGGCCGATGCGGTCAAGCTGCCCTTCACCGGCCTGCTCACCGGCAGCCAGCTCAACGACCTGCGCGACGAGGCGCTCTGGCAGCAGGCCGAGCACACCACCATCTTCGCCGAGGTGGACCCCAACCAGAAGGAGCGCATCATCCTGGCGCTGAAGAAGACCGGGCACGTGGTCGGCTACATGGGCGACGGTATCAATGACGCACCCGCCCTGCACGCCGCCGACGTGGCGCTCTCGGTGGATACCGCCGTGGACGTGGCCAAGGATGCCGCCGAGTTCGTCCTGCTCAAGAAAGACCTGGACATTTTGCGGGAGGGCATCGACGAGGGCCGCGTGACCTTCGCCAACACGATCAAGTACATCCTCATCGCCATCAGCGGCAACTTCGGCAACATGTTCAGCATGGCCGGAGCCTCGCTGTTCCTGCCCTTCCTGCCCATGCTCGCCCCGCAGATCCTGCTCGAAAACTTCATGTCCGACATCCCCTCCACCACCATCGCCGGCGACTCCGTGGACCCGGAAATGGTGACGAAGCCGCGCCGCTGGAACACGCGCTTCATCCGCAATTACATGATCCTCTTCGGCCTGGTGAGCTCGGTCTTCGACTACCTCACCTTCGGGGTGCTGTTGTTCCTGTTCCAGGCCACACCCGACGAGTTCCGCACCGGCTGGTTCCTCGAGTCGCTGCTGACGGAGTTGGTCATCGTGCTGGTCATCCGCACCCGCCACGTGTTCTTCCGCAGCCGCCCGGGCAAGCTCCTGCTGATCGTCACGCTGGCCTTCATTGCCATCACTATTGCCATGCCCTACCTGCCCTACATCACGGTGTTCGGCTTCGTGCCGCTGCCCGCCCCGCTGTTGCTGTCCATGATCGGACTGACGGTGCTGTACGTCCTGGCGGTCGAGCTGGCCAAGAAATATTTCTACGCCAGGGCCGCCAATGCCGATGCGTGAGTTATGACCATCGTTACCGTCCGCTATAAAAGCACCAACTGCTATTTCGTCGAGGCCGGCGACGGGCTGATCGTCAGCCACTTCCACCTCGATCACGCCGGGCTGGCCGGCACGCTGCTCGATAACGGCGCGGCGTTCGTGGTGTTCCCCAACCAGCTCGACGCCATCGACGCGATGGAGGCGTTGATCGAGCGCAAGGCCATGCCTTATCGCAAGATCGATCAAACGAAGATTCAAAAGATGGAGATCGCCGACTCGCGCACCTGGCTGGCCTCCATCGGCATCGCCGGTGAGGTGCTGCACACCCCCGGCCACGGCGAGCAGTGCATCTCGCTGCTGCTGGATGGCGGCGAAGCCTTCGTCGGCGACCTGGCCCCCGAGAACGCCATCGCCGAGGAGGATGTGAAAAGTAAGGAGAGTTGGGAATTACTGAGGAGCAAGGGGGCAAAAGTCATTTTGCCGGCACATGCGGGGGAATTCGTTTTAGTGTGATTAATACACTACATAATGATGTCAACATAATGACAATTGAGATGTTTGAAATATTATTAATAAGGGCGCTATTTATTTGTTTTTTCTATTTAAAATAGCTATAATGTTTATTAATAAAGGGGCGAAAAATTTGGGAAACTCATCGCAATCCTAATCAAAGCAAAAAATCAAAAGATAGAGCTGTTTTTGGGAGGGGCAAGATGGTTAAAAAAACCAAAGTTACAAATAACACATATAATACATCAAATTTAATGAACGCTTTATTTAATCAAATATTACTTGATCCAAAAGAATTCGATCAAGATATTGTTGTGCTTGTAAAAACTCACCTGGGCGTAGTCTCACCACATTCAAAAGCAGGAAATAATCTGGCAGAAGAATTAATAACATTTGCAAAAAATAGGGCGGCGGAGAAACAAAAATGACCTGGATACTAGTGAATCTTTCAATTCAAGGCGTGAAGGGTGTATTGAACAGAGCAGGTGATTTTCATTTTGATATAAAAAAAGGGAAACCACAATCATTAGCAATTTTTGGGCGGAATGGATATGGCAAAAGTGGTTATGCCGACGCGGTTGAATACCTGTTTTCAACAGATGGCGAAATAGAACATTTAGGTAAAGGTGGTGCTGATAGTGAACAGGGTGGAAAACATGCAATCCCTCATGTACTAGCAGAAGAAAAAGGAATCGCCTCCCAAATAATCGCCGAGTTTATTCAAGTAGAAACTGGCGAAAAAATAACAGCAACACGACCAGTTGTCACAGGGCGAAATGATATTCGCCCTTCAGAAATTGAAAAAGTGATAGCTCAATCCCCTGCTCACAGAATACTTCGTCAGCATGATTTACGGCACTTTATTATTGACATGAAACCCGGAGAAAAGTTCTCGGAATTTGCCAGATGGATAGGTTTTGAAAATTCTGTAACGCTACTAAAACATTTAACCACAGTTGAAAATACATTAAAAGATACTGATGTTGATCGCGAAATAGCTGAACGATTACAAAGTATAAAAACTCATACAAGTGGATCTGTGACTTCCTATGATCAGTCTACTATTTTCAAATGGTGTGAACAAGAGGTAGCAAAATATATTAATGAAACAATCAGTATTCACAAAGCAGAAGATATAGAAAAAATACTCATTCGTCTACGTGAATCACAGGAAACATTGGTAATACAATCGCAAGCAGCAAAGATATATCAAACGAATAAAGATTTAGAAGAAAAAGCTAATAATTTTATAGGCGAAAATGGGGGGATAGAGTTACTCCAAAAGAAATTGAGCGAAACCCTATACGCGGAACAGGCCAAAAATTCTTTAGATGCACAAGCGACTCAAAGCGTGTTCAATGAAGTTTGGGAAAAGGCTCAAAAACTTTTTACCGAACAAAAAACAGATGTATGCCCTATCTGCCTAACATCATGGGATAAAACAATAGCAGGTTCACAAGATAGCGCACTTATTTACTTAGACAAAAGTTTAGCTGCACTTACTGAACTAAGAAAAGCAAAAGGTGCCCTCCAACTTAAACAACAAGAATTGAAAACCGCATTACAAGAAGTGGAACATGAATTGTCAGAATTTGATAGACTTGCACAACAATTATCACTACCAGAAATATCAGACAATATAAAAACAATTAAACCCATTTGCAAGAATCTTTCGCAAATAAATGAGCCGATTTATCAAGCTAAAACGCAATTCCAAGAATTAATAGATGAATCCATTAAATTAGTCACAAAAACAATTGCGCAATCAATACATAAACAAATAATAGAAAGTTCTAGTCCACTTGTTAAAAATATTGAAACAACAATCACAAATATAGAAGCAATAAAAGAATCAATTTTACGTCTTGATTCTTTGACACTACAGCAAACTGAAATTCGAGCTGTCGAACAAAAATTTATAAAGATTGCAGAAAGAATTCGTATTGAAACTAAATCTGTTGTCGACAGCTCATTGGATGTTCTCCGTGAGGATATTAATCTTATCTACAAAGAAATTCATCCAGAAGAAGCAATTCCTAATATTAATATTGATTTAGATGCTGAAAATAAAACATTTAATATCCGGGTTGGATTTCATTCTGCTGATCGCCAAGTACCGCCAGGTGGTTATTTAAGTGAGGCACAAATTAATACACTTGGATTGGCAATATTTCTAAGTTCAGTTCGTCGTTTTAATAAGGATTTCCCTTTTGTTTTTCTTGACGATATAGTTTCATCATATGATGCGGATTGCCGAGCTAGGATTGTGGATGTTCTTGCAGAAGAAATGAATGGTTTTCAAATATTCCTAACAACTCATGACGAAAGGTTTTACAACCATCTAAAAGGTCGATTAGAAAAGGATAATTGGATATTTGAAAGAATCGCAAGTTATGATTTTGATCAGGGTCCAAGACGCGAATCAGATAATTTGCGAATTGATCAAATTGATGCACTTATTAAACAAGGGGATGAAAAAATTGCTGGTAATGCGGTAAGGCAATTTATGGAAGAATGGTTTGATAATATGTGTGAAAAATTATGCGTTTATACAATACATAAAAGAAGTTATAGAGATTACCAACGCACACTTTTTGATTATTGGGATCCGTTTATCAAGTCTTTACATAATATAAAAGGAGAGCCCCCCAAGCGAATCTTGGAATCCAAAGCTTATGATCATTTGCAGGGTAGCTTAATACCAATAATTAATTTTTACAGCCATAATCAGGCAAATCCATATGAATGGCCTTCTTTGGGAGATGTCGAATATGTGTGGACTGCATTCAAAGATTTTTTGAGGTTATTTTATTGTGACAATTGTGGAAAATTATTACGTTATCAATTTGAAGAAAAAAAATTATATTGCACATGTGGTGGGGCCATAATACAAGAGCCATAGAAAAGATTTTCATACAAAATTCTGAAGTTTAAATTAATGGGCATGATTAGGTAGATGCTATGTTGAAATTCAAGAGGGTGTAAACAATGTATTGCACGACCTTTTCGTGAATAAGGAGAAAATCATGAACTTTCAAGGTGCAGTCATAAAAGAACAGGGCGTTACCTTCGCCATCGTAATTGTAAAAAAGTCCGTAATCGATAATCGCACTGAAGCTATTGAGGCTATCAAAGGTTTCCAACAATGTTTTCCCGGATTGCCAATTGTACTCATGGCCCAAGATCAAAGTGGCGTGCCAACTTATTATGGCAGGCCAGATATATCAAAATTCTTGGCATCAGTGCCCTTGCAAGCAATACCTTGGAAACAATATACCATTAGCTAGATGTAGCCCTTTATCCTTGTGCTAAGATAAACACTTGATGCACCTACAACTCAATGCGTTTATTCGTGACCTTCCGTTCACCGGAGATCTCCAACGCGACAGTCAGGCTCTCCTCACCTATCACAATCGAATCGTCACCGCCAGGCACAGCCTGCGCGTGGCCGCCGAGGCCAAACGGCTGGCCTTGCACTGGAATGAAGATCCTGCCAAAGCCGAGATCGCCGGGTGGCTGCATGATATCAGCGCCATCGTCCCGCGCGACCAACAGCTTAACCTTGCTGAAAGCCTGGAAATCGACATCCTCCCCGAAGAACGCACCTACCCATTATTGTTGCACCAAAAATTATCCGCGGTCATAGCTCGCGAGATCTTCTCGGTCACTGATCCCGCCATCCTCAGCGCCATCGAGTGCCACACCACGCTGAAAGCCAATACCTCCGCCCTGGATAAGATCGTCTTCGTCGCCGACAAGCTCCATTGGGACCAGCCCGGCGATCCGCCCTATTTGGATGCATTGCGAACCGCGCTGGAACATTCCCTCGACGCAGCCGCCTTGTGCTATCTTGATTATCTCTGGCAGCGGAGGGAAACGTTACCCGCTTTGCATCCCTGGGTGGTTGAAGCGTATCAAGAACTCAGTAATGTCGCATAGTACAAGGTGCAACGGCCCGCCCCCCGACTATCGGGGGCAAAGCATCCAACCCCTCGAATAACGGCGTCATTTTTTACCCCTTGTGCTAAGATAAGCACATGAGCATTTCCATCTTGCTGGCCGAAGACCACCAGATCGTGCGCGAGGGCACACGCCAATTGCTGGAACAATCCGCCGACATGCGGGTGGTGGGCGAGGCCGCCGACGGACTGGAAGCCGTCGAGCTGGCCGCCCGCATCCGCCCGGACGTGATCGTGATGGACGTGCGCCTGCCGCACCTGAACGGCATCGAGGCCACACGCGCCATCACCACCCGTTTCCCCCAAATCAAGGTCCTGATCCTCTCGGCGTACGACAACGACAGCTATGTCTTTCCGCTCCTCGAAGCCGGAGCCAGCGGCTATCTGCTGAAGACTTCCAGCGGCGCCGAGTTGGCCGAAGCCATCCGCCTGGTGCATTCCGGGCAGACCGCCCTGTCGCCGCGCATCAGC
>JBEKEX010000005.1:0-32803 GCA_050013615.1 Anaerolineaceae bacterium
CGGGTTCGAACGAAGGATGGAAAGACCTTCGAGCTTTTTTACAATGAAACCGATGATGAATGGAACGTCGAGCTTGTTGATGGTGTATCAGGTCACGTAACCGAACGATAACTACCTCTCATAAGGAGCAATGATGCGCCAACAGTACATTTCCAATCGTATTGCCACCCTCAAACCTTCGGGCATTCGCAAGTTCTTCGATATCGCCGCCACCATGAAAGAAGTCATCTCGCTGGGCATCGGCGAGCCGGACTTCACCACGCCCGACCCCATCCTGCAGGCGGGCATCCGTTCGCTGCAGCGCGGCGAAACGCACTACACCTCCAATCCTGGCATAACGGAAGTGCGCCAGGCGCTCTCGAAGCATCTGGAAGAATTGTACGGCGTGCATTATGATCCCTCCGAGATCATCCTCACTGTGGGCGGCTCCGAGGCGCTGAACCTGGCCGCCATTGCCTTGCTGGACCCCGGCGACGAGCTGATCATCCCCACCCCCTGTTTCGTCACTTACCAGGCAGCCGCCATCATGGCGGGCGGCGTGGCCGTGGAAGTGCCCTGCCGCATGGAGAACAATTTCGACATTGATCCCAAAGAGATCGCTGCAGCCATCACGCCGCGCACGAAGGCCATCCTGTTGGGCTTCCCCAATAATCCCACCGGCGCGGTCGCCAGCCGCGAGAACCTGATGGAAGTGGCCAAATTGGCCGAGCAGCACGACCTGATCGTGCTCTCGGACGAGATCTACGACCGCCTGGTCTACGGCGTCAAGCATGTGTGCTTTTCCTCGCTGCCCGGCATGCGCGAACGCACGATCTTGCTGGGCGGATTTTCGAAAGATTATGCCATGACCGGCTGGCGCATCGGTTACGCCGCCGCGCCAAAGTCTTTGATCGAAGGGCTGCTGCGCGTGCACCAATACATGGTCATGTCCGCGCCCACCATGTCGCAAATGGCGGCGCTGGAAGCGTTGCAGCACGGCGAGTCAAACGTGCAGGAAATGGTCGCCGAATATGACCGCCGCCGGTTGATCGTGGATGGGCTGAACCACATCGGGCTGCCTACCTTCGAGCCGCGCGGCGCTTTCTACGCCTTCCCCAAGATCTCGGTCACCGGCCTGGACGACGAGACGTTTGCCACGCGCCTGCTGCAAGAGGAGCACGTGGCCGTGGTGCCGGGAAACGCTTTCGGCAAGGGCGGCGAAGGCTTCGTGCGCTGCTCCTACGCCACCGCTTACGAAAAGATCGAAGAAGCCCTCACCCGCATCGAGCGCTTCTGTAGGAAACTGGATTAAAAATAGTTGAGGTAATAAAGGAATAACCACATTGCGTGGATAGCATTTTATATTGTGCAATCCACGCTTTTTAAATTCAATGTATTGCTTAAACTTAAGGCTTCCAGTCAGGAAAGAACCCTTTTCCGATGATCGTTTCTTCTCCTGTTTCGATGTTCTGTTTTATCAAATTGCCATTTTCATTAGAGTAGACGAGCCATTTCGAGTCGGGGGACCAAGAAAGAGTATATCCAGCAGTGCCTCGGCAAGTTGGCTTAAATGAAACACGTCCCATTATGCATATATTTCCGTAATTGTCAATGTAAGCTATTTCTAGACTATCTCTTGAAAAAACTGCTGATCTGACATCCTTAATCTCGTTCACGAAATTCATGTTGGGATCATATATTCGAAAATTTACTACATTATTCGATGAAATTCCTAACGCCAGCCAATGAGCCTCAGTATATGAAAAACCACCTAAATCTTCATCTTCTTGAGGAGTATAAAGGATTTTCGTTATCTGGCATCGATCCATATCGTATATTACCAGACGCGTTTTGTCATCTAAATACCCTGCCTGTATGGCCATAATCTCATTTTCTGATATGACCAGGATATATCCTTCTGCAATAATAGATTTATCCGGATCACAATAAGAAATTCTGCCATCAGCATGCACTACCACCGGGTAACCATAATAGACTGTATCTCCTGTTGCATATATCCCACCGATGGAAGTGCCATCCAGACCCCATGTGAAAATTTGACTTGGGGTTTGAGCATAATATTTAACGGGAGACTTATCAAAGAACAGAGATTGGGCTATTTGGTAAGAACGAGTTTCTAATCCACTTCCGTCCGGATGTATAAACCCGATCAATTGATCTGAATATTTATTCGGGTCAGATAATGTAAGAGGATGGAAAATGATCTCACCAGATGGAATACCTGAACCCGCAGGCAGGAATTTGGCTTTCGGGACGATCGCAAAATACACCATATCCACTACGGCACACAAGACTACAAGCGAGAAACATCCTATCTGAAATGGGCGTGTGATTTTTATGCGCATCGGAAACCCCTCTTTATTTTTTCCTATAATAGTATAGCCCCGTTTTCTCGCATCATAACTTCCTAGCGCCCTTGACTTCTCCCTGTACAATATCGCACTCCACAAAGCCCCAAAGTTTGGTAGAATCAACGCTGCAGGGGGCACATCAACACATTTGGCTGTGCCCCATATTCACTCGCCATCCTGAGATTTTGACACATTCTCGATAAGCTGCTTCAAGACAACCGGCTCTCAGGGGACGATGGATAGTACATCAAACGAACCGCTTAACGGTAACGGAATTTACTGATAACGGATCGATCGGATTTCACAGGAGGATTTCTCCATGGCTGGCATGGAACGCTTTACCCAACGGGCGAGACGGGTGCTCAGCCTGGCGCATCAGGAAGCTGAGCGCCTGCACCAGAGTACCATCAACACCGAACATTTGCTCGTTGGTTTAATGGACGAAGAAGGCGGCGTGGCCGCCCGTGTGCTGCGCGACCTGGGCCTGGAGCCGGACCGTGTGCGCGAGATGGTCGAGCGCCTGAGCGGCTTTGGACAGAACACCAGCACCAACATCGAACTTTCCCCCGGTACCCAACAAGTGCTGGAACTGGCCGTCGAAGAGGCCCGCACGCTGGGGCATCATTACATCAGCACCGAGCATTTGCTGCTGGCGCTGGTGCGCAGTGACCAGGAGCTGGGCTTCGACGTGCTGCGCAAGCTGGGCGTGACTGCCGAGCAGGTCAAGCGGCAGACCCGCCGCGTGTTGCAGGAAGGCATGAGCGGCATGGAAGCGGCTTCCACCGCCGCCGGCGCTGCCACTCCCCAGCAGCGTGGTGAAGACAAAAAAGGCAAAACTCCCCTGGTGGACCAACTGGCCGTGGACCTCACCAGCAAGGCTGAAGACGGCAAGCTGGACCCGGTCATCGGTCGCCAGATGGAGATCGAGCGCGTCATCCAGATCCTGGCGCGCCGCACCAAGAACAATCCCGCTCTCATCGGCGAGCCCGGCGTGGGCAAGACCGCCATCGTGGAAGGCCTGGCCCAGCGCATCGTGGAAGGCGACGTGCCCGCTCCGCTGATGGGCAAGCGCGTGCTTCAGTTGGACGTGGGCTCGCTGGTGGCCGGCACCATGTATCGCGGCCAGTTCGAGGAACGCTTGAAGCGCGTGATCGACGAGCTCAAGGCCGCCCAGGCCATCCTCTTCATCGACGAGCTCCACATGCTGGTGGGCGCGGGTGCGGCCGGTTCCTCTGTGGATGCTGCCAACATCCTTAAGCCGGCGCTGTCGCGCGGCGAATTGCAGGTGATCGGCGCGACCACGCTGGATGAATATCGTAAACACATCGAAAGCGATGCCGCCCTGGAACGCCGCTTCCAGCCCATCGTGGTCAACGAACCGACGGTGGAAGAGACCATCCAGATCCTCAAAGGCATCCGCAAGCCCTACGAAGATCATCACGAACTGACCATTTCCGATGAAGCCATCGAAGCCGCGGCGCGCCTCTCGGCCCGCTACGTCAGCGACCGCTTTTTGCCGGATAAGGCCATCGACCTAATCGACGAATCTTCGTCACGCGTGCGCATGTATAAAAATCCCGCCGCCAAAGAGCAGAAAGACCTCATGCTCAAGCTGCGCCAGATCCGCCAGAGCCACGCCCTGGCCGTCGAAGATGGCCGCCTGGACGACGCACGTGACCTGTTGGAGAACGAATCGATCCTGCAGGGCCAGCTCGAACGCCTGCGCACCGCACATGACACCAGCAAGCGCCCGGTGTTGAGCGCCGACGATATTGCCGAGGTGGTCTCCATGTGGACCGGCGTTCCGGTGATGCAGATGGCCACGGAAGAGTCCGTGCGCCTGCTTCATATGGAAGACGAGCTGCGCAAGTCCATCGTTGGGCAGGAAGAAGCCATTACGGCCATTTCGAAGGCTGTTCGCCGGGCACGTGCTGGCCTCAAAGACCCGCATCGTCCCATTGGTTCGTTCATCTTTCTGGGCCCCACCGGCGTAGGCAAGACCGAGCTGACCAAAGCGCTGGCGCGCTTCCTGTTCGGCAGCGAAGAAGCACTCATCCAGCTCGATATGTCCGAGTTCATGGAACGCCATACCGTCAGCCGTCTGGTGGGAGCCCCTCCCGGTTACGTCGGCTACGAAGAAGCCGGCCAGCTCACCGAGGCCATCCGCCGCCACCCCTATTCGATCGTGGTCTTCGACGAAGTGGAAAAGGCGCACCCCGAAGCGCACAACATGCTACTGCAGATCATGGAAGAAGGTCACCTGTCGGATGCGCGCGGCCACAAGGTGGACTTCCGCAACACCATCATCGTCATGACCACCAACATCGGCGCCGAGATGATCAAGCGCCAGGGCGGGCTGGGCTTCCAATTGACCCAGGACGAAAAGACGGAAGAGAAGCAAAAATATGACGAGATGCGCAAGACACTGCTGGACTCGCTCAAGCGCGTCTTCCGCCCCGAGTTCATCAACCGCCTGGATTCGGTGATCGTGTTCCATGCCCTCAACAAGGAACACATCCGCCAGATCGTCAACCTGGAGCTGAGCAAGGTGGCCGAGCGCTTGGCTGACCATAACCTCAAGCTACAAGCCAGCGACGCCGCCCTGGACCAGTTGGCCCAGGAAGGTTACGACCCCGAGATGGGTGCCCGCCCGCTGCGGCGTGTCATCCAGCAAAAAGTGGAAGACGTGCTCTCCGACAAGGTGCTGGAACACGACTTCGTGGATGGCGACATCGTTTGGGTGGACGTAAACAAGAAGAAAGAGATCGTGCTCAAGCGCAAGGTGCAAAAGAAAGAAGCGCCCGAGAAAGCAGCCGAGCCCGCATAAGTTGTTTGAACTTTAAGCCAAAGGCCACAGAAATGAACGCTCTGTGGCCTTTGTTATTACTTCCCTAGGAAGATGGTGGGGCTGCTTGGGGTTTGGAATTGGCTTCGGCGTTGGCTTTCTCGATCTCGCCGCGGGCATACTCCACAAAATCATCGCGCAGCAGGTCCTGTGGCCCCCAAATGGGGTGGGTGATGGCGTGGATGCCGAAGAAGGGCGCCCGGTGGTGCACGTCACACAGCACCCACAAGTTGTCTTCATTGTGATCCACCCAATTGCAAATATCCTCTGCAGTGAACGGCTTTTGGTAGGCCGGGTCATTGGGATGGCGCGCCTGCAGATTGGGCAGCAGGGTGGCGTTGAATTTGTCCACGTCCACGGCGTTCGCCAGCGCCCACTCGATCACGTGGTGGTGCGTCTCCATTTGCTTGGCGCCAAAGGGGTTTTTGGCCGGGTCCTTCAGCGTCGAGTTCCGTACCCCGCACACCATGCAGGGCAGGTCTTGGTCGATGGCCAGCTTTTTATGGGCAGCCTTGTACTCCGGGGTTTCCAGCCGCTTGTCGTGGGCGGGGTAAAAATCGATTTCCTGGAGTTGGCGGCGCATCTCGTGAATTTCCGTTAGCTTTTGCTGAAGCGCCAATTGGTCCTGCAGCCGGCTCACCATCCCCAAATCTTCATTTCCGTTGGTTGGCATAGTTCCTCCTTTTGAGAACCGAAAAACGAAATCAAGCCCCTTCTTCGATTTGACCGGTTTTTTCATCTGTGTGGATCTTCTGTATCAGTCCCCCGGTGCCCAACGATGCAGCTTTCACTTATGATTATAGATACTCAACTCTATAAGTCAATATATATATTTCTATAATTGCTTTCATTTTCGACTTTCCCCCCAATTTCTGCCGAAAGCCTATTGACAAGGCACTAGGTGCCTGCTACAATGTAACCGGTTACAGAAACCGGTTACATAAAACTCCTATGACTCGAAAAAGATCCTCCTCCACAATTCGTGATGTCGCCCGCATGGCTGGGGTCTCGGTAGCGACCGTCAGCCGGTATATCAACCAGACAGCCACAATAGCCGATGGAACCGGCCGGCGAGTCCAGGAAGCCATGGACACGTTGAGCTTCAGCCCCCATCCCATCGCCCGCAACCTGGCGACGCAACGCACCAACACCATTGGCCTCCTCCTTCTGGATATCGGCGGCCAGTTCTATACGCCGCTGCTGCGCGGCATCGAAGCCGTTTCCAGCGAGGCCGGCTACGACCTGCTGATCCACTCCACCCGAACGTCACAAGTGGGAATTACCCCGCGGCGCGCCTTGAATGAGCACAACACCGATGGGTTGCTCAGCTTCACCGATGCCTTGGACACCACAGAGCTGACCCGTCTCAACCAAATTGGGTTTCCGGTCGTTCTAATGCATCAATCCCCTCCGAACCATCTGAATATTCCGGTCGTTTCCATCGAGAACCGTTCCGGCGCGCAGCAGGCTGTCGAGCATTTGATCGAAGTCCACTCGCGAAAACGGATCGTCTATTTGCGAGGCCCAGTGGGCAACGAGGACTCGGAAGAACGTGAGAAAGGCTACCGGCTGGCATTAAAAAAACACAATTTACCCCTTGACCCTTCTTTGGTGGTCAGTGGTGAATTCGAAGCCGCATCCGCCTATGCAACTGTCAAACAACTGATTAATCAAAACTTACCCTTTGACGCCATCTTTACCGGAGATGATGACAGTGCCATCGGTGTGATCCAGGCTTTGAAGGAAGCCAATCTTAGAATTCCCGAGGATGTCGCCATTGCCGGTTTCGATGACTCCTTGTTTGCCCGCATCCTCACGCCGCCGTTGACCACGGTGTGCGCTCCCATCGAACAAGTGGGACGCGAGGCGGCGCGTCAATTGGTTCATTTGATTCGGGGGGAACAAGCGGATATGCACACAGTCTTACCCACCGAAATGATCATCCGGCAATCCTGCGGATGTAATTCGAAATAAAAGGAGGTGCAATTTTCATCTTTGTAGTCGTTTCATGACCAGCTATATCATTCTTTGGAGGAAGAGATGAAGAACAGAATTGCTTGGTTGACCGTTTGTCTTTTGATCATTGGAAGCATGTTGCTATCTGCTTGCGGCTCACAGGCCTCGTCCAACAGCGAGCAATACCTGACCATCAACTTCGAGCAGGTATCCACCTGGGTGAGAAATTTCAACCCGTTTTCAGCCAACGCGCTTGGCTCTACTGCCACTGCCATCTATGAACCCATGATGATCTACAACAAAGCCACCGGCAAGTTGGTACCCTGGCTGGCAACAGACTACACCTGGAGCACCGACAACACCCTGTTGACATTTAAGATCCGCCAGAACGTTAAATGGTCTGACGGGCAGCCTTTCACCGCACAGGACGTACTCTATACTTTTAATTTAATTAAAAGTAATAGCGCTCTGACGGGTACGGCCAGTAGCATTATGCAGGAGTACATCGACAGTATCACTGCCCCCGATGATTTCACCATCGAATTCAAATTCAACACCGTGTACACGCCGGCGCTTTACGATATTGCCGATCAAGTCATCGTGCCCCAACACATTTGGAAAGATGTGTCGGATCCTCTGACCTGGACCAACGACAACCCGGTCGCCACAGGCCCATTCACGCAGGTGACCAAGTTCGATAGCCAGATCTACATTCTGGAGAAGAATCCTTACTATTGGCAGACCGGCAAACCCACCTTCAAAGGCATCCGCTATCCGGCCTTTGCAGATAACGATGCGGCTAACCTGGCCCTGGCGAATGGCGATTTGGATTGGGCGGGTAACTTCGTCCCGGATATCGAAAAGACCTACGTCGCCAAGGATCCAACCAATTTCCACTATTACTTCGTCGGTGGTGACGGCGTATCCCTGATGATCAACACCACTCTCAAGCCCTTCGACAACCCGGACGTTCGCAAGGCCATCAGCCTGGGCATCGATCGCGCCATGATCGTCCAAACTGCCGAATATAACTACATCCCTGCTGCGGATGCCACGGGCCTGGGCGCAACCTACACTGCCTGGAAAGACCCGGCCGTGGTCGCCTCCGGTACCTGGGTCAAATACGATGTTACCAAGGCCAACCAAATGCTCGATGCAGCCGGTTTGAAACGCGGTTCAGATGGTATCCGCCTGGATCAGGACGGCAAGCCGATGAAATATCAGTTGATCGTCCCATCCGGTTGGACCGACTGGATCTCGGCCGCCCAGATCATTTGCCAAAACATGAGCGACCTGGGTATCACATTGGAGTTGCAGACCCCTGAAGAGACCACCTGGACGGATACCGTCACCAAGGGCCAATTCCAGTGGTCGATTGTCTATGGAACGGGTGGCCCTTCTCCGTACAACTACTACCGTGGTGAGATGAGCAAACTGACCGTCGAACCGGTTGGCCAAAACTCCACCGAGAACTGGGGCAGGTACGACAGTCCGGTTGTGGATCAGCTCTTAGCGCAATTTGCACAAACCTCCGACATCGATCAGCAAAAACAGATCATGAGCAAGATCGAAGCTGCGTTTGTCAATGAGGCGCCTGAACTGCCGCTCTTCCCGGGGCCCGATTGGTACGAGTACAACACTTCCCGTTTCACCGGGTTCCCGAGTGCGGATAACCCGTATGCCCCCGGCATACCTTACGCTTATGCACCTTACAATGCCACGCTGATCATTCTAACCACCATAACGCCAAAGTAATCACATTACCAAAACCAGGGTTGTCTTGCAGTATCAAGACAACCCTGGTGACTCAAAACATTCCATCTCCGATGGAGATCTTATTATGAAATATTTACTGAGGCAGATCGGCTTGTATCTGCTGGCAGCTTGGGCCTCGCTGACGCTCAATTTCATTTTACCGCGCATGATGCCCGGCGACCCGGTTACCGCATTGATCGCCCGCATGCATGGCCGTCTCAAGCCCGACGAGATCAATGCCATCAAACAAGCCTACGGATTCACATCCGGGCCTTTGCTCGACCAATACTTCCAATATGTCTCTCATGCCCTGCGCGGCGACTTTGGCATTTCCATCTCTGCCTATCCGGCGAAGGTCTCCACCATCATCGCCACAGGGTTCGGCTGGACACTAATTCTCGGCTTGGTGACGTTGGTGATCAGCTTTGTCCTCGGTACTGCCCTGGGAGTTGTCATTGCCTGGAAGCGAAGCGGTTTCCTGGATTCGACCTTGCCGGGATTGACCGGCTTTGTCGGGTCATTCCCTTACTTTTGGCTGGCGATGGTCTCTTTGTATTTCCTGGGATTTAAATTTGGCTGGTTCCCAATGTCGCATGCTTATTCGGATTATTTATCGCCGGGCTTCAACTGGGAATATATCAGCAGCGTTTTACAGCACATGGTCCTGCCCGCCGGAACGATCATCCTGGTCTCGGTCGGCGGTTGGATGATGGGGATGCGCTGTACCATGATTGCTGTTCTGGACGAGGATTACATCACCATGGCCGAGGCCAAAGGCCTCTCTCAACGCAGGGTCATGTTTCAATACGCAATGCGTAATGCCATCCTACCGAATATCACCCAATTTGGAATGTCCATTGGTTTTATCCTGGCGGGCCAATTACTGACCGAAATGGTCTTCTCCTATCCGGGCTTGGGATTTTACCTCGTCCGATCGGTCACGACCCTCGATTACCCTCTCATGCAAGCCCTCTTTTTGATGATCACCCTGGCTGTTTTGGGGGCGAACTTCCTGGTGGATATCCTTTACGTTCAGCTCGACCCCCGCGTGCGGGTGAGCTGAACTGGAAATGGCATTGTCATGGACCCAAAAACAGAAAACAAACGCTCCGACCCCAACCGCCACGGAAAGCCCGTTTCCACTCAACTGGATTTCCTCAAGCGAATGGTCACACAACCCAAGGCCATCATCGGTTTGGTCATACTCACGCTTTTCATTCTGATTGCAGTCTTCGCTCCGGTGATCGCTCCCAACGATCCCAGTAACTATGTCGGCCTTTCGAACCTGCCCCCTTCCAGCACCCATTGGCTTGGGACAACCGGCCAGGGTCAGGATGTTTTCGCCCAACTGGTCTGGGGAGCCCGCATTTCGCTCTTCATCGGGTTTACGGTCGGGATCATGAGTACGATCCTGGGGTTGATCGTTGGCATGATCTCGGGATACATGCCGGGCGCCATCGATGGAGTGCTGAATCTATTTACCAATGTTTTCCTGCTCATTCCGGGTTTGCCTTTGCTGATCACCCTGGCGTCTTTTCTACCCCAGGGAATGGTAACGGTGATCCTGGTACTGACTTTTACCGGCTGGGCATGGCCGGCGCGCGTCTTCCGCTCGCAAATGCTCAGCTTGCGCGAAAAAGATTTCGTCTCGGCCGCAGTGGTGAGCGGCGAAAACGTCCCTTTGATCGTGTTCGCTGAAATTCTTCCCAACATGTTGTCCCTGGTCATGTCATCGCTTTTCGGCGCTGTGATCTATACCATCGGCGCAGATGCCGGTTTGGCTTTCTTGGGCTTCGAAAACATCAATATTATTTCCTGGGGAACCATGCTATATTGGGCCTCCAATAGCTCCGCCCTGCTTCAGGAGGCTTGGTGGACATTCCTTCCCCCAGGTTTGTGCATTGCACTCGTGTCGTTCGGTATGACCATGCTGATCTATGCCATGGATGAAGTTACCAACCCAAGATTAAGAAATGAAAAAGAGATTACCCGTGTCCTCAACAAATATCACCTCGGTTCAAAACGATCCACTCCGGTCATCAAAGAACCCCTCGCCTGACGAGCCGTTGCTGGATATCCGTGACCTGCATGTGAGTTACCTGACTGGGCGCGGACCGGTCAAGGCCGTGGACGGGGTATCTTTCGCAATCCAATCCGGCGAAGTGGTTGGCCTGGCCGGAGAATCGGGCAGTGGAAAATCGACCATCGCCCACGCCATCTTGCGCATTCTGCATCCGCCTGCGTTGATCACCGGAGGCCAGGCCCTATTCGAAGGCCACGACATCATGCAGATGAATGAAACAGAATTGCAGCAATTCCGCTGGAAGGAGATCGCCATCGTCTTCCAAAGCGCCATGAATGCCCTCAACCCGGTCATGAAGATCCGTGATCAACTGATGGATGTGATGGTCTATCACGGGCTATCCAAAGCCGAGGCAAACCAGCGGGCAATCGAATTGTTTGACCTGGTGGGGATCGAACCCCAGCGTCTGGATACTTACCCGCATCAACTCTCGGGAGGAATGCGTCAGCGCGCCGTTATCGCTATGGCGCTGGCACTAAAGCCTCCCCTGTTGATCATGGACGAACCGACCACGGCACTGGACGTGGTGGTGCAAAAAGACATCCTCGAACAAATCACGCGGCTGAGAGAAAAGCTGGGGTTCTCCATCCTGTTCATCACTCACGACCTATCATTGCTGGTGGAAATCTCCACCCGCATATCGATCATGTACGCCGGTGAGATCGTCGAGAAAGCCCCTGCGCGCGAGCTATTCGAAAACCCTTGCCATCCGTACACGCTGGGCTTGATGAACTCATTCCCGTCGATCAGTGGCAAGAAACACGATCTGACCGGCATCCCCGGTTCACCGCCCGACCTGGCAGCACCGCCCAGCGGTTGCCGGTTCCATCCGCGTTGTCCCAAGGTCATGCCAATATGTTCGGAAATCGCGCCGGTGACAAAATCCATTTCTGCTGAACATTGGGTTGCCTGTCATCTGTTTGATCAACAGGAGGGGACACGATGATTGCGGACACTCTCCAACCCAACACCATCCTGGACGTGCATGGCTTGACCAAACGTTTCCCGGTTGGTACTTTCATAAGCCCCAAGCAGGTGCACGCCGTGGAAAATGTCTCCTTCAGCGTCCAACGCGGCCAGGTCGTTGCCTTGGTGGGCGAATCTGGCAGCGGCAAGACAACTACCATACGCATGGTGGCGCGGCTGATCCCGGTGACGGAGGGGGAGATACTTTTCAAGGGCGAGGATATCCTTAAAAGTGAGCCGCATCGGGTTTCCCTGGATTACCGGCGTAAGGTCCAATTGATTTTTCAAGATCCCTTTGCTTCGCTGAACCCGGTCCATACCATCGAGCATCATCTGGCCCGGCCGCTCATCATCCACAAGAAAGTCGCCGGCCGGCAGGAAATCCACGAACAGGTTTGCGAACTGTTGGAAACGGTCGAACTCAAACCCGCGGCCACCATTGCATCCCGTTATCCCCACCAGCTTTCAGGTGGGCAGCGCCAGAGGGTGGCAATCGCCCGTGCGTTGGCCGTCGACCCGGAATTGATCTTGGCAGATGAGCCAATCTCCATGCTGGATGTTTCCATCCGCATGGGAGTATTGAATTTGATCCACCGGCTCAAAAAGGAACGCAGCATTTCCTTCGTTTACATTACGCACGACCTGGCTTCGGCTCGTTATATTGGCGACCAGATCATGGTCATGTATGCCGGCCACATGGTGGAAGGCGGTGAAAGCGAAAAGATCATGGGGAACCCGGCCCATCCCTATACCCAATTGCTGCTTTCGGCCGTTCCCGATCCGCGTGCTGGATTGCGAACCAATAAGAACACCCAGGCTCGCGGTGAGGTCCCTTCATTGATCAACCCTTTGCCGGGTTGCCCCTTCGCCGCTCGTTGTCCACGGGTGATGAAGGTGTGCCATCAAGTGATGCCCACACCGGTGGTCGTTGAACCAGAACATTGGGTGCGCTGCCATTTGTTCGGCACAGCGTCATCAATTTAGAAAATAGAAAGAGGATTATCCCATGAAAATTACAGTTATTGGCGGCGGTTCGACGTACACCCCCGAATTGGTGAAAGGCTTTCTGGAGAGGGTCAAGAGTCTGCCCCTTACAGAGCTTTGCTTGATGGACATCGACGCGGCTCGTCTGCAAATCGTGGGCGGTTTTGCCCAACGGATCGTCGACAGCCACGGGTTGCCTTTTAAGGTGACCTTGAGCACAGATCAGCGTGAAGCCATTCGTGGAGCCTCGTACGTGATCACGCAACTTCGGGTGGGGCAAATGCCGGCCCGCCGCGAAGATGAATACCTGGGCCGGCGTCATGGCCTGGTCGGGCAGGAGACCACCGGCATCGGCGGCATGGCCAAAGCGCTGCGCACCATCCCGGTGCTGCTCAAAATTGCCGCCGACATCCGCGAGGTGGCACCCGGTGCTTTGTTGGTCAATTTCACCAACCCGGCCGGGTTGAACACCCAGGCCCTCAGCATGTTTGCCCCAGACGTAAAAGCCATCGGCGTGTGCAACGTGCCGATCACGACCAAGATGGAAATCGTCGAGGGGCTTGAAAAGGCGATGGGGCAGACAATTGACCCAGCCCATTGCGAATTGAACACCCTCGGCCTGAACCACCTCACCTGGCACCGCGGCTTCAAAGTGGATGGCGAGGAAATGTGGAGCGTCGTCCTGCAAAATTACGTGGACGAATTGCGCAAGGAGGAAGAGCCTGAATATCCGCCCGAGTTGGTGGAAACGCTGCAGATGATCCCCAATTATTATTTGCAGTACTACTACAATACTCACCACAAAGTGCAAGCTCAGCAGCAATGGCCGCCTTCGCGCGCCGAGGAAGTGATGGCTATCGAAAAGGATTTGCTGCGTGAGTATGCTGATCCAAAAATGACCGAACCGCCCGAAGACTTGATGAAACGCGGCGGGGCTTACTATTCTACCGTAGCCACCCAACTGCTCAATGCTCACTATAACGATTTGGGCGAGACTCATGTGGTCAACGTTCCCCATGCCGGTGCGGTCAAGGGTTGGCCCGAAGACTGGGTGCTCGAGATGCCCTGCAAGATCGACCGCAATGGCGCACATCCCATTCCCACCGAACCGCTGCCGGAGACCTGCTTCGGCTTGATTGCCCAGGTGAAGTCTTTTGAAATCCTCACTGCGCGTGCCGCCGTCAGCGGTGATCGCAGCCTGCTGTATCAAGCATTGCTGGCCCATCCACTTGGCCCTGAAATGGGTGAAGTGGAAGCCGTTATGGAAGACTTGCTGAATACGAACAAAAAATATCTGTCCAACTTTTTTCCGGCTTGATCTTTGAGGTTTTATGACGTCTTATTTCCTCGGAGCAGATTTGGGGGGCACGAAGACCCACGTGATGGTCGCCGACATGGACGGCCAGTTGATCGGTTTTGGTGAAAGCGGTCCCGGCAATCACGAGACGGTGGGATATGAGGGTTTTCAAGCCAATCTGCATCAGGCAACCCGCGCCGCCTTACAGATGGCCTCGCTTTCACCTCAATCCATTGCCGGATCGGGGTTTGGTGTCGCCGGATACGACTGGCCCATCGAAAAAGTTCCCACCCTGAACGTGATCAATACCTTGCGCTTGACTGGTCCAATCGAACTGGTCAACGATGCCGAGCTGGGATTATTGGCCGGCTCGCCGCGCATGTGGGGAGTGGCGGTCGTTTCGGGTACAGGCTGCAATTGCCGGGGGTGGGATGTCACTCGTACGCATGTGGGACGCATCACCGGCGGCGGCACAGAATTTGGTGAAGGTTCTGGCGCAGCGGAATTGATCATGCGCACCACCCAGTCGCTCTCTCATGCCTGGTCGGGCCGCGGGCCGGCCACTGCATTGGCCGATGCCTTCTGCCGGCACTACGGGGTCAAAAGCTTGGAAGAATTACTGCAGGGCCTCATCTGCCACCAATTCTCTTTCTCAGCGGCAGATGCACCCATCGTGTTCGATGTGGCGCGCCAGGGCGACCCGGTGGCGCTGGATGTGGTGCGCTGGGCCGGCTGCGAACTGGGTGAGCTGGCCTGTACAGTGATCCGCCAACTCCATTTCGAATCTTTGGATTTTGATGTGGTGGAAATCGGGGGCATGTGGGAGGGTAGCCCATTGCTCAGCGAGGAGATGGGCAAATTGGTACATGCCATAGCGCCCAAGGCTCATATCATCAGTACTCACGAGCCACCCGTCATGGGAGCTGTATTATTGGGCATGCAGGCCGCCGGGATTCGCCCTTCTGCCGAGGTGCGCTCCCATTTGATCGAGACGCTGACCATGGCGCGCCAGCAAACAGACTGAGAGTTGAAATGGCCCGCTACTTGATCGTCAACGCCGATGATTATGGTTTGAGCCCCGGTGTCTCGGAAGGCATCCGATTGGCCCACTTGCAGGGGATCGTCACCTCAACGACTGCCATGATGAACCAGGCTTTTGCCACCGCCGAACTGCCCAAGGCTCTCGAACAATGCCCCAACCTCGGTCTGGGGGTGCATCTCACCCTCACCGAGGGTAAACCGCTGCTGCCTCCCAGACGGGTGCCCACCCTGGTCGACGCCAATGGGTTTTTTCTGTGTCAAAAGACGTACATCGAACGGGTAAGCCGTATCGAGCCCGAAGAAGTACTGGCTGAATGGAACGCCCAGGTGGAGCGCTTCATCCAGGTGTGCGGACGCAAGCCGGACCACCTGGATGCACACCACCATTGCGCCTATTTCACCCCGGCGTTGTTCAAATGTTTTCTCATCCTAGCAGAAGAATTGGGCTGCTCCATCCGCCAGCCCTTTGGCTCCGACGCCGTCAGTGCTGCCGATTATCTTGCCGGGGATCGGCTTGATGAAGCCTTTGCATTGATTCAAACCCTGCTTGCCCGGTATTCTCCCCCCTCCACGCAGGCCTTTTGCGGGGGGTTCTACGACCAGGATGCCACACTGCCCTACCTGAAGGATTTTTGCGAAAGAATTTCGAAAGCTCCCTTTTTTTCCTGGGAGCTGATGTGCCACCCGGCCATCGTGGATGATTACCTGCATCAGGTATCCTCCTATGTGGAGCCACGCGCTGAAGAATTGCATATTCTAACCAATAAAGATCTATCCGGTCTTTTAACCGAACTTCACGTCGAGTTGATTCCTTTCAGCAAAGTCGTTCCCCGGCCCAAATAAACCTCACGACGAACAGTCGTAAAGTTTATCATCTCCATCCCCTCTCTTGACACCTCGCCCCGGCGCCATCATAATACCTTCATGCCCAAACTTCAAACCCGCTACGTTTGCCAGCAGTGCGGCCGCACCACCGCCCAACCCATGGGGCGCTGCCCCTCCTGCGGCAGCTATGGCACCATGGTGGAAGAGGTCATCTCCGTCCCCACGGCTTCGTCCGGCAAGGCAGCCGTGCGCGGCCTCAGCAGCCAGTCCCACCCGCAACGCCTGGACGAGATCGGCGGCGATGTGGAAGAGCGCCTGGCGCTCTCCATCGGCGAATTCGCCCGCGTCCTGGGTGGCGGCGTGGTGCCCGGTTCCATCGTCCTGGTGGGCGGCGACCCCGGCATCGGCAAGTCGACCTTGCTGCTGCAGATGGCCATGGAAATGGCCGCCCAAGGGAAAGTGCTCTATGTCTCCGGCGAGGAATCCGAGCGCCAGATCAAGATGCGCGCCTTGCGGCTGCTCCACCCTGCGGAAGATGGATCGTCCAGCGAAAAGAGCAAGCCGGTGGCGATGCCCGCCGACCTGCTGCTGGTGACCGAGACCAACCTGGACGTCATCCTGGAACACATCCACACCGTCCAGCCGCAGATCGTTATCATCGATTCCATTCAGACCGTCTATTTGCCCGAAATGAGCTCCACCGCCGGTTCGGTGGGCCAGGTGCGCGAATGCGCATCGCGTCTGCGTGAGCTGGCCAAGTCCGGCGGCATGGCCATCTTCCTCATCGGCCACGTCACCAAGGACGGCGCCATCGCCGGGCCGCGCGTCTTGGAGCACATCGTGGATACCGTCCTGTACCTGGAAGGCGACCGCTTTCAGTCCTACCGCCTGCTGCGCTCGGTCAAAAACCGTTTTGGCGCCACGTCTGAAGTGGGTGTGTTCGAGATGCGCGAGAACGGCATGGCCGAGGTAACCAACCCCTCCGAGGCTTTCCTGGCCGAGCGGCTGGTCAATGCGCCCGGTTCGGCCGTGGCAGTGACCATGGAGGGCACCCGCCCATTGTTGGTGGAGGTGCAGGGGCTGACCAGCCCCTCCAACCTAGGCAACCCCCGCCGTACACCCAACGGGGTGGATATCAACCGCCTGCTGTTGGTCACGGCCGTGCTCACCCGCCGCCTGGGCTTGCGCCTCTCGGAAGCGGACGTGTTCGTCAACGTCGTCGGGGGGCTGCGCATCAGTGAGCCGGCTGCCGACCTGGCCATCGCCGCTTCCATTGCATCCTCGATGAAGGACGTCCCCATCCGTGCCGACGTGGTACTCATCGGTGAAGTGGGACTTTCCGGCGAGCTGCGCTGGGTGGGGCAGATGAGCGCCCGGCTGCGCGAGGCCTCCAAGCTGGGATTCAAAACCGCCATCATCCCCAAGCTGGCCCGCGGCGGCGAAAAGATTTTTGATGATATGATTACCGTTCAGGAAGCTCGTTCCCTGCGCGATGCCCTAAATCTTGCTTTGCTGGTGAAACCATGAATAACAAATTCGAACAGTTCCCTTTGGTTGTTTTCGACCGCGTCCGCCGCAACCATGCCTTGGAACACGCCACGCTGAACGTCCTGGCGCAGCAGGGCATCCCGGCGCTGTCCGGCTATTCCGACACCGTTGGCTTTTGGGTGATGGGCGAAGTGCCCACCGAGAAACTGCAGGAAGCCATCAACCAGGCCTTGGCGCGCCTGCGCGGCGGCGAGCATGGGTTGGCTATCCATCCCAACTGCGGCACAAATTTCATTGCCTCGGGTGCAGCAGCCGGCGGAGCCGCCTGGCTGGCGTTGGCGGGTGCCAACGGTTGGCGTAAAAGATTTGACCGCCTGCCGCTGGCCATGGCCTTGGCCTCGCTGGCGCTCATCATCAGCCAGCCGCTGGGACCGTTCCTGCAAAAAAACGTCACCACCCAGGCCGAGATCGGTGAGCTGAAGTGTGCCGAGATCACCTATTACCCCGAATCGGCGCTGCCGCTGCACCGGGTGAAGACCAAAGGCTGATTCGGCATCAGGCGGTTTTCTTCGCATATAAGCCCGCTTTGTTTCGAGGCTGCATTATCATCTTGGAAATACTCGGATGAACGATCCCATCACACCGACTGTAAAACCGGTTGTTTACCTATTGCACGGCGATGACGAATTCGGCATGCGCCAGTTCTTGGGCGAGATGGAAGCTCACCTCGGCGACGATCCCACCACCCGCTCCATGAACCTGGTGACCCTGGATGGGCGCACTGCCGGTGAAGAAGACCTCCATTCGGCAGCCTATGCGCTGCCTTTCCTGGCCGAGCGGCGCATCGTGGTGCTGGAACATCCCCTGGAACGTCCTGGTGGGAGTGAGGCCCGTGCCCGCTTCGAGACCTTGCTGGATCATTTGCCTGAGTCCACCGCTCTGGTGTTGTTGTTTCTCGACGAGTTCAAAAGCGGTGGGCGCGACAAGGGCTGGCAGCAGCAGAACCGCCACGCCTGGTTGTTCGCCTGGTGCCAAAAGGCCGGGCCACGCGCTTTGTACCGCGTCTTCAAGCTGCCTTCTTTCGGCGAGATGGCCAACTGGATTGTGAAACAGGCCGAAGCCCAGGGTGGGAAGATCACCCTAAAAGCTGCCCAAGCAATGGCTGCTCGTCTCGGTTCCGATACCCAAACCGCCAGCCAGGAGATCACCAAGCTGCTGACCTATGTCGATTTCGCCCGTCCCGTTGAACCTGCCGATGTGGAAGCGTTGTGCGTTTCTAACGTAGGGCCAACTAATCTTTTTGGCATGGTCGACGCTCTGGCCGAAGGCAACGCCCACAATGCGCTCAAACTACTGCACGACCTTTTGGAGACCGAGGACGCTGCGTCGCTCTTTGCCATGATCGTGCGCCAGTTCCGCCTGCTCATCCAGGCGCGCGAGCTCCTCGACGAGGGCGGCAACGCCGCGTCCATCGGTTCGGAGCTGCATCAGGTGAGCTTTGTGGCCGAGAAGCTGGAACGCCAGGCACGCCGTTTTAGCCTTCCACAGCTCGAGCACATCTATCGCCGCTTGTTGGAGATCGACCTCGCTTCCAAGACCAGCCAGATGCCGTTGGAAGTGGCGCTGGACGAGTTCATTGTGCGCATGCAGTTAAGCGCGCAGCTCTAGTTATTGAGAAGTCGACGGGATGATCGATTCGACCTGGTAGATCGTCTGGTATTGAGTGGGGACATTTACCGCGCAACCGCTGACCAGCCCGCTCGAATTGGCCGACTCCAAATCACTCTTTGTCCCAATGAAATAACTATAACTTTGGTCCGTCAGGTTGACCGCTGCCAGGACGCGCACCGGTTCAGGCGACGTTTCGACCGTGTTGACGATGAGTAGATAAAAGTCATCCGTCACCTCGGTCTTTCCGTTCGCCAGCAAGTCAGCCAGGCAGACTTCGGGAGCTTTGCCGCACGCCGCGGAGCCATCGTGGATCACATCGAGGTAAGAATCTTTGTGTACTTGGATCGTGAACGCCTTTTGGTTCGTCGGGCAAGTGAGGGAAGAAGCTTGGGGTGTTTTGCTTGTTAACCGGATAAGCGGCGCGACGAATAATGTAAGCGTCACCATACAGATGGCAAGCACACTAGCAGCAACCCCGAAAGGTTGTTCATCCGGCAGCGGCTTTTCAGTATGGTGATGGAATTGGGGAATCGTTTCCAAAGCCATAGCGGGAAGGATGAAGAAAAACGGCATCGTCCCCGCGTAAAACCTATTGCCGTTATCAACAGGCGGCAGGAACGGAATGGACAGGAAAATACCAATAAAGCAGGCCAGTTGAAAAGAAGCCAGAGGATCGCGGATATTTCGGATGGAGTGCGCCAGTTCCCAGACCAACAAGCCCAGCGCAATTAACCATAGGACCACATTCGGGGTCTGTTGCCTTGAAAACCATATGAAATTAAAGAATCCTTTGCTGTTCAATAAGAACATATCGCGGTACGATTTTGCCACGCCAATCACCATACCGAGGGGATAATCCCTGATCCTTTCCAGAACAGCTTGATAGACAATTGCCGGGTCGCCGGTGCCCAATGTTTTAACGGCAGCTTGATAGCCTGCCCCCCCCACTGCTTGCCCGTAAAGAGTACCGGCAAGATTACCAAATGTGGAAGCGCCTGGTGCGGTCATAAGCCGCGGGTAGACAATGTTCGCCAATATAAAGCAGGTCGTGGTCACGGCAAAGATAATGACCGCTGGTTTTATCGCAAAACGTTTCGTGCCACGAAAAGCCCAACCTGTCCAAAACACCAGCAAGGGCAAAATGAAGAAAGTGCCCGCTCGGATGCTGATCCCAATGGTCAGGACGGCTATCCCCACGGCCACATCCCACAGCTTGAGCCGCTCAGCACCGTTCCATAACAAGACAAACCCCACACAACCAAACGCCAATCCTGTTAACTCTGTCCAAGGGTAACCCACAAAAAGTTGCGCATAAAACAACAATAATGTCATGAAAATCGCCGCGGTCAAAGCATGGTGGCGTTCTGCGATCTGCCAGGCCGCCATGGTACCTCCGATTGCCATCAAGATTGTCACGATTGCCAGGCACCACAATAGATTATTACCGGTGAATAGTTCCAGGGCAGATAGAAATCCCGAGAATAATGGCTCAAAGACCGCTTGCATTCCAGATAGCGGTATAACCTGGCCTACTAACAATCTCTGTGCGCCTTCGTAATAAAAATATCCATCTTTATAGGGTAATATGCCGCCAATGATCTCATTCCCGGAATAACTGCTGTTCCATAGCCAGGAAAGGGAGGATGAAAGAAGCAATAGCGTCAAAGTTAAGCCCAATGCCCAGCGAACGGGCTTGTTCTTGATCGAAAAACAGCCAACGTACAAGAGTACGACAATCAAAAAAAGGGCGAAAGAATAAGATGTGAAAAAATGGCTGAAACTGGGTGAAATCTGTACCGAAAGCAAAAAGATGGATATTACCAGCGGCAGGCACGTGGCTGCCGTCCAAACGAACATCGACTTGAAATTCAATGAAGATGATTTGGTGGTCATTTATCCTGTCCCCTGATACTGCTTGACCAATGTCCTCCGTGCGAAATAAAATGCGGCCTTTTCCGGTTCGGCAGAAAGAGCCTTGTTGGACTTACCCAGCATTGCTCGATCTGCCAACCGTTATCTTTGTCTTACTTTTTGACCGGTATCGCCTCCAATTGAGATACCAGCTCGCTGACCACGTCGAAGCCACCCTGCCAGAAAGCTGCCTTGCGGATGTCGATCCCCGCATCTTTGAGCAACGCGGCCGGTGCCTGCGATCCGCCCGTCGCCAGGATCTTCTTATAGCGCGGCTTGAAGGCATCGCCTTCCTTCTTGAACTGCCGGTAGAGCGAGAACACCAGCAACTGCCCAAAAGCGTAGGCATAGACATAAAAGGGCACATTGTAGATATGCGGAATGGAGACCCATTCCCACTTGAACTCGTCGCTCACTTCCACCGCCTCGCCGAACTGGGTCTTCAAGTTCTCGAGGTAGGCCGTTGTCAGGTCATCCACGGAGGCGCCCTTCTGCACCATATCGTGCGCCTGGCGCTCGAACAGGGCAAAGAAAGCCTGGCGCTGGATGGTGGCATACGCATCGTCGACCTGCCGGAAGAGCAGGTCACGGCGCACGGCTTCGTCTTTCTCTTCCTTGAGCAGCTTATCCACCAGCATCATCTCACCGAAGGTGGAAGCAGTCTCGGCCAGCGGCAAACAGGCTTGTTGGGTGTAGAGCGAATGCTGAGCGGCCATCTGCGAATGGATGGCGTGCCCCAGCTCGTGTGCCAGCGTGGCAACGTCGTCGGCTTTGCCCTGAAAATTGGTCAACACCCAAGGCGTCAGATCAGGCCCCAGCGTGGAGCAAAAGGCACCGTCGCGCTTGCCCTTGCGCACTTCGCTGTCCAGGTGGTCTTCCTTCAATACCTGTTCGGCCATGGCGGCGAACTGCGGGTCGAACTGATCGAACGATTCGAACACCAACCCGGCGGCCTTTTCGAATGAATAACGTTTGTTCGACTTTGCCACTGGCGCATAGATATCGTAGCGGCGCAGGTGCTTCATTCCCAGCCACCTGGCTTTCAGTTGGAAATAGCGCTGGAACACGGACGTGTTCTTTTGGCACACATCCAGCAGCGTGTCCACTACCGGGTCGGGGATGTCATTGCCCAGGTTGCGGGCAGCAATGGGGGTTCTATAATTCCGCAAGTCCACGTTTTCGTTGCGCCAGTCGCGTGTCAGGTTCTGGTACATCTGCCCCAGGATTGGGCCGTCGATCCCATAGACGCGGTAAAGTTCCTGGTAGGCTCGCGCGCGCAGCTCGGGGTCGCTGCCGCGCGCATAGGTCATCAGCCCGCCGCGGGTCAACTCGCGCACTTTGTTGCCGACCTTGACCTTGAACACGTAGCGATTGGTGATGGTCTCGTAGAGCGTGTTCAAGGCGCTGCTGCCGGTCACATTCTTAATGTTAACGATCTTCTCTTCCGCCTCGCTGAGCGTGTGGGGTTTGAAGTGGCGGATCTGCTCCAGCCAGTAACGGTAATCGCCGGAACCGGCCAGTAAGCGGTCAGCCGCCTCATCCGAAACTGATTTCCACCACAGGCTGAAGAAGAGCACGCGGTTGGACATCTGCGCCATGAACTGGTCGACGCGCGCCATCAGCGAGAGCGCTTTCTGGTTCTGCGTGTCCTCGGAAAAGAGCAGATTGGCGTAACCGCCCACGCGATAGGCCAGGCCCTCCGTTTTCTCCAGTTGGCGAATCAGGTTCATGAAGTCAGCGCTGCTGATGGCATCATTGAGCTTGGGACGCAGGGCCTCGAGGCCCTTGACGTTCTTTTCAATGGATTTGAAAGCCTTTTCGATTTCAGGACCATCGGGAGCGGGGAACAGGTCGTTCAAACTCCAACGGCGTTGTGTATAGGAAGTGGGTTTCATTCGGATTCCTTATTTATAGAAGATGACGGGTGTCGCAATTGCTGGCGTAAATCATCGATGGGATGAAAATTGCCGCTTTCTTTATCCCGGTAATACCACATCTGCCAACCATTGCACGGCCCGGGGTGGATCAGGCGGGCGATCTGGTGGATCGAGCCATGTTGACCATTATAATCCAGGTGTCCGTCGACCTGCAGCGTGGCGATAACCTTCTCGTCCGCCTCGAAATAGAGTGTTTCGCCCGGCTGCAGCAGGCCAATTTCCAAGAGAGAGCCAAAGGGGATACGAGGCTCCCGGCGGTGGTTATCCGTTATTTTTAGGGCATCTTCCGGCAAGGGCTCGACCGCTGCGATGCGTTCCTGGGCCATTTGGATGTAATCCATGTCGCGCTCGATGCCCAGCCAGTGCCGCCCCAGGCGTTTGCACACCACACCGGTTGTGCCGCTTCCAAAGAAGGGATCCAGGACCATATCACCGACGTTGCTGCTGGCCAGCACCACGCGGTAGAGCAGCGCTTCGGGTTTCTGTGTGGAATGTGCCTTGCTGCCATTGCTCTTCAGGCGCTCGCCGCCCCGGCAAATGGGCAGGTACCAGTCCGAGCGCATTTGCAGGTCTTCGTTGAGCGCTTTCATGGCGTGGTGATTGAAGGTGTAGGACGCGCCGCGTTCCTTCTGCGCCCAGATCAGCGTTTCGTGGGCGTTGGTGAAACGCACCCCGCGGAAGTTCGGCATGGGGTTGGTCTTGATCCACACGATATCGTTCAGCAGCCAGAAACGCAGGTTTTGCAAAATGGCCCCCACGCGGAAGATGTTGTGATACGAGCCGATCACCCACAAAGTGCCACCGGGTTTGAGCACTCGGCGGCAGGCTTTCAACCAAGCCTCGGTGAAGGCATCGTAGTTCTTGAAATCCGGGAATTGGTCCCACGCGTCGTTCACCGCATCCACTTTGGTCAAGTTCGGCCGCCACAATTCCTGGCGGAGCTGCAGGTTATACGGAGGATCGGCGAAAATCAGGTCGATGGAATTCTCCGGCAGCGTCTCGAGCACTTCGATGCAGTCGCCGGCGATAATTCGATCCATGACAAGCATGGGTTCTCCGTGGGTCCGTTTCATGATTCAATTGTACATGGGTTTGGCGCCTGTTCAAAGAACTAAGGCAGGACAAAAACGTACACCTGTCATTGCTTATCTTGCAAAGACGTAGCGATCTCCAACGAAATCGGAGATTGCTTCGACCCGCAAAGCGGGTCTCGCAATGACAGTTAAACGTGTGTCACTGCTATTAGTGCGCCAAAACGGCGCCGATCTCCTTGAGCAGCTTCGGATACAGTGCTGGATTCGCGCCAACCAACGAAAAAGGCGGTTTGAAATAATTAACGTTGCCTTCCATATCCGACAGCCGGATGCCGGCTTCTTCGGCGATGACCGCCCCCGCAGCAATGTCCCATGGCTTGAGCCCCCGCTCCCAATACCCATCGAAGCGCCCACAAGCTGTGTAGCACAAGTCCAATGCCGCCGAGCCGCACCGGCGCACACCCTGGGTCAGCCTGACCATGTGGTCGAAGCTGCGCATGTTCTGCTCGAAAATTTCGTTCTGCTCGTAGGGAAAACCCGTCACCAGCAAACTTTGGATCAGTTCGGTCGCTTCCGAAGCGTGGATGCGCTTCCGGTTCAGCCAGGCACCTTCGCCGCGCTTGGCACTGAAGCATTCACGCCGCACCGGTTCATACACCACGCCCAGCGTCGGGCGTCCATCCACCACATAGCCGATGGACACGTTGAAATAAGGCACGCCGTGAGCGTAATTGGTGGTGCCATCCAGCGGGTCGATGTACCAACAGTGTCCCCCCTCGCCGCCCAGGTCGCCGCTTTCCTCAGAAATGATCTTATCCTTGGGGAAACTGCTGCGGATCTTCTCGATCAACAACTGTTCAGAGCGGCCGTCCATCTCGGTCACCAGGTCGATCGCTCCTTTATGTCGAATTTCGTGCTTGTGGCTGAGCCCCTGGCGCAGCATCTTGCCAGCTTCCATGGCCCAGCCTTTTACTTCCTCCAAAGTGGGTTCCATTAATTCCACCTTTCACATTATATAATGAATGATTGTAATCGAAATCACGCTTGCAATTTATCGTGAACATAATTATAATAAATGTACTTTTGTTCAATTCAAAAGGATGTGCATATGCCCAGAAAACCTAAAACCGCCTTGACTTCGCTCGAGAACGATCAGGAGACCCAGATCCATGCTTCCTGGTTGTATTTCGTCCAGGGACTTACCCAACAGGAAGTTGCCGCCCGGCTGGGGCTATCCCGGGTTAAGGTCACCCGCCTTTTGCAGCAGGCGCGTGCCAACGGGCTGGTCACCGTCACCATCAACAGCCCCACCACGTTGCACTACGAACTTCAGGATCAACTCTGCAAGCGCTATACGCTGCAAAATACGGTTATCACCATCACGCCCGATGCCCGCGACCAGCTTTTCCCGGTTCTGGCGAACGCGGCAGCCAATTTCCTGGCGAACCGCCTGCGCCCCGGCATGTCGGTGGGAATCGGCAACGGCCGCACGGTGTCGCTCATGCCACAGTTCTTCCAGGTGCCCCGCGACGTCGACTGCACCTTCGTCGAACTCACCGGCGGCCCCCCGGCTTTCTACCTGGGGACAGTCTCCAGCGATGTCTCGTTCCGCATGGCAGCCAAGGCCGGCGGACAAGCCGTGCACATCAACACACCTTACTTCGTCGAAAACAACGACGCCCGCGACATCCTCCTGCACGATCCGGCGATCGAGCAAGTAATGAGCATGGCGCGCCGTTGCGATATGGCTTTCCTGAGCGTCGGCAGCTTCGACCCCTCGAACATCCTGGTGCAATACGGCATCCTCAGCAAAACCGAAGCGGCAAAACTGGTCACCAAGGGTGCAGCCGGCGACCTGCTGGGGCGCCTGATCGACCCGCAAGGCCGGGAGATGCCCTACTCCCTCAGTGATCGCATCATTGGTCTGACGCTGGACGACCTGCGAGCCCTGCCGTGCTGTGTGCTGGTGGCCGGCGGTAAAGAGAAAGTGAACGCCATCCTGGCTGCACTGCGCGGCGGTTACGTGAAAATCCTCGTCACCGATGTGGAGACAGCAAAGAAACTGGCAGAGGGCTAACCCCTCTGCCTTTTGATAGTATGACATCCTTGAGGCCAAATTTGACCACATGGACAACAGCCTAAGAAAGGAGTTTGATAACGCATGGGAGCAACATATTTAATGGGATTGGATGTAGGCGGAAGGAGCGGCCGCTGCATATTGCTGGATGTCAATAGCGGCAAAGTATTCGCTGCCAACCGTTGTTGGGAACCGTACGTCGCACCCGGTTCAGGCGGTTTCGGATACGAGATCGATACCGCAAAGTACAAAACGCTGCTGGCCGAAGCCGTCCGCGAGGCGATGAACAAAGCCGATGCAGCCCCCAAACAAATATCGGGGATTGCCGTGGTTTCTGCCCGCCATTCGTCGGTGCTGATCGGCAAGGATGGCAAAGAGCTGGCAGCTTATCCGAATAAAGACGGGCGTGCTGCGGCCGAAAGCATGACCCAGGCGGATGAGATCGGCGCAGAGCTGAACGAGCGCACCGGGCATTTCCCCATGCCAATCTTCACCGCTGCACGTCTGCAGTGGCTTAAGAACTCCGTGCCGGACCTGTATGCGCAGGTCAAAGTGGTGCTCAGCCTCAGCGACTGGATCGCATATATCCTGACCGGCAAGGCAGCCACCGACCCCACCCAGGCCGGCGAGACCTGCATGCTGGACCTCAAAACGCGCAAGTGGGCCCCTGACCTGCTCAAGAAGTTCGACATACCCTCCGACTTGCTGCCACAATTGAAAGAGCCCGGCAGCAAGCTGGGCACGCTCACCAAAGAGGCAGCGCAGATATTCGGGCTGGTGGAAGGCATCCCAGTGGCCGTGGGCGGCGCCGATACGCAGTTGGGGCTGCTGGCCATGGGCGCGGTGAAATCTGGCGACCTGGGCATTGTGGCCGGGAGTACCACCCCCTTGCAGATGGTGGTCGACAAACCACTGGTCGATTCTAGCCTTCACATTTGGAGCGGGCAATACGCCTTGCCGGGCACCTGGATATTGGAAAGCAATGCCGGTGCCATGGGCGAGGCCCTCGATTGGTTCGCCGGCGTGCTCTATCCCGATTCCCCCGACCCGGTCGGCAAGCTGACAGCGCAAGCCAGTAAGGCCAAACCCGGCGCGGGCGGCATGCTCTCCACCTTCGGGGCGCAGATCATGAACGCCAGCATGATGTCGGTGCCGGTCGGCAACCTCGCACTCTCCAATTTCGTTGCCGGCGGCGGGCCGACTCGCCGCGCCAATCTCACCCGTTCGATCCTGGAAGGGCTGGCGTATGCCGTGAAAGCCAACGCCGAACAGATCCTCGCCACGGCCGAGGGGATTGCCCCGAATTATTTCATGACCGGCGGAATGAGCCGCAGCACGGTTTGGAACCAACTGGTCAGCGATGTGCTCAACCAGCAGGTGAAGGTCACACAATTACATGAAGCCAGCGGGTTGGGCGCAGTCATCTGCGCCGGTGTCGCCGCGGGTGCTTTCAAAGACTTGAAGGCCGGGGCGGAGAAGGTAGCAAAAATGCAAACCTACCAGCCCCAAACACTGCCCGCCAGCATCTATGCCACCAACTACGGCGAGTGGAAACGCCGGCTGGAGACCAGTGCCGAATCCGACGCCATTGCCGGCGGCCTCATCATGCAGGGCATCCTGGATGAATCCGGCGAGCAAAGCACTGCCGCGGTCGCTGCACCCAAGCTGAACACCCTGGTGACTGCCCAAATGGACGAGACCAGCCTGGCACGGCTGCGGGAACTGGGGAACGTGACCTACGCCAGCTACCGGGAGTCCAACAACATGCTCACCGGCGACGACCTGGTGCAGGCTCTCAAAGGTTACAACGTCTTCATCACCGAGATCGACATCGTCGATATGGATGCGCTCAAACAACTACCGGACCTGAAAGTCGTGGCCTCTTGCCGCGGCAACCCGGTGAATATCGATGTCCCCGCCTGCACCGCTTTCGGCCTGCCGGTTTTGAACGCCCCCGGCCGCAATGCTGATGCAGTGGCCGACCTGGCGTTGGCGTTCATGCTGATGCTGTCGCGCAAGCTGGCGCCCGCCATAAACTTCTTGCACGAGCCCGGTGCCGAAGCCGGCGACATGGGCCGCATGGGCCAGGCTTTCAGCGAATTCTTCGGCAACGAACTATGGAAGCGCACCGTCGGCCTGGTCGGTTTGGGCGCCGTCGGGCGTGGCGTGGCAAAGCGATTGAACGCTTTTGGCGCCCGCGTGCTGGTCTTCGACCCCTATCTTTCCCCCAACGATGTCCGTTTGTTGGACGCCGAGCCGGTATCGCTGGACGAATTGCTGGCCCAGAGCGATATCGTCAGCCTGCACGCTGCTGTGACCGACGAGACGCGCGGTATGATCGGCGCCGCACAGTTCGCCAAGATGAAAACCGGCGCTTATTTCGTCAACACTGCCCGCGCCGCGTTGTTGGATGAGCCCGCCCTGATCGAAGCCCTGCGTTCCGGCCACCTGGGCGGCGCTGGACTGGACGTCTTCGCGGCAGAACCGCCCGGTGCTGACGATCCTCTGCTCGCCCTCCCCAACGTGATTGCCACACCCCACATCGGCGGCAACACCAGCGAAGTCGCTGCCCACCAGGGGCAGATCATCGCCGACGACTTGCAGCGCATGCTCAACGGCGAGCCGCCCCGTTACGCCCTGAACAAAGCCGCATTGGAAAGCTTTAGCTGGACCGGCGCCCGCCGCGAGCCCAGTGAAGAAGAGCTGGCTAAATTAGCGTCCGCCGGCGGCCCCGCCGTCAGCGACCTGCAAAAGAACATTACCGCAGCACCCGCTGCTGCTGCACCTGCACCTGTTATTCCTGAAGGGAGCACACCTGAAATGACCCCGCAACCAACTGTAAGCGCCGCCTCACTCAAAGAACAGATGGACAAGATTTTGAACCTGTTCATCCAAAAAGCCACTGCCGACCCGGCGTTCCAACAATTCGCCGCCAAGAACACCGTCACCATGCACTTCACCATGACCGACCTTGGCACTCAATTCTACCTGACGTTCGGCGATGGCAAAGTCACCGGCGCAGTGGGCGCTCCCGCCCAGGAGGCCCCGGTGCGCCTGAAGGCCAAGGCCGAAGTATTGGATGGCATCTTCACCGGCGCCATCAACGGCAACAAGGCTGCCATGAGCGGCAAACTCAACTTCGGCGGCGAAGTCCGCCTGGCGATGGGCTTCATGAAGATCCAGAACGACATGACCCGCTTGTACACCCAGGCACGCCAGGAAGCCGGTGGCATCGACCTGACCGGTGCTGTGGCTGCCGCAGCACCTGCTGCCCCGCAAGCCGTTGCGGTCGCAGCAGCGCCCGTCGCTCAACCGGCGGCTGCCGGCAACGCCCCGTCGAAAGCCCAGATGGAAAAGATCCTGGCCATCTTCGTCGATAAAGCGATCAAAGATGCTGCTTTCATCAAATTCGCCGAAAAGAACAAAGTTACCATGCATTTCACCATGACCGACCTGGGCACCCAGTTCTACCTGACCTTTGGCGATGGCAAAGTCACCGGCGCCGTGGGCGCCCCTGCCCAGGAAGCCCCGGTGCGCTTGAAGGCCAAAGCTGATGTGCTGGATGGTATCTTCACCGGCGCCGTCAATGGCAATAAGGCGGCCATGAGTGGCAAGCTCAATTTTGGCGGCGAAGTCAAGCTGGCGATGGGCTTCATGAAGATCCAAAATGACATGACCCGGCTTTACACTCAAGCTCGCCAGGAAGCCGGCGGCATCGATTTCAACGCCGTTGCTGCGCCTGTTCCGGCAGCCGTGCCAGCCATGGTGCAGGCCGCGCCGACCTATGTGGCTCCTGTGCCCACCGTGCACCCCGATGATCCCCGTTACGACCTGGTGGAAATGGTCAAAGAGCTTTACGCAGCGCAATGCATCACTGCTACCGGCGGCAACATCAGCGTGCGCGTCCCCGGCGCCACCGACCAGGCCTTCATCACCCCCGCCCACCTGTTCAAAGGCGACCTGCGCCCGGAGATGATGGTGCGCATCGATATGGAAGGCAACGGGCTCGACCCGGATTCGCTTTCACCTTCCAGCGAGTGGGGCGTCCATTGCGCCATCTACAAGAACCGACCGGACGTGGAAGCCGTCATTCATGCCCATTCGCCCTGGTTCACCATCCTGATGCTGAACGAGTTCACGTTCCTGCCCATCTCGACCGAGGCTGCCTTCTTCGGCAAGATCCCGGTGGTGCCGTTCATGATGCCGGGCAGCCGCGAGCTGGCAAATGCCGTGGGCGATGCCGTCGGCAAAGGCTCGGTGGTGTTCATGCAGAACCACGGCGTAGTGGTGGCAGGCGCCACCTTGCGCGGGGCCTCCAACAGCCTGGAAGCCCTGGAACGCACCGCCATGGTCACTCTGTGGAGTTACGCGGCCGGTGGGAAGCCCAAGCTGCTGCCCAAGGACATCGTCGATATGCTGGGCGAAATGGAAGGCATGGTTGCTTAGCCTGCCAAGTATCAAGTCGACAATTCTCACTAACTCAAACAAAAAAGGACCGCGGGGTTTCCCGCGGTCCTTTGATATCTTTTCGATACTCACTTCTTTTCCCGCATTTTGTTCAATGCATCGATCTCGGACTGGACTTCGTCGCGCTCCCTGAGCGCCCGCAGCAACAGTTCTTCATAAGCTTCCTTCTGGCTTTCTGGCAGGTTCATCAACAGCCGCTGCGTGCGGGTGATCTGGGTGCTCTTGTGGCGCAGCTTGTTATCCAGACGGCTCATGTAACCGTTGTAGAACGTCTCCTCATCCATGGCGCTCAACTTGCTGCCGGCGCCTTCACTGAGGGCATCGGCGATGGTGCGCAGGAAGATTTCGGTGTCGATCGGCTTCTCGATGAAGCACACCCCGCCCAGGCTGAGGGCAAAGGTCTTGTCCTCGGGCGTAATGTAAGTAGCCGAGATGAAGATGATTGGGATTTGCCGGGTCTGCACTTTTCGCCGCAGCCGGAAGGCCAGGGTGAACCCGTCCACGCGCGGCATCAACAGGTCGGTGATGACCAACGCCGGGCGTTCCCGGGCAATCTCTTCCAACGCTTCCTGCCCGTCGGAAGCCGTCACCACCCGGTAGCCCTTGAAGCGCAGGGTTACCTCCAACAGCTCGCGCACATTGGGGATGTCTTCCACTACCAGGATGAGACCTGTCGGAGGATTCATAGGTCTATTGTATCGGCTTCAAATCAATGAGGCAAGCAAATGTGCAACAGAAGTGCATCAACGCCAACTTTCGGACTTTGGGGGACACGTTTTATCCAACGATTACCGCTTTCCGTCGACCTCGGCTTCCAGTTGCTCGTAGAAAGCCTTGAGGAAAGCCAGGCGTTCTTCGGCGATGGCCAGGCCAGTGGGAGTGAACATGCGGTCCTTCACTTTCACCAGCTTGAACAGGTATTCGTGATACGAGCTGTGCGGCTCCCCGGGCTCTTTTTCGCCGGTTTTGATGAACCGTTCGGACGGATGAGCAAAGATGGGCTGCTTACGAATGGCGGCATAGGCGATGGTGCGCGCCGCACCGATAGCGCCCAGCACGTCCAGTTTATCGGCATCGAAGAGCACTTTGGCTTCCAGCGTTTCCGGGTGCTCGCCGTCGCTGCGGAAGCGGTGGGCGCGGATGCAGTGCTGCACTGCTGCGATACGCTCTTCAGGCCAGCCCTCTTCCCTCAATATCTTGCCGGCGAACTTGGCGGATTCGTGGTGATGGCTTTTGCGCGACTCTCCGCCGGGGGCGCTGCCTTCCACGTCGTGCAGCAGCGCGGCGGCACGCACGATCTCCAGATCGGCGCCTTCCGTCCGGCCGATGCGTTCGGCCATGTGCGCCACGCGTAGGACATGAGAAAAATCGTGTACCGGATCGTCATCTGTGTACCAGGCACGAGCTTGTTCGATTGTGGGCATATTTCTCCAATAAGCGAGATGAGTGATAAACCGTAAAAGTTTGTGATTCCAGACGCCTACACTTTGAATTCCTGGCCCTTTTTGATCACGCGCTCCACCAAATTAGTGCCGAAGCGATATCCCAGGTGGCGATAGTCGGGGACCGACAGGATGAGCAGGTCGGCCTGTTTTCCGGCAGTGATCGAGCCGACACGGTCGGCGCGTTGGATGGCTGCCGCGGCGTTGATGGTGGCGGCCGCGATGGCCTGCGCCGGGGTGAGTTTGAGGTAGCGGCAGGCCAGGGCGATGACGAATTGCATGCTCTCGCACCAGGCCGTGCCGGGATTGATGTCCGAGGCGATTGCCAGTAATCCTCCCACCTTCAGGATTTCCTGTGCCGGTGTGTAATGCGGATCGGCCAGCCCGAACGGCGTGCACGGCAATGCCACTTGCCCGGAGTTGCAACAGGTCATCCATTGCCGTAATTGCCCGGTTTATTCCAAAGCCGGCGTTCAGTTGCTTGACCGTCCCTTGCTGCCGGAATACCGCCGTGCATGGACCGAGCATTTCGCGCAGGAAAAGAAACTCGCTAGGCCAGGCAGGCATTCCGCCCTTCTCTTCCGTGTCAACTCTGAATGGCTCGCGCTGCCCACTCCAGCCTTCCACGAAGTGGTCGAGCTCCGGCCAGTCCATTCGCTGCCACATCGGCAGC
>JBEKEX010000006.1:0-32407 GCA_050013615.1 Anaerolineaceae bacterium
GGCACCTGGTCTTCAGTTAAACGGTGCAGACAGGACTGTGACCATTTATCCCAGTCAGCCCACCATTGCTCCACATCGCCGGCCACAAAGTCGGGCTGGACGGCATCGATCAAAGTGCTGAACCATTCTGCCTGCGCTTTGCCATCGTTCAAAGGATCCACCCAATGATAGAGTGCCACACGCAGACCGGCAGCACGCGCTTCGGCCACGTGAAAGCGAAACTGGGGATCGAGCCCGGTGCTGCCGCTACTGGCCTTCACGATCACCAGACGCAATCCGGCCGATTGTAGCAAGGCATAGTCCATATTCTTTTGATAGCAGGAAATATCGATGAGCAGTTCGCGTGCCATGTGTCTCTCCAAATAATAGAATATATGTTCTATTATAATACAACCCATAAGTTTGAAGAAGGGTTAATGCTATTTAAAATTTGGTAGTAAAATTTATTGAATTTCCAGAGCATAAAGGGTAGGTGAATTATGAAACTGGACAAACTCCTCTTCTTAGCCTGAGAGCTTTACCGCTCATATCAAGTTCGTTATTGGATTAGGGCTTAGTGTCAATTGTCGCTAAGACCCCTGGTATTAAGATTGGAGTTGTATGAAACGGCTGGACTCTATTACCACTTACCTTTTCCTGTCCTTCACCTCCTCGGCTCTCTTCGCACTGGCATTCACGGCAATGTCTGTCTATGAAATACAGACGGCGGGCTTGAGTCCGCTTCAGTTGGTTCTGGTCGGCACCGTCCTGGAAGCTTCGGTGTTCATTTGCGAGATCCCAACCGGTGTGGTGGCAGACGTGTATTCCCGCCGCCTGTCCATATTGATCGGTCATATATTGATGGGAGTCGGCTTTTTGGTTGAAGGCTCTTTTCCGGCTTTTTTCCCGATCTTGGTGGCGCAGGTGCTGTGGGGCACCGGTTACACCTTCACCAGCGGCGCCACCGAGGCGTGGATATCGGACGAGATCGGCGAGGAGCGCGCCAACCGCGCCTTTCTAACCGCCAACCGTCAGGGCCTGCTCGGTTCCCTGGCCGGGCTGCTGGCTGCCTCCCTGCTCGGCACGTTCCTTCCTACTGGCAAGCTGATCCTCATCAGCGGCGCCGGGCGCATCCTGCTGGCGGTGCTCCTGGTCTTTTTGATGACGGAGAGCAACTATCACCCTGCCCGCTCTGAGGAGCGCAGCACCTGGCTCCAGATGACGGATACGCTGCGGAAGGGAGTCAAAACCGTTCGAGCGCGCCCGGTCTTATTATCGATTCTGGGAGTGGGATTATTTTATGGGCTTTACAGCGAGGGCTTCGACCGCCTGTGGATCAAGCATCTGCTGGATGCTTTCGCACTGCCGGGGATTTTCGCCCGGGATCAGGTGGTCTTCTTTAGCCTGTTGAACATTGTCAGCACGCTGCTTTCGGTGGGGGCCACCGCCCTGGCCGAGAAGCGCCTGGACCTGCAGGAGACACGTCCCCTTGGCCGTCTGATGTTCTTCATCACTGCCGGTATCTTGGCTGCCCTGCTGGCTTTCAGTTGGGCGCCTCTGCTCGGAATAGCGCTCGGGACATATCTCCTCATCTCGGCCTTGCGAAACCTGGTTGGGCCGCTGACGAGCGCCTGGGTCAACCGCAAGCTCGACCCGGATGTGCGTGCCACGGTTCTCTCGCTTTCGAGCCAGGTCGATTCGTTCGGCCAGATCGCCGGCGGCCCGGTCATCGGCTGGCTGGCCGACACCCTTTCGGTGTCTTTGGCCATCTCCGTGTCTGCGTTGCTCCTGACCCCTGCCCTTGGTTTTATTGTGCGCGCGAACAGGCAGCTTCACATTCCTGATTCCGAAGATCAAACAGGATTGAATGCCGTAATCTGATCCAAAAGTGATATAGAATTGCGTCGCATGTAATCAGGAGTAGCAACAAAAAAGAGCTGCACAGCATCGTGCAGCTCTAAACTCAATTTCATCGGTGGCTAGGTTTTGGCTGGTGCGATGACGGTGCCTGGCATCAGTGTGGTGGCCTTGGGGATGACTACGATGCCATCGCGCACCACCCAATTTTCGCTGTCCAGGTTGGTGCCGCGCGGGAACGGGCAAATGGTCACGCCCGCGCCGATGCGCACGTTCTTGTCGATGATGGCGCCTTCGATCTGGGAGCCGGCACCGATAGCCATGGGCACGAAACCCGGCGGCGGCGGGGTGGGGGCCGCTTTTTCATAGTAGTCGCAACCCATCAGGATGCTGTCGACAATGCGCACGCCGCTTTCGATCTGGCTGCGCAGGCCGATGATCGAGTGGCGGATCTCGGCATCCCGAATGCGGCAGCCTTCACTGAGCGTCACGTTCTCGAGCACGCTGTGCACGACTGAGGAACTGGGCAGGAAACGGGGATGGGTATAGATGGGTTTGTCAGGATCGAAGAAATTAAAAGATGGATTGGGGCCGGTCAGGGATAAGTTGTTGTCATAAAAGGAGCGGATCGTCCCAATATCTTCCCAATAGCCGTCGAAATCGCAGCCGTAGATGGAATGGGTGCTGATGGCATCAGGCAGGATCTGGCTGCCGAAGTCATCGAAGGTGCTGTTTTCCAACAGGTCACATAATACGGGCGTCTTGAACAGGTAGATACCCATGGAAGCTAAATAAGGGCATTTCGGATTGTCGCCGCTGGCCATATCCTTGAGCACTTGCGGGTCGGTGGGCTTTTCGGCAAAGCTGACGATACGCCCCTGCGGGTCGCGCTTGAGGATGCCGAATCGGCCGGTATCCTGGGCGGCTACCGGGTGGACGGCCACGGTGATATCGGCGTCCTTTTCCCAATGAAAGGCCGCCATTTTGGAGTAATCCATGCGATAGAGGTGATCGCCTGCCAGGATGAGCACGTAGGGCATGCGGGCAGAGCGGATCTCGAAGAGCTGTTTGCGCACGGCATCCGCCGTGCCCTGGTACCACGCCATGTTAGCAGCCGTCTGTTCGGCGGCCCAGACCTGCACCCACCCAGCGTGGAAGGCATCGAAGCTGTAGGTATTCGAGATGTGACGATGGAGCGAGACGGAGTTGAACTGGGTGAGCACGGCAATATGGAAGATGCCGGAATTGATGCAATTACTGATGGGGATATCGATCAGGCGGTACTGGCCGGCCATGGGGACGGCGGGTTTGGAACGCATCTTGGTGAGCGGATAGAGGCGTGTGCCGCGGCCTCCACCCAAAATGACGGCCAGGATTTCATCCAAAGATGGCATGGCGACTCTCCAGAAGACGATGCTTTACGACAAGCATACATGAGATGCGGTCAGGAGTCAATGAAAATGCAGCCACCACTGCCAAAGATGCCAGGATCGGCATCGAGGTCGAAGGTTTATTCCCCTTTGTGGAATTGGCTGAGAGCGAAAACCTTGGTTACTTAATCAAAAAGGGTCCTAACAGGTCGATAGCCCAGCCGAACAATGGCTCGATCAGGCCCGTTGCGCCCCAGTACCAGGGTACGGTGAGAGAGCGGCGGGGATGGCGCAGCAACGACCAGATGGCATCGGCGATGCGCTGCGGCGAGACGGCCATGTTCTCGGCCGGGATCGAGCCGCTGCCCGGTTTGGCACGGGTGGAGTCGAAAAATTCGGACGACACAGGGCCGGGGCGCACCGCGGAAATGGACACGCCGCTGCCCTTCAATTCACGATAGACCGACGTGGTGAACGAGCTGACGAAAGCTTTGCTGGCAGCATAGATGGCGATGCCCTGTTGTGGCGTGGCGCTGGCGATCGAGCTGAGGTTGATGATGTGCCCGGAATGCTGCGCCTCCATCACCGGCAGGAAAAGCAGAGTGAGCTGCACCAGGGCGGCGATGTTCACTTCCAACTGATCACGGGCCACCTGCCAGGGCATTTTGGCCGTGAAACCAAACCAGGCCATGCCGGCGTTATTGACCAGCACGTCCAGCCGCGCGTAATGATCCATGACGTAGCTGTAGACTGCCGCACGTCCTGTTTCAGAGGATAGGTCGGCAGCCAACACATCGGCTTGGCCGCCGGTCTGGCGGATGCGGACGGCCAATTCTTCCAGCCGGTCGGCGCGGCGAGCCGTGAGAATGACATGTAACCCTTCCTGCGCCAGCCGCTCGGCGGTGGCCGCCCCAATGCCGCTGGAAGCGCCGGTAATGAGGGCAAGTTTATCTTTCCATGGGTTCTCGCTCATCGATGAATTCCCTTCCAAGTTGTTGGCAAGATAGTACCCCAAACCGTTCCAGGTTTGGGGTACTTATTTTTTCCTTTAGGCGTTATCGGCTGCGGCGGACCACAAATGCTGGTGATCCTGCCACCATTGCACGGTGTCAGTCAGGGATTCCTTCAGCGAGCGCGGGTTGTATCCCAGCTCGCGGCGGGCCTTCTCGTTGCTGATGAACGAATTGCTCATCACCGTTTCCAGGGCATAGCGCGTCAGGGTTGCCTTGGTGCGGGTGATGCGGTACCACAACGGGGTGAAGTACGTGATGAAGTTTGCTATTTCGAAGGGCACCACCAAGGTCGGCGCCTTGCGGCCGATGAATTCCTGCACGGTTTGCACCATTTTCACCAGGCTGATGCGCTCGCCGGAGAGGATGTAAACGCTGCCCGGCTTTCCATGCTCGCAGGCCAGGATGTGCCCCATAGCCACGTCGCGCACGTCCACAAAATCGAAGCTGCCCTCGATGAGCAGGTTGAACTTGTCCTTGATCCAACCCAACACCACCAACCCCATTTCGGAGCGGCGGAAGTCATACGGACCGACCACACCGGTGGGGCAGACGATGACCGCGTCCATGCCTTCACGGACGGCCTGCTGGACGAGCAGCGAAGCTTCGGCCTTGGATCGATCATACGGGCCGGCAGGGTTGTGGGGATCGAAATCGACATCTTCGCAGATGACCTGGCCTTCGGGCGGACGGCACAGGGCATGGATGGAACTGGTGTAGACCAGGCGCTTGACCCCGGCAGCGCGGGCCGCGTCGATCACGTTCTGCGTGCCCTCGATGTTGATGCGGCGCATGATCTCTTCCATGCCGGGCGAGATGCTGATCATACTCGCCAGGTGGTAGACAGTGTCGACACCCCGCATGGCGTATGCCAGGTCATCAGGGTGTAAAATGTTGCCTTCCATGATCTCCACGTTCAACCCCTTGAGCGGCGTGGGGTCTTCGCCGTCCAGCAGCAAAGCCCGCACCGTCTGACCCCTCGAAACCAATTCACGCACCACCACGTTGCCGATGTGTCCACCGGCGCCTGTTACCAGGATCATGACGACCTCCTTGACATACCATTGATGAGAGTTTGCATACTTTCGATTGCCACTTTGTCCCAGGCAGTCGATTTTGGGTCCAATAAGCCTTGCAGCAAAATACCGATGCCCAGCGCCAGTACGGCAGAAGCCGAAGCCTGCGGGTCATCCGTTTGCAATGTGCCTTCTGCCACCCCGCGGCGGATGATGCCGGCAAACAATTCCTCGAAGTGGTGATAGGGTGCGATCACGGTCTTCCACACCTGCGGGTCGCGGCTGGAATGTGCCCAGAATTCGAGGAACATGTTCAGCCGGCCGCCGGCTTCCGAGAAGATGCTGCCCATCATGCCGGCCATGCTCACCAGCGCCTGAGAGACGTCGGTGGCAGATTCCACATATGCCGTCACCTGGCTGTCGAGCCGCGTCAACCATTCCTCCAGCAGCGCCATGAAGATGGCGTGTTTGGTGGCAAAGTGATGGTAGAACGCACCCTTGCTCACCCCGGCCTCGGCGCAGATCTCCGACACGCTGGCGGCGTCGTAGCCGGAGCGTGAAAAACAGGTGAGGGCGGCGGCAAGGATGGTCTTGCGGGTTTCGATAGAGCGTTGTTGCATGATGTCCTATATTAAAAACCGACCGTTCGGTATGTTTATTATACGCCGGTCAAGGGAAAAATAACTTACAAATCGGTTAGAATATTCTCAGAATGGAAAGAGGGGATTAAAACAAAAAGGCAGCGACGCGCGCTGCCTTCTGTAGTTCAAGACCGTTATGCAACCTGTGAAATGGCGTCCACCGGGCAGACCGCCACGCAGGCACCGTCGTCCGAGCACTTGGGCTCATCCACCACATACGTACCATCTTTTTCGGAGATAGCGGATTCGGGGCATTCGGGCTCGCAGGCACCGCAGGCGATGCACACATCGGGGTCAATTCTATGGGCCATGGTTACTTCCTTTCTGAGTTCAAGATACTGTCTGTTTAGCTAGACGTAGAATAGCACAATCGGAGTGAATCTGTCAACATTACACCCCTCGCCATTTGTCACCTTTTTGAAGATAAGAATGTCATACGCCGGGAGAACCTAAATTTGTCATCACGAGCCACGTTGGTTGTGGCGAAGTGATCTCCCAATAAATTTGGAGATTGCTTCACACCCTTCGGGTGTTCGCAATGACGCGATTTCAGCATTGCTTGACAAGCCTACCGCCTGAACTTATAATACGGGTCACGTTCCTCGATAGCTCAATTCGGCAGAGCGGGCGGCTGTTAACCGCTAGGTTCCAGGTTCGAGTCCTGGTCGAGGAGCTTTTGCCTTAAAAAGACATGTTTTTTGTTCAACATGTCTTTTTGTTTTGTATTTACCAATAAAAGTTATAATGTTATTGAGAAATAAGTATAGAGTTTTTTTGGATTTTTTATTTTGAAAGTTTTTCATGACACTCATTTTGACAGTTAACGGACCTGAAACAATTTGGTTGCTAGCCGATCGACGTCTTTCGGATAGGGGTCATGTAGTCAGGGATGATGCGTGTAAAGTAATTGTCCTTGAGACCACTGATGGTTTAGCCATTCTTGGTTATTCTGGGCTTGGCGCTACTTCTCACGGAACAGAACCTTCAGCCTGGATGAGCTCAGTTCTTCGCGGAATCAATGTCCCACTTGAACAATCTCTTGAAATTCTAGCTAATGCAATGCGAAGGCAATTACCACCGCATTTAATGCGGCTGCCAAAAGATACAATAGCTGCCCAATTTGTAGGTGTTACAGCTTTTGTTAATGGTGAAGCGAGACTTTATTCAATTGACTTAGTTTTAACTCCAGATCGAAAGAATTCATACTTTCGTTATACTCGTTACACATCACCAAACACATATTCAAATGCAACAAGAACGCCAAGGTTTTACCTTACTGGGACAGGTGGTCTATATCTTGCCCGCGAGAAGGAAAAACTGCGCAATTTACTTAATTTGGTCAAAGCCAATGACCATGGCAAATTATCTGCCAATGTTGTTTCCGACTATCTTGCTAGTTTAAATAATGATGTTTATTTAGGTATTAAGGATAATTCTGTTGGCCCGAATTGCATAGTTGTTTGGCGACACAGTAAAGAAGGCTTTCATAAAGGTGGAGGAGCTCACCAATGCTATATCGGAGTAAACCGAGATCCTCGAATGTCATTCATTCCTATTATTTCTGGTGGAATGGATATGAAGGCTATCGGTGAATTGATGATGCCATCTTTACTAGAAATGTCTGAAAAGCTTCAACGGGGAGAACCATTCACGGGTATTGACGATACTGATCTAAATGCAAAATTAGCGAAATTACCAATTCAACCTAATGAGGATTTACACTAGAATATTTTTATTACCTGTTTATTCTTTAAACATCGAATCTATTTTGCTCTTTTTTATTTCATCATCCATATTTGAATAAAACTGATCGGTGATACCAGTAGTAGAGTGCATCACGTTTTGACTGATTGCTTTATAGTCCTCTTGAGTTTTTGAATGCGCTTGGTCGCAGGTCCGAATCTCCCCGGGCCTACCTTCCCTCTTTTTTTATATATAAAACCGTATAAGGAACTGGAAATGAACCTGCGTTCGTCTAAATATGAACCCCTTGACCGGGAGGGAAAGAACTGCGTCTTGTATTCAAACAAGAAGATGGGCGGGGTTTATAATGATGCTTATGATGAGCTTATGAATTGAATCTGAATAAAAAATGGAATTGTCCTCCTATGAGGAATATTTGCAATACATCCATGAGTTGGGTACGTCACATACTCAAGTAGATACATGGAGAAATATGGGAAACACAAAAGTCAGTAGGTCTGCAGAAGGCGTAGCCGGGATGCGTGCGATCGAGATGCGCAAGCCCGAAATCGACCGGATCGTTTCCGATCCTTACGCGAGTGCCCTAGTACCCGGTGGCATCATGTTCACCATGAGCATGTGGATCATCGAATCTGGTTTGTATGAGCGCATGGCACCCGGAGCGATCGGGTTCATCCTCGGGCGAGAGCGCTACATCGACGACTACCTCAAAGCGCGCCTCAGCGAAGGTCTTGATCAGGTTGTCGTTCTAGGCGCGGGCTTCGATACGCGCGCTTACCGCATCCCGGGGATCGAGCGCACGCGGGTGTTCGAGATCGATCAACCTGCAACCCAATCTATCAAACTAGAGCGGTTAAAGAAGGTCATCGATCCATTGCCTGCTCACGTCACTTTCGTCCCAGCCGACCTCAATACCCAACAGCTCGATAAAGTTTTGGAGAGCAGCGGCTATAACAAACAGGGCAAGACTCTGTTCATCTGGCAAGGCGTGACCTACTTTCTTACGCCTGAAGGCATCGATGGCACACTGGCGTTTATCGCCGAACTTTCCGGGATGGACAGCACTGTGATCTTCGATTACATCTACAATGAGATTCTGCATGACACGACCCAAGGTTATGGGAAAACGCTTGCTCGGGCGGGGAAGATGAGCGGCGAGCCCTACGTATTCGGGATCGATAAGGGACAGGTCGGCCACTTCCTTGCCGAGCGCGGCTTCTGTGACGTAATCGACATGCCCCTTGAAAATCTGAAATCGAATTATTTCACCGGACCAAACGCAGGGCGCGCAATAGACACAGGTCATATCGCAATCGCATCAGCTAAAGTGTGCAGGGCCAAGAGTTGAGCTATGCTGCCCGCTTAGCCTGGGCATTGTAACCAAACTGGATTTGAGCCTGAATACACTTGGTCATTAGCTCGAAAATATATACCAGTAGGAATTGATATCGTGTCCGCTAGGTTTCAGGTTTACCCCTAAGGGGGTACAGGCAGAGTCCTGGTTGCGGAGCACCCCTTTGGGGGTCGAGGAGCTTTTGACCCAAAAAAGACATGTTTTAGTTCAACATGTCTTTTTGTTTTGGAAATTATCCCTTTCGCAAACCCAGCAATTAGGCTAATCCTTTTTATTGACTCTCTCCTTTGCATATGCAATAATCAAAACAACTTGTTTGGGGAGATGCAGTAAACAAAAAGCTGAGGAGAAAGCACAACATTATGGCATGAGGCAAATAATGTCTATCAGATTCGATTAAGGAGTTTGATATGAAGACCAAGCCCAACTTCTGGATTCACCTTCTCGGAACGATCGTCGTAGCAAGTCTTATCCTTGCGAACTGTAGTCCGAAACCTTCGGGTGTACCCGCGCTAACGCAGCCTACTGCCTCAGCCATTCCATCCGCAATACTTTCTGCGGCAGCAACTCTTTACTCCGGGCCCGGGAACGTTGGTTATGAAACCCTGGCCCAACTCCCCAAGGGCTCACAAGTTTTTCCCGGTGGCACTTACGTGGATTTTGTTAAAGTGGATGTATCCGTTAACGGAACGGAGCTGGAGGGATACATCCAGAAGGATGCCCTGGAAGGCCCGACGGCCGGTTTACCCGAATTATCACTCCAACAAGTGCCCTGGCAACCCGTTGATGTGATGAACAATTTTCTTAATAATTCAACCACTTTCGATGGCGATCAAGTTACCATCGACAATACCAGCGACTCTTACCTGGATTCGGAAGGGCTGGGGATGCCCATGGATTCACCTTTCCGATTTACTGCCAAAATGGCCCCTCAAAACACCGATTATGGCGTAGTCAAGTTGTTGGGTATCCCTGAGGCTGTTTCGGGAAATTGGTGGCAGGGGACCAACCGGATTGACATTGCTGTCCAGGCGGGGAAATTGATCCTGGGCATTCGGGATGGAACGACTGATGGTGAAAATAAAACCTTCTCATTGGGTATTCCTTCAAACCAGCCTTTTACTTTTGTTTCCAACGATCCTCAAGGAAAATCAATCACCATTCTCGACGAAAATGGAAAGAATGTCTTAACAGTTGACTTAACCAGTCTAGCAGGCGTTCATTTACCGGATGGAATATTTGCAAAGCAAATGCTTTACCTTGGGCTCAGTTCTGCGCCCCACTCCACCCTGGTGGTTTCTTCAATATTATTTGAAAAAGCCCCTTCCGGTAAAGCACAACCAGAAACGCAAACCTTGCCCACTCTGCCCGAGCTTGCCAAACAAAATGGCATAACCATGGGCACCGAGTTCTCAATATACAATATGCGCGATCCGCGAGCATGGTCCATCCTGAAACAGGATTTTGATATAGTCGCAATTGACGAATTTTCATCCACCAGCGTTTGGAAAGGACGTGGTGAATATGATTTTTCTTCAATAGATGCAGCCGTATCTTTCGCTTTAAACAGCGGATTAAAAATTAGAGCCTCTCATTTAATTTTTGGTGCAACTGAAAATTCTACATTCGGCATTCCTGAATGGTTGAAAAACAGTAATTATTCCAGACAGGAATATATCCAAATCCTTCAGGAATACATCACGGCGGTTGTCAGCCGTTACAAGGGGAAAGTGGCCGAGTGGAGCATTGCAAACGAGGCCATAGGACGCTCGTTTTACCCGGGCACCGATTTTTGGAATGACAAAATTGGCCCAGAATACATCGAAATTGCTTTCCGCGCGGCGCGGGCAGCGGATCCAAATGGAATTCTCATCTTTAATGGGGATAATAATGAAAGCCCACGCGATGCATCTACAACTCAAAATGTCGATAAGACATACCAAACTGTAAAAACTTTAAAAGCCAAAGGAGTGCCCATTGACGTTGTTGGGATGGAAATGCATCTGTTTACGCCTTGGAACAGTAAAATTCCCCCCCAAAAGCAAGATGTTATCGACACCATGCGCCGGTTTGGGGATTTGGGCGTCAAGGTTTACATTACTGAGATTGATGTAAACGTTCATACCTTTCCTGGTTCTCAGACAGATAAATGGAAATATCAAGCGGATCTATATAGAAATATGATGGAGGCATGCCTTGAATCTGGGGTGTGTGCCAGCTTCACAACATGGGGTATCTCCGATGGTACTTCCGCGATTACCACTAATTGTAATGGGTGCCTCAATATACCCGACGCTGCCCCGTTGATGTTTGATGCAGATTACAATCCCAAACCTGCCTACTTTGCTATCCGCGATGCGTTACAGCAGGGATTACAAACAATTCCAACGGTCACACCAACACCCTGATCGGGATAGTATAAGGAGAAATGAAAATGCAGGTCAGAAGAGCAGCACTGTGGCTGATGGTCGTGGCGGTCTCGAGAAGCATTACGGATTAACCCAAACAATGAACCGGCGAAAAAAGCACTTGAATTGTTTCAGGTGCTTTTTTATTGCTTCAAAGTCTTCCTATGTTCTTGAATGCGCTTGCCCAAGGTGGACATGACCATGCCGGAGCTTATGGGGGGAGTGGTAAGGCAAACCGACTTTGATATTGAATTGCATCTCGCCGGGTTGCAGGTCTATCCCCGTCGTGTCCACCTAAAATGTGCGATAACACTAACTGATTGTCCTTCCTAGAATGCAAGCAAAATGTTAATAAACTTATTATGCGTATTATTGTCAATAATGTCTATAATCATTGTATAAGTGATAAATGGTAGACGAGACTGAATGAATCTAAACTGTTTTGATTATCGAGAATGTTTTTCTCATGAGGAATAGTGCACAATGAAATCTCTATTTAAGGTATTTATGGCGCTCCAGGTATTTTTTTATCGTCTTTCGGGCGGCAAGATGGGCGGAGAGATGCGCGGGTTTAAGGTGCTCTTGCTTACTACAACAGGACGCAAGAGCGGCAAGACACGCACAACACCCCTCGGCTGTTTTGACCATAAGGACGGCTATGTTATTGTCGCTTCCAACGCCGGGCAACCCACCAATCCGGCATGGTTTCACAATCTAAAAAGCAACCCTCAGGTTACAGTGCAGGTGCTCGATAAGGTTATCTTCGCTACCGCCGAGGTGCTATCCGGCGAAGACCGCGCCCAGGCGTGGCGCCAAGTCATCGCAACAGCGCCCCAATATGCCGATTACGAAAAGCAGACCACACGGGAAATTCCGCTGGTACTATTGCGCCCCAACAAATAAACGCACGATATCGATATCCTTTTTAGGAGAAACTAAAATGACTGAAAAGAATCCCAAGGTGGATGCATTCCTGGTTAGAAATGAAAAATGGCGCGAAGAATTCACGAAATTGCGTGAGATCATCCTGGGCTGCGGATTGACCGAAGAATTGAAGTGGGGCGTCCCCACCTACACGCTTCAGGACAAGAACGTCGTCTTGATCCATGGATTCAAAGAATATTGTGCGATCCTGTTCGTCAAAGGCGCCTTGTTAAAGGATACGCTGAAGGTCCTGATCCAACAAACGGAGAACGTGCAGGCGGCGCGCCAGATCCGCTTCACCGATGTCGATGAAATCGTCGAGCTGGAACCCGTCTTGAAAGCCTATATCCAAGAAGCCATCGAAGTGGAAAAGGCCGGTCTGAAGGTGGCACACAAAACGACCGCGGAGTATGCCGTCCCTGAAGAGTTTCAAGCCAGGCTGGATGAAGACTCTGCCTTGAAAGCTGCTTTCGAGGCTTTGACTCCGGGACGGCAAAGGGGTTATCTCTTTTATTTTTCGCAGCCCAAGCTATCCAAAACCCGGGAAGAGAGGGTCGAAAAAAGCATGCCCCAAATTCTCGCGGGCAAGGGATTGAACGATGAGTAAATTCGGGGGTTGAAGATTCGCCGGCCGGGATTTGAACCCAGAACCGCCAGGTTGCAGGTTTACCCCCTAAGGGGGTACAAGCGGGGGCATGGTCGAGGAACTGATGATTTAAAAAGACATGCTTTATAAAAGCATGTCTTTTTTTGACTCATTACAATTATAGTGATCCTATTTTAAATGGCATAACCCGTCAAGTTGTTTTATATACTTTATTACAGCGGGAGATTATGAAAGATCACTCTTTTATAACCTGTTTGGATGTCTTTTGAAACTTTAGCGAATTATGGGAAAGAACAATATTGCTGAAGATCAAAATTGGTCTGAGTTAGATCGTTGTTTTTAGCTAATACAACCTCATAACCATCGACTTGGCAGATAAGCATGCTCTTTGAAAGATCCTTCTTGGCCAGTCCTTCCCAATCAGATCCCCAGAAAATGTATATCGTTTGTTGGTCTGTCTTGCCAATTTTTAGGCCTTCCCAGACCCGATTGGCATAATTTTCGATGTCCACATACTCGGCGCGGGAAAAATACCCCCAATTGAGAGTCAATTTATTTTCGCGAGCATATAAAGCAAATGGTTCGTAAAACGAATAAGCATTCAATGCAGGAATTAAAATAATATGCTGATTGGTTTTAGCCGCTGCCTGCCAAAACTCTGACTGCATACCAGAGTGATAATCTTCAAAGCCGGTAGATTTTTTTGAGGAATAAAGTGGTTGTATATCGATTAATTGAAGAACCAATGCCAATAAGATAAACGGCGTTGCGTAACGGAAATTACGAATAATACTGATCAAGCCAAATAATACCCAAAAATAGAATACCGGCCAAATGAAACGTCCGGATGATCGAAACATAGCACAAAGTTTTAAAATAGATCCAGGTAATTGAATATTCCATAAAGGTTGAGTATTTACAAACGCCTTGTCCGAAAGCGCAAATAAACTAAACAAAATTGAAACAAATACAAACGGTAGCAAGAAAAACAGCCGGCGAGGCGAATAATCTTTCCGAAGAAATAAAATCAAGGCAACGGGCAAAATAAGCAGATTACCTAATCCCAAGTAACTAAAGCCCTCATATTGACCAGTGGTGCCAGTTGACATTTGTTTGAAGATGGCAGAATATCGAAGCGGGTTGATAAATCCATTTAGATTCCAAGAGAAATTTCCAAAACCTGCTTCTTCAAGATCTTTAGATTCCAAGCTGAATATATCGATACAATAGCCAACTAAAAATATCACAACGGCTACAGTAAGCACATCCAAAATCAACATCCATTTATTATTTTCCCTTTTATAATGAAAAAACAGACTTATTGCCCACAAGGGCGCCAGCATAGCTACAAAATAGAGGTGTACCAGGGTCGCCATTGCAAACAAAATTACCCAGGCACCCTGCCACAATCTATGGCGATATTCCAAGATAATGAACCAGATTGCTGCCAACAATATCCATTGTGCAGTTAAGGAATCATGATAAAAAGCACGAAAGATCAACGGAGGAGCAAGAACGAGCATCGACGCCCCTAAAATTTTCTTGAAATATGAAGGAGTGAATTCCCCCAGAATTAACATACCAAAAAACAATTGACCTATTACAGAAATCAGTTCCCATAGCCCCAGATATTGGATATTTTGAGTAAACAGGGATGAAAGCAATTTGAAAAGTATTGCCATTATTGGAATTGAATCGTTATAGGTAATGGAAGTTCCAAAGGGATAACTATAGGCATCGATGCGACCTAGGGGAAAGTGCCAGGGTTCTTGGCGGAACCATTCCCAGCCAATTTGGGGTTGAAAAACATCCCCGCCAGCTTTATAAATCCAGTTTATATTCGTAAAATAGAGTGGGTAACGACCATAGAGGTATAGAAACCAGAGTATGCCTAAAATGATACTGATGAGGAGAAGCATTAGAAATCGAAAAAAAAGATGTGATTGATAGAAGTGAAGGAATTTAGTCATGAGTCCAAAAGTTCCTTTATTTATTGATTCATCGCCGATTATCAATTCAATTTTACAACCATTCTTATAACCGCCAGGTTCCGGCGCCCATACTTCAATATAATCAATGAAATGAGGGGGTGTAATTCGAGTTCTGCCCGCGCAGTATCCTTTTGGGGTCGCGCAGAGTTCCTTCGGAGTGCAGCATCCCGCTGTGGGAGGCCGAGGAGCCCTCAGGTGAAATGACATTGAAATGACATGTTACAACCGGACAAGTCATTCGTTTTAATAAATTTGCTATAATGAAAATGATTTCGGGAGGTGGGTCGTGCAATTTATAAAGAATTTTCTGCTCAATTTGGTTATTTTGGTTGTGTTTGGTTTGGCAATTTACCTGATCTCTCCTTCTACAATCATGAGCCCGGTATTTAGCCTCTATTGGTGGCTATTTGGTCCGATAGCGATTGGCCTATTAGTCTTTTTTGCACTGCCTCGGAAGCGAAGAAAAAGCTAAGTTCCTTTCAGCGGCACCTGTAAATTATTCCTTTTGAGATGAAATCCGCTCGATGAGAATTGAATATGACCTCGACTCCCGACTCACACGCAATCAGCCAGGCGCTTAATTGGATCGTCTCCCTGCTTGGGCGATTTCGCTTTCCCTATCATGTGGTCGGCGGGGTGGCCCTGCGTTATGCCCACGACGTGCTGAAGGTGAAATCTGTTCACGCCGAAGAAAGCGTCCTGAATTTGCCCCTGCTTGCTGTATACAATGAGTTGGGTTATCAGCAGATGCCCGGGATTTCCTCATCAACTCAAAAGTGATCACGGTATCAACGAGGGATGAATTGGTCGCTCCGATCTTATTGCCCGCTGTGCAAAATTCAGCGATAATCATGTGAAAATCAATACAGTCGTCATCGGGCATGGGAATCCGGGGGTAACCCCCAATGATTGAGGAGGAGTCATCATGAAAATCCGAACCGCCCTTGTCATCCGCTTGTTCTATGTGTTTTGCGCCGCCAGCCTGCTCCTGGCAAGCTGCGGCACACAACAGACGCCGGCACCCACCGGCGTGCAGGCCAACCCCAGCCCCGTGCCGACAGAGCCTCTCCAGCCCACCAGTGCTCCACTCCCGACTGCCAGCCCAACCCCAGCTCCTTTTCCGCAGCTCACGCTGAATCCGGGAGATCTCTATTTCAGCCTGAACGGCAAGCCCACCTTCCTTTTTTCAAGGAATGTAGCAGGCAACACCCCCAGCGATTTCGATATGCTGGCCGACTGGGCTCATCAGCAGGGAGACCTCGTCGTGCGGGTTGGGTTGGACAACGGGGCGATGGGAGGGATCAACGGCTATGGTTACTCTTCGGATGGGATCATCCAACGGGATTGGGACAGGAATTGGGAAAGTTTTATTACCCATGCCGAAGCGGACGATTTGTATGTGATCCCCTACTTTACAGGTTGGATGGATTGGAATGATACGGGTTACAGCACCTGGCTGCACAATCCACTTAATTCTGTGAATGGCGGTCCGGCCAAAGACCCGCGCGATATCTACAAACGGGACTCGCCCACCCAGCTTCTTTATATTCAATGGTTCAAAAATGTGGTGACGCGCTGGCAGTCGCACAAAAATATTCTCGCCTGGGAGGTCGTCAGTGAAGTCAATCTGATCGACGAAATCGATCAGGCGGATGGCATCTATCTCGTCGAGCAGTTGGCGAAAGCTGCCCGGGATGCCGATCCACTCCACCGGCCGGTGACTGCCTCCCTGGCTGACACGGGCAATTGGAGCGACTTTTTCCGCAGCGATGCAGTCGAGTTTATCAACCTGCATCCTTATCCAGCATCGGCGATGCTCGACACTACTGTCCTGAGTGAGGTCCGACAACTCGTTCGTACCTACAACAAGCCGGTCTTGATTGGCGAATCCGGGCTGAGCGCGCTAACTCCTGACACCTCAGGTGGAGCCATCACCATTTCGCCGAACGCCCGCATCGGTGTCCAACATGCCATTTGGGCGGAACTCGTTTCGGGCGCCATGAACGGCAGGGCGCTTTGGTGGGAGGACGGGTTTGCGTTCTATTTCAAGAACATGGGGCAGTCTTTCCTTCAAGGTTACGACGACGTCGAAGCACCGGTATTCAAATTCATCGATGGCGTGGACATGACCGGCTTCAAGCCCGTTGCTGCACAATATTCTGGAGATCTGGTTGGAGCCACCCTCGGCAACAGCAGTCTGATCATTGGCTGGTTCCGGGACGCGTCCTGCGAGCCGCCCAATTGGAACATGCGCTCAGTTGTCTCCAAATCGAGCGTGGCGCTGACCGTGCCCGGGTCGTCGGGTCAGTGGAAGGTGGATTTCTACGACCCCAAGACCGGGACCGATATCGTCAGTTCGGTGACCCTTTCTCAAACAGGCGGCACCGTGACGGTTCCGTTGCCGGATTTCAAAGACGATATCGCATTCAAAATGTACATTCAAAAATAATCCGATGCGGGTTGAAGTGCACAGCTTATAATTGCTAATTTTTCGTTCGATATCTGCAAGATGATTACCAACTGGACCTGGTGGCTGACGTCGGCAGCACGGATTACCAGGAGATGTATCTACGGCCAATCCAGCGCGAGCTGGCCGTTTTCGAGGGCGAACGGATGGCTCAAGCCGTGGTGACCCGGTGGAATGCCCTAGATGGAAGTACAATAAAGCCGGATAAGACGATGTCAAAAAAGAGGCAAGCCTGACTAAGGCTTGTCTTTTTGTTCAATGGAGAGAAAAATGTCTCAGTATGAATTTGCCAGGATCGAAGGGTTTACCGGCGTCAGCGGGCATATTGTCTGCACGAATGATGCCGAAATGGAAAACCTGCTTAAAGACTTGCAAGCGCTATCGCCCAAATTGCAGATCGGGGCTTTGGACCACCAGCAGCACCAGGTGGCGATCGCCAACCCGGAATTGGTTGCGGTGCGCTTTTGGATTGTGAATTGGCTTTGCGTCCACGGGTGGGAGCCATACAGCCACTTCGAGGACATCTACGATTTCAGACGAGCCAGTGAACGCTGATAGGTTTCCGTGGCTGTAGTTGAATTCGTAAAGACCAGGGCCACGATCAGTTCAAATCCCCACGTTGCTCAGAGATTCAAGCAGCTTGGAAATCAGAGCGGTCAGGCTGGGGTGGGTCGCTTCGAAATGATCGAGAGCGCTTTCCATGTGCTGAACAACGGTGGGATGCAACTGCACGGGATTCTCGTCTGAACGTTTGAGCAGGGCGCTGATATCCCCTTCAAGGTCATGCAGCAACTCGCTGCCCTTTTCGTCAACCGCCCGGGTGTTTTTGACCTCAGTATCAAGCTGCTGGAGAAGTTTACGAAGCTCTTGATTATCCATGGAGAGGTGTCTCCTTATCGTAGTAGATATTTCATTCTAGCACTAAAATAGCAGGCAAATGTGTCTGGATAGGATTTGAACCTGGATCCGCCTGGTTTCAGGCTCGAGTTCGGGTCGATGAGCTGATGAGATTGCAGTTTTCCCTGCAGAAGTGGGGTTTTATTTTCTGCTACTCAACTTTGCCCTCCGCGCCTGATAATGGGTCTCCGTGTGCGTAGCAATCAGCCACGGCCTTGAATGACTCTTTTGGCTTTCGCATCATAACCGGGTAAGTCGTGCCACGCCTACCAGGCTCGTAGCTTTTCACCAAATTTATTACTCCAAAGCCGGTGAATAGACCAGGTATTTTTCTGTCTTCTTCGACATGTCGGTGTAGCTTCCCCGGTAAGCTTCCGGCAAAATGGAAGCCAGTTGATACATCACTTCATCCACCATCCGGGCACGCACCTCGCGGGTTACCGGTTCCTCACCGGCATTCAGGCAGAAAGGTTTGCCAACCGCCAGGTGGAAATCGGTCCGCCTAAGTTTCTTTAGGTTTTCCCTATAATTCTCACCCCCATAATAACCGATCGGCAGCAGCGGTGCGCCGCTTTTCAGGGCCAGCGGAACAATGCCAGGATGGCCGCTTTGCAACTGGCCGTGGTAACTGCGGGTGCCTTCCGGAGCAATGAGCAATATCCGGTCCAACTTCAACATATCGAAGGCTTTGCGCATGGCATCCATGTTGATGCCGCCCCGTTCGAGCGGGATTGCCTCGCACGCTGTCAATCCCCAGCCCAGGATAGGATTTTTCCAGCGTGCAGCCAGCGCCAGCCCGTGCAGCCGGCGGGGCTGCAGATGCGAATAGATGATGGGGAGTTCCAGCAGGTTGACGTGGTTGGTGACCAGGATCAACGGTCCATGATCGGGCACCTGTGCCAGTTGGGCGTCGTCGATTCGGAAGATCGTACCGGTTACAGCTCGGAAAAGGACAAGAAGGATTTGTCTGGAAAGACCCATTGTTCCCACTTTACCATCAATAGATGATCTCGAGCTGGCGCGGCAGCAATTCCACCGTCAGGCTCTTGCCTTCGATGCTGATCATCTCCCCATCCATGTGAGCGGGCAGGGGGCCGTCGTGGGCGGTGACGGTGATGTGGACGCCGCGCCGCATCTTGATCGTCTTTTCGGTGGCCTGGGTGCCTTTCATAAAAAGTGGCATGATGTGCAGGATCTGCACCAGGTTCATTTGCTCGGCAATGCACAGGTCCAGCAGCCCGTCATCGGGCAGGGAATCGGGGGCGGTGATGAAGGCGCCAGTACCCAGCTGCCTGCCGTTCATGATCGAGATCATCAGCGAACGTTGTGAAATGACCTGGCCGTCGATGTCGATATCGGCCAGCGGAGGGCGGGTATAGAGGAAGATGGTCTTGATGACAGCGAACATAAAGCTGGCAAAGCCGCCCCAGCGCGGCAGTTTGACCACTTCGATGGTGACCACGGCGTCGAAGCCGATGCCGACACAATTGCAAAAATAGCGGCCCTCCGGCACCTTGCCGCCGGTCACTTTGCCGATGTCGATTGGGCGACGGCGATCCGCGGCCAGCGCCTGGCAGGCTTTATCCACTTCGATGGGCAGGTCCAGACTGTAGGCGAAGTCGTTGCCGCGCCCCACGGGCAGCACACCCATGGCGGGCGGCTGACCCCCGGCCAGCTTGAAGGCCATCAGGCCGTTGGCCACCTCGTTGATGGTGCCGTCGCCGCCGGCAGCCACCACCACGTCGAAACCATCCAGGGCAGCCTGATGGGCCAGTTCGGTGGTTTGCCCGGCATGATCGGTGACCACCAGGTCATAATCCAGGTGGAGCTGATCGAGAGATTGTTTTACCAGGGGCAGTGACTGCAGTCCGTTCCCGTGACCCGCGGCGGGGTTCAATATCACTTTGTATCGCTTCATTTTCAGGGTTGTTCAGGCCTACGGTCGGGTTTGGATAGCAGACCGAAAGTCATCGATATCCAGAGTAGCGCCTGCCTTCTGTAGAGCTATTATATCAATTCTTTTTTTATTCTTAATTCATTAGCGGGTGATGATCGAGCGGATGCGCTGGGCGGTCTCGCGCGAGCGCGATTCGGCGATGCCGGTATAGCCCTCGACGGCGAACAACTGTTGGAGGTCCGCTGCCGCAACCCAGCGGGTGATGCGCTCGTCTTGCAGCACCTGCTCGACCAGCGGGTTGGGCTTGCCGGTTTGCACGGCGCGCCAGGCCTCCATGCTCAACGCGCGCAGCACCTCGTGCATTTCCTGGCGGTCGGCGCCGACTTTGACGGCGGCCATCAGCACACGCTCGACCGCCGCGAAGGGGCCAAAGGTCTGTAAATTATGCTGCATCATGGCTTCATTGACCCGCAGGCCGGTGAGGATTTTGGTCAGCGTGGACAGGATCTCATCCACGGCCAAAAAAGTCTCCGGGAAGAGCGTGCGGCGGTTGGCGCTGTCGTCCAGCGTGCGCTCGAGCAGCGAATTGGCATAGTTGTTCCAGGCGGTCAGCGGGGCAGTGGAGACGGCGCGCGCCAGCGAGTCGATCTTCTCGGCTTCGATGGGGTTGCGCTTGAACGGCATGGCCGACGAGCCCACCTGCGCTTCGCCGAAGGGTTCGCCCAGCTCGCCGATGACCTCGGATTGCAGTAAGCGCAGGTCGAAGGCGAATTTGTAAGCTGTGGCGGCCAGCCCGGCCAGGGCACTCAGCACGCTGTAATCCTGTTTGCGCGAATAGGTCTGGGTGGTCACGTCGAAGAAGGGGATGCCCAGCGCCTGGCTCATCAAGTCCTCGAAGCGGCGCTGGCCCTCCAGCCCGCCGTAGAGCATGACGTAGGAGGCGGCGTTGCCCACTGCGCCCTTAAAGCCCTTGCCCTTCAGCTCGCCGCGCACCCGCAGCAGAGATTCATAATCTCCGAGCAAATCTTGGGCAAAATTCGCCAGGCGATAGCCCAGCGTGGTCGGCTCGGCCGGCTGCAAATGGGTGAACGCCAGCACCGGCAGGGCAGCATAGCGCTCCACGGCTTCGGCAGCCACGCTCAACAATTCCTTGAGCTGCGCCAGGATCAGGTCCAGCGACTGGGCAGTTTGCAGCACCTCGGCGTTGTCCTTGATGTCCATCGAAGTGGCGCCCAGGTGGATGATGCCGCCGCCCAGCGGGCACTGCGCGGCGTAAACCTTGATCTCGGCCATCAGGTCGTGATGCAGCTTCACCTCGACCGCCAGCGATTGGGCCACGTCCACCTCGGCCAGGTGGGCTTTCAGGTCGGCCACCTGCGCCGGGGTCACCAGCTTCCATTCCATTTGCGCCTCGGCCATGGCCGCCCACAGCCTGCGCCAGATCAAGCGCTTGTTGGTCTCGCCCCAGATGGCACGCATCTCAGGGGAGCCATAGCGCCAACTGAACGGACTTTGATAACCGGTGAAATCGCTCATGGTCAATTCCGGGTGATCATCGCCGAGCGTTCCGAGCCGACCGAGAGGGTCTTTACCGGCACGCCGATCTTCGACTCGATAAAATCCACATACTCTTGGGCTGCTTTGGGCAGGTTCCCGCAATCCCGGCAATCGCGCAGGTCTTCCTGCCAGCCGGGCAGAGTTTCATAAATAGGCTTGCACTGAGCCAGCAGGCGGGCATCGCCGGAGAAATCGAGCGTGTCGATCTTCTTCCCGTTCCGTTCATAAGCCACGCAAACGGGGATCTCCTTCAGGCCGGAAAGTACGTCCATCTTGGTCACGAACAGCTCGTTGAAGCCGTTGACCTCCTGGGCATAGCCGAGCAAGACCAGATCGATCCAGCCCACCCGCCGCGGGCGGCCGGTGGTGGTGCCGTATTCATCCCAGGGGTTGGCGCCGGTGCCGCGCAGGAAGCTCGCCATCTCGCCGTCCAGCTCGGTGGGGAAAGGCCCTGCCCCCACGCGCGTCTGGAAAGCTTTGGTCACACCAATGCTGCGGCGCACAGGCTGCACCCCCAGCCCCAGGCCGCCGAACACACCGGCGGAGGTGGTGCAGGAGCTGGTCACGAACGGATAGGTGCCCTGATCCACATCGAGCAAGGTGCCCTGGGCGCCCTCGGCCAGCACGGTGCGGCCGTCTTTGAGCGCGGCTTGCACCAGGGGTCCGATGCGGCGGATGAAGGGGCGCATCTGAGCAGCGGCGTCCAGGTATTCCGCCACCAGCTTGTTCACGTCCATGGCGGGCTGGTGATACCAGTCGCACAGGAGTTTATTGGTTTCTTCGAAGTGGTCGCCCACGCGTGATTCGAAATCGGCAGCATCCAGGATCTCGCCGGCGCGCAGGCCGTGCCGGGATGCCTTGTCCACGTAAGCCGGGCCGATGCCGCGCCCGGTGGTGCCGATCTGGGCCTTGCCCAGGGCCGCGTCCTGAGCGCGATCCAGCAGGCGATGCGCGGGGGTGATCAATTGCAGCGCATCCGAGATCCACAGCCGTTCGGGCGTGATCGAAACGCCCGCCGCGTGCAGCATTTGCATCTCTTCCACCAGGGCCTGCGGGTTGAGCACCATGCCGCTGCCCATCACCCCGATGGTGCCGGGGTGGATGATGCCGGAGGGGATCACGTGCAGCTTGTAGATATGTTCGCCCACGGTGACGGTGTGGCCGGCGTTATCGCCGCCGTTGTAGCGCGCCACCACCTGCGATTCTTCCGAGAGCAGGTCCACCACGCGGCCCTTGCCCTCGTCCCCCCATTGTGCACCTACGACAATGTCCAGCGGCATGGTTACGCCCCCTGCTTTTTGAGATCGATCGATGCAATGTAGGGCAGGTTGCGGCCCTTTTCGTCGTAGTCCAGGCCGTAGCCCACCACGAAATAATCGGGGATGGTGAAGCCCAGGTAATCGATGGTGATGTCCACCTTGTGGCGCTCGGGCTTGTCCAGCAGGGCGCACACCTTCAGGCTGCGCGGCTCGCGGTCCAGCAGCAGCTTGCGCACGGTGCGGATGGTGTAGCCCGAGTCGACGATGTCGTCGATGAGGATCACGTCCCAGCCGCGGATGTTGGTCTTGTGATCCGAATCGATGCGCACGAAGCCGCTCGATTCGGATTTGTTATAGGAGGAGACCGACATGAAATCCATGGTGATGGGACGCTGCACGTGGCGCATCAGGTCGGTGAGGAAGACCACGCTGCCGCGCAGCAGGCCCAGCAGCAATACTCTTTCCGAATCCTGGTAGTCGCGCGTGATGGTCTCGCCCAGCACCTGGACGCGCTGCTCGATATCGGCCTTCGAGATGATGACGCGGTCGATGAAATCATAGGGGAAGGGACGTTGATTATCCAATGAGTTATCCTGAGAAGGAATGTGGGGATGATGAGCCCAAAGGTCAATTGTACAATAAATATGACGAAGTGCGGGGAAATTGCAAAGAAAAAGATATTCGATGCTGTAGGAATAATGCTCAGACGAATAACATCGCGAGTCTGATTGAGCAGTTTTCTTGATTTGGGGGTTGATTGGTCGTTTATAGGACGTAAATTCTTAAAGGTGTTGGTATATAATACTTTTGAGGTTGGGATACAGTTGCATGCTTGAAATGATTAAGTGTTTTTTGCTTTATAACACACTGATGATGGGTGACAATACGGCATAATTGCGACGTATCAATGTTCCGTAAAATTAATAGTTGGGTAGAACTTTATCTGCCAACCAAAGAATATTATGACCATAGATATAAAGCAAGTTGAATCACTTCCTGTTGTTTTACCTCCATCTCCTTGGAAATTAATTGGTGATTTTGCGATTGGTGGACTTTTGGCTATCGGCTATGCCGGCCAAAAAGACTATTTATTGATTGTGTCTTCTCAAGGACGTGGCTTGTTTGATGGTGTCCATGGGGAAAAACTTTCAAGAAACCCTGACACATCCAATAATTGGTTGGATGAAATAAAATTAACGGCATTGGGAATTGCCCCAATAGAAGACGAGCCCGTCCACGTGGCTGGTATTTTTGGGGGCGGATTGCCACTTACGACGCATGATGGCTGGAATATCGAAACAATCACATCGCCCTGGACACAGACTAATATTTTTCTTTGTAAGCCATATACAAGTCTGTTTCAAAACATTGAAAATGGGTTCAAAATTGCCACTAATGATATTTGCGAATTTCGTGCTGTTGGTTTTTCAGAAACTGGCAATTCTTTTGCAGTGGCAACAAGTTGCAGTTTGATGCTGTTTAGTAGGACAATATGAGTTGAAAGAATGTCGTCACTCTTCTGCTATTCTGCTCAACACCGGTTCCAGCGGACGCTTGCTCCACTCGTGCCGGTAACGCCAATCATTGGGTGTCTTCTTTGAGGAATTATCAATGGCAAAAACAAAGCAAATTGAATTTATCACCACGTTTTCTAGATTCATCAGTACTCGTCTTTTAGGTGAGGGTGGTTCGGGCTTTGTTTATGAAGTAAAAGATGACAATGGACAAAAATTTGCGGTGAAATTATTGAAAAGACAGGGGGTAACGACTGATAATCGTAGGCGATTTGAAAACGAGATAAGATTTTGTCAGCGCGCATCACATCCAAACATCATTTCCATCATAGATAGCGGGGTGCTTTTTGATAATGATGTGGCAATTCCATATTATGTAATGCCATTCTATGATTCTTCTTTACGAAATCTAATTAACAATGGTATCAAACCAGAAATTATTATTCGACTTTTTTCTCAATTATTAGATGGGATGGAAGCCGCACATTTGCAAGACATAGTTCATCGAGATATAAAGCCAGAAAACATTCTATATAAAACAACTGACACCCAATTGGTATTAGCTGATTTTGGGATAGCCAGATTTACAGAAGATGAACTTTATACTGCCGTAGAAACAAAAGCGCAAGATAGGCTTGCCAATTTTCAATACGCAGCACCTGAACAACGTGTTCGCGGCAGAAATATTGATAATCGTGCAGATATTTTTGCAATTGGACTTATCCTAAATGAAATGTTTACCCATGAGATTCCTCAAGGCACGGGCTATAAAACCATTTCTTCTGTTTCTTCTGAATATACATATCTAGATGAGATTGTAGAAAGAATGATTCGCCAAAACCCTGAAGAACGTTTTAATTCCATCAATGAAGTGAAACAACTACTAAAAATACGCGGTGCAACTTACATTTCAGAACAACGGTTGAGCAAACTTAGATCTATTGTCATTCCAACTTCAGAAATTGATGATCCGCTAGTGTCAAATCCAATCAAAATTGAAGACTATGAATGGGACAAGGGCATGTTGACCCTGATTTTAAGTCAACCTGTCAATGCAAAATGGATAAACGCTTTACTCAATATGGGGAGTTATACATCCGTAATAGGTAGAGGACCAGAAACTTTTTCTTTTGAAGGAAATTGTGCAAAGGTTAGGTCTGAAGAAGGAATGGTTCAAGACCTCATTAATTACTTTAAATCATGGATACCGCTGGTAACCGAAAGATATAAACAAGATTTGCAAGAAGAACATCGCATTAAAGAAGAACAAGAACTCCAAAACCTCAAACATGCGATTGAAGTAGAAGAAGCAAAGGTTAGGCTTCGGAAAAATATTAAGTTGTGATGACATAGACGTGGCCTAATAAAGCATGCACCTGAAGTTGGGGATTCTACGGTTTTTCGAATATTTTTACCTGGTCGACAGGCCGGGACAAGCTGGCTTCGAGTTTTTTTGTTTCTAAGCTAAATCCAGTAGGTAGGGTGCGTCCCTGACGCACCTATCTTTGGGGCAGGCGCTCTCCCAAAAAACGGGTGCAGGCCGGTGAGCCAAGCCGTTGGGCGCATTCAACGGCTTGGAAAAAAGGATCAATGGGAATATGAGTACGAAATTCTCAATTCAGTCTTCAGACCCGGCTCTTTTAAAGAAAGCGATCGCGATCGCTAAAACGTTCGCACAAAAGTACATAACCGATGATGTCGTTGGAATTGTCTTTTTGGGAGCAATTACTCGGGGATATTTCGATCACTTAGCAGATATTGATATTGCTATTTTTAAAAGAGCGTCAGCAGACTTTCCTTTGAAAGATAAGTTTTTAAAAGTGGATGGAATTGAAGTTCAGATTTGGTTATCGGATTATGAAAGCGAAATTACGAGCTCATGGGATATGCCAAAACGCTGGACTTATTCTCAGGGGCAGATTTATTTTGATCAACAAGGAAAAATCGCTCATTTACTTCAGGATAAGGTTCCGCTGCGTCAAGACGAGAAGAAATGGCTTATCATGTCAGGCTTTACACTTTCGGAATGGTATGTTAATCGTTTGACCCAACTATGGGTCGAGCGGGGCAATATCATCAGCGCACACCATATGTTTGACCAGGGAATTAACTATTTCTTCGATATGCTGTTCGCTCTTAATAATGAACTCGTGCCTGATATGAAATGGCGGTATTATTGCGTTGAGCAACTGCAGCGTTTGCCCCGTCATTTTCAAGAACGGATTAAAGATACCATGCTTCTCCATTCCTTTACGTTGGATGAATTAGAGAGGCGTAAAAGAGTATTTATGGAGATGTGGGATGAAATGAAGCCGATCGTTGAAGAAGAGGTGCATATGACCTTTGATGAAATGGTTCAGGTCGTTTAGTGATTATGAACCACGCCTATCATCGCGCGCACCGGGTCCTTGGAAAAAGCACCAAGGGCAGGTGGTCGCTCCCGCCGACCTGCCCCCCAAAGGGGGGTGAGCCAAACCGTTAGGGTGAAAACATTCTATGACTCGAATACAATTGTTCGAATTTACCGATTTATCCTGGTATCCGCAGGAGTTTCGGGATATCCAAACGGATTATTTACAATTTGCTTCCTCCATGGGGGCGGGTCATAAAAACCTTGTCCCGATATTTCAAAAAGCGCTGGGACAGGCGAAGACGTCAAAGATCGTCGATCTATGTTCCGGTGGAATGGGGCCCTGGAGAAACCTGCAAAAACAGCTCAATGATAGCGGCCTGCCGGTAAGAATTACTTTAACGGATAAGTATCCAAATCCAAAATCGATAACGAAAGTCGATGAAAAAGACTTACCCGGAATTGAGTATTGTCCTCATTCAATCGATGCCAGAGACGTGCCGGAGGATATGGATGGAATGCGAACGATGTTCGAAGGCTTCCACCATTTCCGGCCAGAAGATGCCAGAAAGATCTTATCCGATGCGCAAGCGAAGGGTAAGGCGATCGGAGTTTTTGAAGCCAGCCTTATTCCACCCGCCGGAATCATTTTATTGGTGCTGTCTCCAATTATTACCTTAATGACTTATTTACTTGTGACGCCATTCATTCGCCCATTCAGGCTTTCGCGGATCTTGTGGACCTATTTGCTCCCGGTAGTCCCGCTGGCTACATGTTGGGATGGCGTAATTTCACTTTTGAGAGTCTATTCGGAAAAGGAATTGAATGATTTAGTGGATCCCATTCGTACGAATGATTATGTTTGGGAAACCGGCCAGGCAAGTACGGGCACACCCATATTCAATTTCACCTACATTGTGGGTTATCCAGGCAACAAATCAATTTCCAAGTAATGAAATAGATAGGGTCGCCAGCCCTGAATTACGCCAGAAGAGTAGGGTGCGTCAGGGACGCACCTCTTTTTGGTGTCGGCACTTGCTCGGATGAGCTATACTATTGAGCAGAAAGAGTAACATCGCCGGGATAGAAGTTGCATCTAGAAGAACTGTTAGGAGAAAGGTGATCCGATGAACACACGCAGTCTTTGGTCTCGCATTCTCGTTATCGCCGGCGGCATCGCCATGCTGCTTGGTGCCATTGATCCGCTTGAAGGCTCTGTGGTCACCCTCGCCGGCAGCGCCCTCGTGCTAATCGGCACCTTCCTCGGCCGGGTAGAGCGCCGCTTGCTTTCGTACTGGATTGCAGTGTTTGTTCTCATGGTTGTGGGTGTCGGCGCCATGTTCGCCTTGACCGCCATTGGCGGCATCGGCGGTGACAGTGGGCATTCCATGTGGTGGGGAGTCCTGGTTTTGCCCTATCCCGTCGGCTGGATCATGGGCATGGCCAACCTCCTGATCGGGTTGGTGAAAAGCATTCGCCGTCCTCAAGCTGCTGCCTGATTTCTGCTCCACAATGATGCAGCGCTTTGGCTGCTGAAGCAGGCTGTTGAGGGCTGAAATGAGTATAAAATCAACAGAGGATTTGTTGGCATCGATATAACAACTCGAATCAGCCTGTAGGCCGGAGGTTGGAAATGACGCTTGGAACACGCCTGAAATCTTTTCTTGCTCAACCCCGTCTCATTCTCAATTCGTTATTATTATTGGTTTTTTCTGCCGCCTGGATCCGCGATGTCATCTATTGGTTCCCCAAAGACGCCTTCGGCACCGGCCTGGATTATTGGGCTTATACCGATTGGCTGATCGATTATTCCCAGGGATTCATCCGCCGCGGGCTATCGGGTGAAATTTGGCGTCTGGTTCCGGCCGGGATCTCGCCGCTGGAATGCGTCGCTGTATTCTCCTGGGTCTTGATCCTGATCGTGGCATTCGGTTACGTGCGGTTGGTCGCGCGCTCCTGGAGAACGCTGCATCCATTGATCTTGTTCGGGCTGTTGTTCCTTCCCTCTCTGCTTTTTTTCTACCTCCATGATCACAGCGCCATCGCCCGCAAGGAGATCCTCGGCACCATCACTGTGCTGCTGCATTTGCTCGTCGTCGAAAAAGTCTTTCCGCTGGGAGCCAGCGCGGCGCTTGCGGAAAAGAACCTGCGGCGCTATGTGGGCTGGCTGACACCCATCACCGCGATCTTCCTGCCGGCCATCATCCTGGTCCACGAAGGAAATTTTCTTTTATTCGTCCCGCTGCACGCCATGATCACGCTGACCGTCCTGCGGATGAAGCCCGGGCGCACCTTCATGCAGGCCGCCTTGTGGAGCGGGCTGCTGTATCTCCCTGCGGCGCTGGCATTCGGCGTCGTGTATCTGGCCGGCACACCGGGCTATCCGACGCTGCTTGGCATCTGTAACAAGTGGCTGGCCGCCGGCGCGCTGCGGGAAAGCTCCTGCATGCTGCCACCCGATAAGCTCAGCGGATCGACCCTGCCCGGCTCCTTCATTCCCATGCAGTGGTCGTTAGGTCAAGCCGCTTACATCACGCGCGAAGTGATTTCTTTTGATTGGGAAGCCTGGATCCTGATCCTCCCGATTTTGGGAATTTCGATCTGGTATCTCGTCCGGCAGGCAGTCTATTCCATCCTCCGTTCCCGCTCAGCGCAATCCTTCGCCCCGCAGTCGGCGCGGCGGTATGCGGGCTTATTCTTTCGCAAGTATTTCCTGATCCCGTTCCTTTTTTCCCTGCCCATCTACTTCACGGCCTATGATTACGGCCGGTGGTTCACGGTCACTTGTATTAATTTCGCCATACTGGCGGTCTCGGCCAACCTGCCTTGCCTGGAGTTCGCTCAGCGAAAGCCGGAGGTCGATGAAAGTTCCACGGCAGACAATTCGCCGGAGCACCTGGATCGTCGCCTGGTCTTTTATGGCGCTTCGATCATCATTTGCATCCTGGCGTTGGTTCTATGGCTTCCCCATTATTGCTTGTTTAGCTGCGATATCGTCCAGAGCCCGCTCCAGTTCTTCTCGCATACATTGATTGCCCACTAAGGGTATCTATAAAACGGGTGGGGGGTCCGGCTGACACACACTATAATTAGATTCAATATTAGAGTTAAGGAGCTCTTCCCCATGAAAACCCCGATCCTTCTCGGCATCCTCGGCGCGCTGGTCACCGGCGTCGCCATCGGCACACAGTCCACGCTCAGCACGCGCATCGGCAGCATGATCGGCAACTTCCGCACGGGCCTGTTGATGAACTTCGCCGGCGGCATCATTGCGGGCGTCTTCGTGCTGGCGCTTACCTTCATCCAGGGGAAGAGCTTCTGGAACCTGCCGGCCAGCGCGGTGGTCATGCTGTTGATCGCCGGGGCGCTGGGCATCCTGATCATCACCGGTGTGGCCTTCTCGCTGCAGCTCACCGGTGTGGCGGCCGGCCTGGCCACGGTTATCCTGGGCGAGATGGTGGTCTCGGTGATCGTGGACGCCAAGGGGCTGGCGGGCGCGACAGCCATCCCCATCACCTGGGAGCGCGTTGTCGGTCTATTGGTGATCGTCCTGGGGGTGTATCTGATCTTGCCAAAGAAGTGAGCGGCAAGCACTGATTGCGGTAGGAATTCCGCTGCATCGAGACAAAAAACCTGGAAGACCCGAAACCGGCTGAAATCGCTGTACGCCGGATTTCAATGGAGTATTCCTGTACTAAAATGGTACGGTCGTGGTGATAAACTTTCCTTCATCGAGGCGGCATGAACCCAAGACCTGTGGCGATATTCGATCTGGATTACACCTTGCTGGAAGGGGACAGCGAGCGGTCCTGGAATGACTTTTTGTACCAGCAGAAGTTGGTCGATTTCCTGTTTAGGGAAAGGATGCTTGCTTTTTACGCTCAATACGAAGCCGGCGTCCTGGACCTCCGCAGATACGAAGAATTTTTGCTTCGCCCTCTGACCCGGCATCCGGTTGATGAGATGAACCGGATGAGGGATGTATACCTCGAAAAGGTCAGGAGCATGGTGCGCCCGAAAATTACTGAACGGGTGGGTTGGCACCGCGCACAGGGCCACGAGTTGCTCTTGATGACCGCTTCCAATAACTTCATCGCCGAACCCATCGCCCGCATGCTCGATTTTCGAAACCTGATCTGCACCCAGGCCGAGGTGAAGAATGGAAGCTTCACCGGCAAGGTCAGCGGCGATCCACCTTTCCGCGAAGGCAAGGTGCGCCAGCTCAAGCTGTGGCTCGAACAAAATGCTCTGACCCTCGATGGGAGCTGGTGTTACAGCGATTCGCACAATGACCTTGAGTTACTTTCTCTTGCCAGTCACCCGGTGGCGGTGACGCCCGACGCCAGGCTACGGCGGCATGCGCGCCAGCATGCATGGGAAATCCTCGATCTTTGACCATGGCTATCAGGCACTTCAAACCTTTATCAAAGATTCGCAATTTCTTCACATCTTTTTCATAAGTAGCTACTATACTTTTTGAATGTGATACACAAGAATATTTCACAGTTCAAACATTTAGAGGTTACGAAATGAAAAAGAAATTAAGTCTAGCATTTGCGCTTGTATTGATTCTGGTCCTGGCGGCGTGCGCCGGCCAGCAGCAGGCGGCGAGCGTGCCTCAAGGCTCCGACCAAAGCGCCCAATCCAGCGGGCAAGGCGGAACCGATAACCAGGGCGCACCTGCCAACCAAGGCGGGTCAGGCAGCCAGGGCAACAGCCTGGATTCACGTTTGGCCATGGGCATCTTGGAGTTGGAAGGCACGAGTAATGCTGTCACAGCCGACCAGGCCAAACAACTGGTGCCGCTCTTCCAGCAGCTTCAATCAACCATGGGAAGTTTTGGCAATGGTAATGGCGGCGCCAACAGTGGTGATAGTGGTTCGAACGCCACCCCCGATGCCAATGCCACTCCTCAAGCTCCTGCGGGGTCCGGCTCCGGCAATGCTTCTGACATGCAATCGCTGTACCAGCAGATCGAAGCCGTTTTGACCAGCGACCAGACCCAGGCCATCGAGGCGTTAAGTTTGTCTCAGAGCGACATCCAGAACCTGATGCAGCAATATAACATCCAATACACGCCCGGTGCGGCTCAGAACGGCGGGAACTACCCGACCCAGAGCCCTGACCAGATCTCTACGCGCCAGGCAGAGCGACAGACTCAAGAGGCTGCCAATGGTGGCACTCCCCAGCCTGGCTTCTCAGGTACTCCTGGTGCCGGCGGTCGTGGTGGTTTTGGCGGTGGTTACGATCGTCTCTTCCTTGATCCCCTTATTACGCTGTTGCAACAACGGGCAGGGTCATAAACGATTCATTGTGAGCGGGTAAGGTACCCATTTTAATTAACCAATATTCCATCTTGCGGAGGCTACCCCACCTCCGCAAGATTGCGTTACTGTGACTGAAGCAGATATTTATTTGCCTTCCTTTGACATCTACGATAAAATCGTTTTGCAATGAAATCTTTTCTCCATCGCCAGAACTATTTGGCACTTGCCATCTTGGTGCTGTTGGTGATTGCGGCCAGCACTCCCATCTATTGGCACCGCATCATGGTTCCCGTCGATAACGATTACTGGGCGCATATCCTGTATACCTACCAAATGCT
>JBEKEX010000007.1:0-32241 GCA_050013615.1 Anaerolineaceae bacterium
GCGACCTTGGTCATATTCCTCCAAATGGACTTGCCTATAGCGAGTACATAAATTTATGTATATTAATAACCCGTAGCATTCACTTAAGTTGCTTATATTGCGGCAGGCTACAGGACTTTCTTAAAGTACGATGTTTAAATCGGGAACTGTCATCACGAGCCGCTGGCGATCTTCCAGCGGCGTAGTGATCTCGATTTTTGCTCCTGAGATTGCTTTGTCGAGCAAAAAACGCTCGACTCGCAATGACAAACAACGACTTTAAGAAAAACGTGCGGCAGGCTACCGCTTCCCTTGACCATTCATTAATATGCGACTACAATCTTGACCCGTTAACACCATGTTTGAAAATTTGACCCAACGTCTTGACCAGATCTTTCAGCAACTCCGGCGGAGAGGAAAACTTTCCGAGGAGGATGTCGATGCTGCCATGCGCGAAGTGCGCCTGGCTTTGCTCGAAGCGGACGTCAACTACGGCGTGGTAAAAGATTTTATCAGCCGTGTCCGTGCCAGGGCGGTGGGCGCTGAAGTTTCGCAGGCGCTCAACCCCGGCCAACAGGTGGTCAAGATTGTTAATGAAGAACTGATCGCCACACTGGGCGAGCCGGATCGGCTGAATTTGACCGGCGAGAAGCCTTACGTGGTGATGCTGGTCGGCCTGCAGGGCTCCGGCAAGACCACCGCGGCTGCCAAGCTGGCCCGCGCGCTGCGCAGCCAGGGCGAGCGTGTGATGCTGGTGGCTGCCGACCCATATCGACCGGCTGCCATCAAGCAACTGCAAGCACTGGGTGAGCGGGTGGACGTGCCGGTTTATACCGAAAACGGCATCAAACCGCCGGAGCTGGTGGCACGCGCTTACCGTCAGGCCCAAAAAGGCGGGGTGACGGTCATGCTGGTAGATACGGCAGGGCGGTCACAGCTCGACCAGGGGTTGATGGACGAATTGCGGGCGATCAAAGCGAAGATCAACCCGGTGGAGACGCTGCTGGTGGTCGACGCAATGGTTGGGCAGGAAGCGCTGCACATTGCCGAAGGCTTCCACGACGCCGTTGCACTGACTGGCTTGTTCTTTACCAAGATGGATGGTGACGCCCGCGGCGGTGCGGCCATTTCAGTACGCAGCGTGACTGGTGTGCCCATCAAGTTCATCGGTACTGGTGAAGGCCTGGAGGCAATCGAGAGTTTCGACCCGCGCCGGTTGTCGTCACGGATCCTGGGGATGGGCGATCTGTTGGGCTTGATCGAGAAAGCGGAAACAGCGTATGATGCCAAGACTTCTGCGGAGCAAGCCCAGAAGTTGATGAAAGGCGAATTCACGCTGGAAGATTTTGCGTCTCAGATCAAGCAAGTGCGTAAGATGGGCCCGCTTTCCCAAATCATGGACATGATGCCTGGAAATTTGGGACAGGCCGCACGCAAAGTGGACCCCGGGGACGCCGAAAAACAACTGAAAGTCACCGAAGCGATCATCAACTCGATGACGGTGGAAGAACGCCGCGACCCGGACGTGTTGAATGCCAGCCGCAGGCGGCGGATCGCCGGCGGTTGCGGGATGGACGTTCAGGATGTCAATCGACTGATCAAACAATTCCGCGATGCGCAGCGGTTAATGAAGCAGATACAAAAATCAGGTGGGCGCGGTTTGCCCAGGATGTTTGCATAAGCTGTCGTCGTTTTGAGGAGAAGGTTTGCGCCCCCTTCAGCGCACCTCAACCTTCTTCATCATAATGACAGGCTGTGATATACTTAACCCGATAATAAATGAAAGAGGAGTGAAAAATTCATGGTACGTATCCGTTTACGCCGAACAGGTCTCAAAAATCAACCCACATTCCGCGTCATGGTAGCTGACAAAGAATCCCCACGGGATGGAAGGTTTTTGGAGATCCTGGGTTCTTACAATCCACGCACCAATCCCTTCACATTGGATGTGAAAGAGGATCGTGTCTATGAGTGGATGAGCAAGGGTGCCCAGCCCAGTGAATCGGTTATAAAGCTGTTCAAGAACGTTGGTTTGTTGGATCGCTATGCCCGCTTCAAGGCCGGCGAACCGCTCGAGACCCTCATGGCAGAAGCTAAAGCTGCCCATGAAAGTCGTAAAGTTGTGGCGTAGTAAGGTTTTTCTTCGCGACCTCATCGTAAGCCGGCAACTGATGCCGGGAGTAGAGAAGGAGATGCGGTGAAAGAGCTTATCGAATATATCGCTCAATCTTTAGTGGATGACCCTTCCCAGGTGGAGGTCAAGCAAGACCGAAACAGTAGCAAGGTCTATCTTGAGCTACGGGTTGCCAAGGAAGATATGGGACGTGTAATCGGCAAAAGCGGCAGAGTCGCCAACGCCATGCGGGTGCTGTTGAGGGTGGCTGCAGCACGTGATGGCAAACAGGCGACCATGGATATTGTTGAGCCCCGATGAGCGGACGACAGCCAACTCGGAAAGCAATCAAAAAAGATGTGACAGGCTCGCCCCAGCCGGGCGAGCCTGTGTTCTTGGTGGTGGGAAAGCTGCGCCGCCCACATGGTTTTCGCGGCGAGATTCTCATGGAAGTTCTCACTGATTTTCCAGAGCGTTTGAAACCGGGCAAAGAAGTCTATCTGGGAGATCAGCGCCTACCGGTCAAGTTCCAAAGCATCAGACCGCATGGAAACAACTTCCTGGTCACTTTTCAAGGTGTCGAAAATGAAGTTCAGGCAGGCGAGTTGCATAATCTGCAAGTTTTCGTCCGTGCTGATGCTTTGCCCGATCTGCCGGAAGGCGTGTATTACCATCATCAGTTGGTCGGACTGACTGTCAAGGACGAGTCTGGTAAAATATTTGGCAAGCTGGACGAAATCCTTCAGACCGGATCGAATGATGTGTATGTTATCCGGGATGCGGATGGCAAGGAAGTCTTGTTCCCGGCCCTCGAAGATGTGATCATTTCGATCGACCTGGAACAGCAGATCATGATCGTCAGACCACCGGAGTGGGCGTAAAACTCCTACCGTCAAAAATATGAACACCAAGGCCTATTGGGTTGGTTTTAATATGGTGCGGGGGATCGGCGCAGTCAGGCTGAAAGCGTTGCTGGAGCATTTCGGCAGCCTGGATGCTGCCTGGCAGGCTCCTGCAGATGAATTGCGATCAGTGGGGTTGAACGAAAAGATCATCGAGAATTTGTACAAAGTGCGAAGCCAGGTCGACCTTGAGCAAATTTGGGAGAAGATCGAAGCACAGGGCATTCAAGTAATCACCTGGGAAGATGAGGTCTATCCCCGGCGACTGAAAGAGATCGACCAACCCCCACCGACGCTGTATGTGCGCGGTGAGTTGTCCCTGGAAGATGAATGGGCCATCGCCGTGGTTGGAACGCGGCGCATGACCGTCTACGGCCGGCAGGTAGCCGAGGAGTTGAGCAGCTTTTTAGCTTCCAACCATGTCACCGTAGTGAGCGGCCTGGCACGCGGCGTGGATGCAGTGGCGCACCAGGCGGCGTTGCATGCAGGCGGTCGGACCATTGCCGTGCTGGGCAGTGGCGTGGATTATATCTATCCGCCGGAGCATCGCAAGCTGGCCGAAGAGATCTGCGGCCGTGGTGCGCTGATCAGCGAATACGTCCCCGGGACCCAACCGGAGAGTAACAACTTTCCACCGCGCAACCGCATCATCTCTGGGCTTTCGATGGCCACGGTGGTGATTGAAGCCGGCGAAACTTCCGGCGCACTGATCACTGCCACTTTCGCAGTCGAACAGGGAAGGGAAGTGTTTGCAGTGCCGGGGAGTATTCTTGCACCGCAAAGTAAAGGCACCAACCGGTTGATCCGCGAAGGCGCTCGTCCCATGCTGAACGTCGAAGAAGTGCTCGAAGTGTTGAACCTGGAACAGGTACAGGAATACCGCCAAGCCAGATTGGCGCTGCCGGCCGATGAGGTGGAGGCAAAACTGCTGGCTGTACTCCAGGACGAACCCTTGCATGTAGATGAGATACAATATCGAACTGGTTTATCGGTGGATAAGGTTTCCGCAGCGCTGGTCATGATGGAACTTAAGGGCATGGTCCGCCAGGCAGGCACCATGACGTATCAGGCCGTGCGGGAGACTTCTGGTTTATATAGGACGGATAAATGACCAAGGAAAACGATTTTTATGCAGTGATCATGGCCGGCGGCGGGGGCACCCGGCTGTGGCCGCTTTCCAGGCAATCACGGCCGAAACAAATGCTCAAATTGGTGAGCGAGCGCACCATGTTCCAGATGGCAATCGACCGGCTCAAGGGTGTGTTTGCACCTGATCATATTCTAGTGGTGACGGTTGCTGAACAGGCACCAGCTTTGCAAAAGGAATGTCCCGAGTTGCCGGCAGAAAATTTCATTTTGGAGCCGATGCCGCGTGGCACGGCTTCGGTGGTGGGGCTGGCAGCGACAGTGCTGCAGAAACGTAACCCCGACGCCACGATGGCTGTGCTGACGGCTGACCATTACATCGAGAATGTCGACTTGTTCCAGTCGCTGCTGCAATCAGCATTCGCGCTGGCGCAACAGGGCTTTCTGGTGACCCTGGGGATTAAACCAACCTACGCGGCAACCGGGTACGGTTATGTCCAGGGAGCGGAATTGTTGGGGGACTTTGCCGGCCATCGCGCTTATCGGGTAGCAAAGTTCAAGGAAAAACCCGACGAGATTGCTGCCAAGCAATTCCTGGAAATGGGCAACCACTACTGGAACTCGGGGATGTTCTTTTGGCGTACTGATAAGATCCTGGCCGAGTTTGAGCGATTGATGCCCGGGTTGAAATTGGAACTGGACACAATCGGCGCCGCTTGGGGCAGCGAAGGCCAATCGGAGATTTTGAAATCCGTTTGGCAAGGCGTGAAGCCCGAAACAATCGATTATGGTATTATGGAAAACGCCCGCGACGTGGCTGTGTTACCTGCCATCGGCATGGGTTGGGATGACGTGGGAAGCTGGGAGTCGTTGTTCGATGTCATCAAACCCGATGAAAACGGGAATATCATTATTGGTGCCAATTATCTGGGGATGGAGACGGGGAGTTCATTGATCTGTGCAGAAGATCGGAAGCGTCTCATCGTGGCCATCGGAACACACGACCTCATCATTGTGGACACGAATGATGCCCTGCTGATTTGTCCGCGACATGATGCTCAGAAAGTGCGCAACCTGGTCAACTTGCTGAAGCAAAAAGGTTACCAACACTATCTGTAGGAGAGAACCTGATGGAAGCTTATTGCGTCAAGTGCAAGACCAAACGTGAAATCTTAGAGCCGAAAGCAGAATTCAACGCCAGAGGGACAGCGATCACCCGTGGCGTTTGCGGCGTTTGCGGTACGGCTTTATACAGGATTGGGAAAACACCTGCTCACGAAGGGATGACCCCGCCGGCGCGTGACCCCATGGCCGGACGGAGCGGCAAGCTGGTCATCGTCGAGTCACCGGCCAAGGCTAAAACGGTGGGTCGCTTCCTTGGCAAAGGTTACACGGTTAAAGCTTCCGTTGGGCACGTGCGTGACCTGCTGCGCTCAGAGCTTTCAGTAGATGTGAATGATGACTTCAAGCCAAAATACCGCGTCCCCAATGAAAAGCGACCGGTGGTCAAGGAACTCAAGCAACTGGCAAAACACGCCGAAGAGATTTACCTGGCGTCCGATCCGGATCGCGAGGGCGAGGCAATTGCCTGGCATCTCTTGGAAGCAGCAGAGATCGACCCAAAACTTTCGAAACGCGTCGTCTTCCATGAAATTACTGACTCGGCAATTGCTGAAGCCTTTTCCAACCCACGCGATATCGATATGGACCTGGTGAATGCCCAACAGGCTCGACGTATCCTGGATCGCCTGGTGGGATACAGCATTAGCCCCATCTTATGGGAAAAAGTGCGCAGCCGGCTTTCCGCGGGCCGCGTGCAATCCGTGGCACTGCGCCTGATCGTCGAGCGTGAACGCGAGATCGATGCGTTTGTGCCGGTCGAGTATTGGAGCATCGGAGCGGAGTTCAAATCTGAGGGCCTCAAACAGACCTTTCTCACCAAGCTGGCGAAGGTTGATGAAAAAGATCCGCAGCTTGCCAATGAAAGTATCGTCAAAGATTACCTTGCCGAGATGGAGAAGGCAGATTACCGCATTACCAAGGTCAAACGCGGCGAACGGCGGCGCAAGCCCTCGGCGCCTTTCATCACCAGCACGTTGCAGCAGGAAGCTTCGCGCCGGTCGGGATATACGGCGCGGCGGACGATGGTCCTGGCGCAACAGCTTTATGAAGGTTTGGATGTGGGTGAAGGCGGAAGCACCGGTTTGATCACCTACATGCGTACCGACTCGACTAACGTGGCCGAGGTGGCGCAGCAAGAAGCACGTGAACTGATCGAAAAGACCTACGGCAAAGAGTTCTTGCCTCCCGCACCGCCCAAGTACACCACGCGGGCGGTCTCGGCACAAGAAGCGCACGAAGCCATCCGGCCCACGTCGGTGTTCAGAGTACCGGACAAGATGAAACCCTTCCTGACGCCGGACCAGTTCAAGCTTTATCAGTTGGTCTGGCAGCGTTTTATGGCATCGCAGATGGAGTCAGCGGTGTATGACACGCTGTCGGTGGAAGTAAGCTCGGAGAACGTGCCGCATACCTACTTGCTGCGCGCTTCGGGATCCTCAGTGCGCTTCCCTGGCTATTTGGTCGTTTATGAAGAAGCAAAGGACGAGGACCTAAAGACCGATCAAAGTGAAGAAGTGCGCATCCCGAATGGGGTGGAGGAAGGTCAAAAGCAGCAATTGGTGCGTTTGATTCCTGAACAGCACTTCACGCAACCGCCGCCGCGCTATACCGAGGCCTCGCTGGTGCAGGTGTTGGAGGAATATGGTATTGGGCGACCTTCGACCTATGCTCCGATACTTTCTACCATCCAGGAGCGCGGTTACGTTATCCGCGAAGCCAAACGGTTGAGCCCAACGGATACCGGTATTTTGGTGAACGATCTGATCGTTGCCCATTTCCCGGATATTGTGAACACCGGCTTTACCGCACAAATGGAAAATGACCTGGATAGCATTGCCTCCGGCCAAAAGAAGTGGACGGATGTGATGCACGCGTTTTATACCACTTTCGAGCCCGAGGTCAAGCGTGCTGAGGCAGAAATGCCAGTCCAGAAGGCGGAGCTAGAAAAAGTGGGGCGGGCTTGCCCGGAATGCGGGCACGACCTGGTGATCCGCTGGGGGCGCTATGGAAAGTTCATCAGTTGCAGCGATTTCCCAAAATGCCGCCACACCGAGGCCTGGCTTGAAAAGATTGGCGTCAAGTGCCCGAAAGACGGCGGCGAGATCGTCGAGCGCAAGACACGCAAGCACCGCGTTTTTTACGGTTGCGCCAATTATCCTGCCTGTGACTTTACTTCCTGGAAAAAACCTCTTTCCACTCCCTGCCCGAAATGCGGCGGGATGTTGGTCATTGCCAATAAGCGCGAGGCACAATGCTTGAATTGCGAAGAGACCTTCTTGTTGGACCAGTTGACCGAGACCTCCACGGAAACGGCATAGTTCTTGCACCTTTTCCATTAGCTGGATTGCCTGGGTCGGTTGCGTATCAATAAGTTGTTCCGCAATGGACATCCTTAACGTGCTGGCCGCCGGGCAAATTGGACAGCCGGAGTAGAGACTCATGGAAAGAATACGTGAACAGCTAAAAAATCCGCTGGCGACTGCGATTGCAGGCTTGCTGGTTGGCTTGATCATCGGCTTGCCCATCCTGGGTTGGTGGGTGTGGCCGGTGCAATGGTATGATGCAGCCCCAGTTCACCTCAGCCAGTATTTCCAGCAAGACTACCTGTGCATGACGATCGACTCTTATGCGCAGAACAATAACATGGCAGTAGCCTTGCGCCGTTATCAAGCATTGGGTGATAAGGGGATCGATATCCTCTCCGGCCTTAATGCCTCGACGTGTTCATCCAGCAATACGACAGCGCTGCAGGCCTTCCGTGTCCTGGTGTGGCAATCGGCAGGCTCGACGGCCAACGTCAGCCAAACTCCGTCGTCACCCACATTGCAATCTTCCACGTCGCAGGCGACGGCAATTGCTCCCATCGTGACACCAGCACCCACCAGCCAGAGCAGTGGTAGCCCGCTGATCATCATCTTGATCATCCTGCTGGCACTGACCGTGGCGGTCGGGATTGCAGCTTACTATTTGTTCGTGGTCCGCAACCGGCAGGGGGTGGGCGGAATGGTTTCCTCGACGAAGCTGGAGCAAGAACCATCCCCGATGGAAGAAGAACAAACGGATTACGCCGCCCAGGGACAGGAAACACCTATTGCACAATTCATGACCACTTACATGCTGGGTGACGATCTTTATGACGACTCGTTCAGCATCGATGCACCATCAGGTGAATTTTTGGGCGAATGTGGGGTGGGCATCACGGAAACGGTCGGCGTGGGCGATCCCAAGAAAGTCACCGCCTTCGAGGTCTGGCTGTTCGACAAGAACGATATCCAGACTGTCACTAAGATGTTGATGAGCGATCATGCCTTCAATGACCCCAACATCCGCCAGAAGCTAATGGCGAAGGGCGAATTGGTGCGCATCGAACCTGGTCAACGCGTGTTGCTGGAGACGGCGACGCTGCAATTGGAAGCCCGGGTGGTCGACGTGAACTATGGCCAGGGCGCCTTGCCGGCCAACAGTTTCTTCGACCGCATGACGCTGGAATTGGCCATCTGGTCGAAGGTTTGAAAGATTTGATTAAGAACAAAAACGCCCGCTTTAGCGGGCGTTTTCTGTTATTCGATCTTTGTCACTTTCAAGCGGAGGGCTCCGGCAGGAGTTTCGATCTCTACGACGTCTTTCACTTTATGTCCCAGAAGCGCACGGCCAATCGGAGATTCGTATGAAATATTCCCTTTTTCAGGGTTGGCTTCTTTGGGACCGACCAAATAATAGGTATCAGGCGGAAAATCATCTTCCTGCACGGTAATGCGTGAGCCAATTTCAATTGCATCCTTGCTATGGGTACTTTCATCGATAATGACCACATTGTGCAAGGTATTCTCCAGTTCCAGGATCCTGCCTTCCAGGAAGCCTTGTTCTTCCTTTGCAGCAATATAATCGGCGTTCTCGGATAGGTCACCTTGCTGGATGGCGGCGCGCAGGCGTTTCGAAAGCGCCAGACGCGCAGGGCCTTTGAGTTCTTGCAATTCTTTTCTCAAGCGGGCGGCACCTTCGGCGGTCAGGTAAGATAGATCTGACATTAATAAATCCCTTTCTATTTTGGCGTTCGTCGCTCAGGGCAGGGCGGCCGGATCGAATAATTTTTGATATTCATCGATCGCAAAACGATCGGTCATTCCCGCAATGTAATCGCAGATGGTGCGCTCCAGGCCGCGCTCTTCCACCTGCGATTGGATGTGCGTGGGCAACATGGAAGGTTCGGCATGGTAGGCTTCGAAGATGCGGTTGACGATTTGCTCTGCTTTAGTCGCCATGCGCACCACCCGGTAATGCCGGTACAGATTATTGAAGAGGAAATCCTTCAATTGCCGGTTGCGGCGGGCCATGTCTTCACTGAAACCGACCACATTATACGGCAGTCGCTGCAACTCGTCCACAGAACGCGCCTTGGATAGGTTAAGCCGCTGGTCTGTGGCGGTGATCTGGTCTGTGGTGTTCATCCCGATCAAACGGCGGATGATGCGGTGGCGCAGCATCTCGTCCACGGGTTGGTCCCGGCAATTCAAATCATCGAGCACGATCTCCCAGATCTCGATCTCGGAGAGCATCTCTGGTGTAATCAACCCGGAGCGGAGTCCGTCGTCCAGATCGTGAGCCGTGTATGCCAGCTCATCGGCCACATTGGTGATCTGTGCTTCCAGGTCACCCCGCAAGTCGGGGTCGAAATCCTTGGCATCGGAACGGTCATACTCGGTTTCGTGTTTGACCATCCCCTCCAGCACTTCCCAGCTCAAATTCAGACCGTCGAATTCCGGGTAGCGTTTTTCGAGCTTGGTGACGATGCGGAAGGACTGCTGGTTGTGATCGAAGCCTTCGTAGTCACGCATCAATCGTGAAAGGACGCGCTCTCCGGAGTGACCGAAGGGAGGATGCCCCAGGTCGTGAGCCATGCAGATCGTTTCGACCAGGTCCTCGTTGGCGCCCAAAGCACGCGCAATGGTGCGCCCGGTCTGGACGACTTCCAGGGTATGGGTGAGGCGGGTGCGATAATAATCGCCCTCGTGATTGATGAATACCTGAGTCTTGTATTCAAGGCGGCGGAAGGCAGTAGTATGAAGAATGCGGTCGCGGTCGCGCTGAAAACAGGTGCGATAGTCCGGTTCATTCTCTGGAAAAAAACGTCCCTTGGATTTGTTGCTGTGCACGGCGTAGGGTGCCAGAGATTGCTCTTCGAGTTTTTCGAGACTTTCACGCGTTACTTGCATGATTAAACCTCTTTGAAATAGATGCGAGTGCCGGCCAGTTCGCCCAGTAGGGCGCTTTCGACCTGGCCTTGTGTTTCACCCGAAAAGATGAGTGCATCCGTAGTATGGTTTTGGTTGACGATCGACAACATCTGTTTTACCTTCTCTGCCATCCCACCGGTCACATCCACTGCACTCGAGCCGGTGAGCCAGGGAGCTATTTTTTGAATATTGGCCGGGGTAATTTCAGGAATGATATTCTTGCATTCAGGGAGGTCGGAACAAACGCCTGCCTCCAGCCCTGCCAACAAGACGCGGCTGGGGTTTAGGAGTTTTGCCATGTGGACAAAAGCCTCTTCTGTCGAAAGAATCGTGCCGCCAAGACTGATATCATAGACCACGTCGCCATACACCAGTGGGATCTGCCCCTGGATCAAGGCGGTCTTCAAAGGTGATATGTCCCAACTTTTAATGGAACCCCGGTCGGTGATTGCCAGGGCCGAAGGGGGAAATGAGATCACCGGCAGACTAGTATCGAGCAATGCATCCAAAACGATTTGATTGAGCGCACGCGCTTCGCGCCACACTTCCACAAACCCCAGCCATTCAGTCGAGGTATGCACACCGTTGCGTGTGTGATAGCGTGCGGCAGGCATATGCCCAAATGACCCGGAACCATGTCCGAGGACTAATTTCAATTCAGGGTGTTTGAGCCGGGCGCGCATGATCTCGGCCGCCAAACGGTTGATCGTCTCCATTTTAGGCGTATGGGGATTGTTCTTATCGGTTATCAGGGAGCCACCCAGTTTGAGGAAGTAAAACATCGATCTACTCCGTTTCCATTAGCTTTTTATCAGATGCGTAATGATAACATTAGCTGCACCGGAATGCAGCAGTGCATCTTTCACTGTATCGACCTTTTCAGGCGGCGTGAGGGCGATCATGTTGCCGCCCAGCCCGGCCCCAGAAAGCTTGGCGCCCAGAGCGCCGGAACTTAAAGCTACCTCGACTAGGGTATCCAGTTCAGGCGAGGAGACACCCAATTCTTTTAGCAATGCCTGGTTGCGCGTCATCAAGTTGCCCAACAGATCTGAGGGTCCATTTTCGATGGCGGTTTTTGCCTCTAATGCGACTTGACCGATCGAATCAAATATCCCTTCGTATTTGCTCATATCTGACTCCCACTTGCGGCGCACGCCGTTCACCGCCTCGGCCGTGGAACTCTTTACGCCGGTATCGGCGATAAGGAAAGTGAGATCTGTCCCGGTTTTGAGCAGCTTGAAAGGTTTATTACGGATGAAAAAGATCGGCTGTTCGAAAGTGATGACGGTGTTATCGATGCCTGATGGGTTGCTGTGATGGATCTTTTCGACCTCGTAAGCCAGGGAAGTCACCTGTTCGTTTGGCAGCGGATGCCCCAGGAAAATGCCCAAGGCGCGGATCAGTGCCACGGAGACGGCAGCCCCCGAGCCCAAGCCGGCAGCCACCGGGATCGTGGACGTTATGCGGATGGTGCAGGCTGGGATTGTGGCGATCTGGAAATGCTCCCGCACCAAATCAATGGCTTTCGCCAATGGATGAAGTGTGGGAAGATCGGCGAGCCAGGCATCCAGCTGAACGGCCGGGGCTTGAAGTTTGAGTTCCCCGGGTTGCCCCTTGGGGTTTGCCAGGATGATCGCTTTTGCCTGGACCTGATGGACAGGGATGGCAATGGCTGGCCGTTCATAGACGACGGCATGTTCGCCGAAAAGGATGATCTTGCCGGGTGCGGATGCGGAAACTGCGGGCATTTTGGTCGACTAGGATAGATAAAAAATGAGCAATACTGCCAACCCCCACAGGCCGATATCAGCCTGAAGCGGGCGATCGGTCAACAATAATTCTTCGGGTTCACCACCGGCGTGTTCCACCTGGATCAAGTACAAGTACCGAAAGATGCCGTAGATAACGAAGGGGATGGTGAGCATCATGGTATGGTTCTCCGGCACATTGGGCGCCGAGAACGTGTAGAAGCTATAAGCGACGATAGTGGTGCTACTGACAATAGTAATGAATTGGTCCAGGAGTGGGATTGTGTAACCATCCAGCACCGGCCGGTGGACGGTTGCTGACGAGCCAAGATTGGAAAGTTCGGCACGACGCTTGCCGAAGCCCAGGTAAAGCGCCAGCAATGTGGTAACGACGTACAGCCAGGGTGAAAAACGCTCCACATGGATCAGGGTGACGCCGCTGGCGACTCTGAGCACATAGCAACTTGCCAATACAAGAACATCCACCAAGGGGATATGCTTCAGCCAGCGGGAATAGGCCAGGTTGACTGCCAAATAAAAAGCGCAAAGAACGGCAAAATCAAGCGACAGCCAATAGGCCAATGGAAATACCACCACGCACAGCACTGCGGCAGCCGCCAAAGCAACCGGGATGGGCAATTCGCCTGCAGCGATGGGACGTTTGCACTTTTCGGGGTGCTGACGGTCGGCATCCACATCCATCACGTCGTTAATAATGTAAACGACGCTGGATAACAAACAAAACAACAGCATTCCGGCAACGGAACGCTCGACGGAAGAAAAAATGGATAGTTGACGATCGAAAACCAGGGCGGCCAGCACAAAAGCATTTTTCACCCACTGGCGAATGCGCATCGTCTTGATGATTGATCGAAGCATAGGATAAATATATCACAAATCGTGAACTCGATGATTGAAGTAAAATGGGAATTATGGAAAAAATACGCCTGGATGTGCTGATGGTGGAGAAAGGCCTTGCCGAAAGCCGCAGCCTTGCCCAACGCCTGGTGATGGCGGGCCAGGTGCGTGTAGATGGGCAGGTGGCCCTTAAACCGGCAACCAAAGTGGCTGAAACAGTTGAAATCAGCGTGGACCACGGCCCCAAATTCGTCTCGCGCGGGGGAGAGAAGCTGGATGCCGCCTTGCAAGCTTTCGGGATGACCGATCTTCAAGGCCGTACCTGTGCGGATGTCGGCGCATCGACGGGTGGGTTTACAGATTGCCTGCTACAGCGTGGTGCGCATAAAGTCTATGCGATCGATGTGGGCTATGGCGAGCTGCATTGGAAGCTGCGCAATGACCCGCGCGTGGTGGTGATGGAGAAAACCAATGCCCGCTTTGTTGCAATTTTGCCTGAGCTGATCGATCTGGCCAGTGTGGATGCTTCATTTATATCTCTGCGAACTTTGCTGCCAGTCATCCACAACTGGCTGGTGCCAAATGGCGAAGTTGTGGCTTTGATCAAGCCTCAGTTCGAAGCAGGTCGCGCGCAGGCCGCCAAAGGCGAGGGAGTCATCCGCGATCCGGCTGTCCATGAGGAAGTACTCAAAACGGTGCTGGGGTATGCGCAAGCACAAGGGTATGGCCTGTTGGGATTGATCCGCTCACCGCTGACGGGGCCGAAGGGTAACATCGAGTTCCTGGCTCATTGGAATTTGGACGATCACAATGCGGTAGATGTGGAAGAACAGATTCAAAAAGCATTAATGGTATACTAACTTCCGTCTATGCCCACCGATCACATCCGCAATTTCTGTATCATTGCGCACGTGGACCATGGAAAGTCCACGCTCGCCGACCGCCTGCTGCAATTGACCGGGACGATCTCAGACCGCGAAATGGTGGACCAGGTTCTGGACACCATGGATTTGGAACGCGAGAAAGGCGTCACGATCAAAGCATCTGCGGTGCGGATGAGCTATACCGCCAAAAATGGGCAAAGTTTCGAATTAAACCTGATCGATACGCCAGGACATGTGGACTTTAACTACGAAGTCAGCCGGGCATTGGAAGCTTGTGAAGGGGCATTGCTAGTGGTGGATGCGACCCAGGGCATCGAGGCACAGACGCTGGCAAATTTGTACCTGGCGCTCGAATCCAACCTGACGATCATCCCGGTGATCAACAAGATCGACCTGCCCTCAGCACAGCCTGATGTGGTGGCGGTCGCTCTGAACAGTTTATTGGGCACACCGGCGGATAAGATCTTACGGATTTCGGCCAAGGATGGCACGAACGTCGACCAGGTGCTCGAGGCTATCGTCCAACAGGTCCCGCCGCCAAAAGGTGATCCACACGCGGCGCTGCAGGCGTTGATCTTCGATTCTCATTATGATTCTTACAAGGGTGTGATCGCTTACATGCGCGTGACGCAGGGGACGATCAGGATGAACGACGAACTGCGCATGATGTCGACCAATACGGACGTCAAACCGGTCGAGATCGGTGTGTTTTCGCCGAACATGAAGCCCATCGATCACCTGGAGGCAGGGGACGTCGGTTATATTGCCACGGGACTGAAGACAGTACGGGAGTGCCGCGTGGGGGATACTATCACTCACAGCCGCGAGCCGGCCGAGAAACCGCTGGCTGGCTATCGTCATCCCAAGCCCATGGTGTTTGCCGGTATCTACCCGGTCGAGGGCGAAGATTACGAAGACCTGAAAGAGGCGCTCGAGAAGCTTCAGCTTAACGATGCCTCGCTCGTCTATATCCCGGAAACGTCACAGGCGCTCAATTTTGGGTTCCGTTGCGGCTTTTTGGGCTTGTTCCACATGGAGATCATCCAGGAACGGATCGAGCGGGAATATGACCTGAACATCGTTGTCACCGCGCCTTCCGTGGAGTACGAAGTTGAGATGCTGGATGGTACGGTGCTGGTGATCGATTCGCCGGCCAAACTCCCGGACGAAGTGACGGTCAAGGAGATCCGTGAACCCTGGATGAAGCTGGATATTTTGATACCAACGGAATACTACGGTACGATCATGGATCTGGCCACCAAACGGCATGCCGTGTATACGGTACAGGAATATCCGGCGCCCGACCGGGTACAGCTTTCCTTCGAAATCCCGCTTTCCGAGATCATCGTCGATTTCTTTGACGATCTGAAATCACGCACGCGTGGTTACGGCTCGATGGATTATCAGTTCCTGCAATACCGGCCCGGTAACCTGGTAAAACTGGAGATATTGGTTGGCGGCGAGCCGGTGGATGCATTGGCAGCGATCGTGCATAAGGATCAGGCCTATCACAAAGGCCAGAAGTTGGTTACAAAGTTGAAGGAGCTTATCCCACGCCAGCTTTTTGATGTCGTTATCCAAGCATCGGCGGGCGGCCGGGTTATATCAAGGGCAATTGTTAAAGCACTGCGCAAGGACGTGCTGGCGAAGTGCTATGGCGGGGATATCACGCGCAAGAAAAAATTACTGGAGAAACAGAAGAAAGGCAAACGCCGGATGAAAATGGTGGGTGACGTGGAAATCCCACAGGAAGCATTCATGGCAGTTCTCCGTCTTGGTGAAGAAGAATGAACTCACAACCGAAAAGCTTTTGGAGTCAGTATGGCCGCTGGCTGCCGGGGTTTATCATCAGCGCCGCAGCAATTTACGTTGTTTCTCGCTTGACCAACTGGGAAGAATTGAAGTTGGCATTTTCTTCTGTGCAGATTGGTTATCTGGTGCTTGCAGAAACAATATTCATCACATCGAATGCCACGCGTGGCCTGGCCTGGAAGATCTTGTTGAACGGCAAGGCCAGCGTCAAGCAAACGTTTTTCACGATCAACATCGGCTATTTGTTGAACAACATCCTTCCCTTCAGGGTGGGGGAACTGGCACGTGCCATGTTCCTGGGCAAGGATACCGGGCTTGGTATGGTGAATGTGCTATCCACCATCGTGATCGAGCGTTCTTATGATCTCGCCATTGTTGCCGGCTTTGTGCTGGCCACGCTGCCCATGGTGTTGGGTCTATCGTGGGCGGGGACAGCCGCATTAGGTGCGCTCGTCCTGGTCTGCATTGGACTATTCACCCTTTACCTGGTCGCCAGGAACCATGCTTTTGTGCAAGGTTGGTTTGAAAAATGGGGCGAACGCAGCCCAATCATCGGCAAATATATTCTGCCACAGGTGAAGAACTTTTTGAGTGGACTTTCTGTTCTGACCCGTCCAAGTCAGTTTATACTTAGCCTGTTATTGCTGGTGGCTACCTGGTTGATGACAGCGGTCGAATATTATATTGTAATGCGTTGTTTCGTGCCCCAGGCGATATACTGGTGGCCGGTCTTCGTGGTGGGCATTCTGGCATTGGGAATCGCTTTGCCTTCTGCACCGGCAGCCGTGGGCATTTGGGAAGGCTCAACGGTGGTGGCAATGACCCTGCTGGGTGTATCTGCAACCACGGCGCTGGCATATGGGATCTTGATGCACTTTTTACATTTCGTGTTGAATGGTTTGCTTGGCCTTTATGGACTCTTTCGTGAAGGACGGTCGTTTTCCAGTATCATGGCTGACCTCGGGTTCAAGTAATTTGAAATTCAAGGAATGGAGTTAATATGACGCGACAATATCTTGTCACTGGCGGCGCCGGCTTTGTCGGCTCGAACTACGTCTCTCGATTGTTGAAACGGGGCGAAAAAGTTACTATGTTCGATAATCTTTCACGGGCCGGATCGCGTCTTAACCTGGAATGGCTGCGCGAAAGCTATGGCGATAATGCTTTCAAACTGATCATCGGTGATGTGCGGGATGCGGCGGCGATCAAGGATGCTGCGCACGATGCCGATATCATTGTGCACCTGGCAGCGCAAGTCGCTGTGACCACCTCGGTGATGAAGCCGCGCGAAGATTTCGAGATCAATGCATTGGGTACTTTCAATGTTCTTGAAGCTGCCCGTGCTTCGGGACGCAAACCCATTTTTGTTTATTCTTCCACGAATAAGGTGTACGGCGGGATGGATGACGTCCGCATTGCCGAGAACGACGACCGCTATTACTACGCTGATTTCCCCAACGGTATTTCAGAGGAAAGGATCCTGGATTTTCATTCGCCCTATGGCTGTTCGAAGGGGTGCGGCGACCAATACGTGCGCGATTATGCCCGTATCTACGGGCTGCGAACGGTGGTGATGCGCCAAAGCTGTATCTATGGGACGCGCCAGTTTGGGGTGGAGGACCAGGGTTGGGTGGCATGGTTCGTCATTGCCGCCGTCACGGGGCGGCCTATCACCATCTACGGTGATGGAAAGCAAGTACGGGACATTCTATTCGTCGAAGACTTGCTGGACGCCTACGATGCGGCCATCGAACACCCTGAAATTTCGGCGGGACAGGTGTTCAACCTGGGCGGCGGTGCCGAAAAGACCATTTCGGTTTGGAAGGAATTCTTCCCAATGCTGGCAAAATTGCTGGGGAAGCCGTTGGAGGTCAAGTGGGGCGATTGGCGGCCCGGTGACCAAAAGGTTTACATTTCCAATATCGGTAAAGCCGAGAAAATATTGAAATGGCAGCCCAAAATTGGCGTCGAAGAAGGTGTGCGGCGTTTGTTCGATTGGGTAAAATTAAACAAAGATCTATTCTAGGGGTAAGCTCCTTTTATGCGTCTGTTGATTGTCCTGACTTATTATCGCCCTCATACCAGCGGCCTGACCATCTATGCCGAGCGATTGGCCAAGGCATGGGCACGCCGCGGCCACCAAGTGACCGTCCTGACCTCGCACTACAGCAAAGACCTGGCTGCAGAAGAAGTGATGGATGGGGTACGGATCATCCGGGCGCCGGTACTTTTCCGGTTGAGCAAAGGGGTGATCATGCCGACCTTGGGCTTTATCGCCAGTCGGTTGGTATCCGAGAGCGACGTTATCCAGCTCCATTTGCCACAGTTCGACGCGGCAGGGATCGCCCTGCGCGGCCGGTTGCTTCGGAAACCCACCATCATCACATATCATTGTGATTTACTAATGCCGCCGGGCCTTATGAGCCGCGCTGCCAACCTTGCAGTGGATTTGATGAATCATCTGGCGGCTCGGTTTACGCATCGGATCGTGACCTATACCCGGGATTATGCTGAAAATTCGGTTTATCTCAAAAATTACTTATCCAAGCTGCAAGTCATTCCACCACCGGTGGAACTGCCCGCGGTCAACCCGGAAGTAGTAAAAGAGTTTTCAGTGGTGAATAACCCGGGCCATTGCTGGCCGGTCATCGGCATGGCGGCCAGGTTTGCCACCGAAAAGGGCGTCGAGGTTCTTCTGCAAGCCCTGCCGGCGATTTTGAAGGTCTATCCCAACACGCTGGTGCAATTTGCCGGAGCCTATAAAGGGATCATGGGGGAAGAGCATTATTTCCAAAAATTGGCGCCGCAAGTCAATCAATTCGAAAAATCGGGGAACTGGCGTTTTCTGGACGTGCTGGATCCCGAGAAAATGGCGACGTTCTATCCTAATATCGATTTACTGGTATTGCCCAGCCTGAACTCGACCGAAGCGTTTGGCCTGGTGCAAGTCGAGGCCATGATGAACGGCAAACCCACGGTGGCTTCGGATTTGCCTGGGGTGCGCCAGCCAGTGCTGCAACACAAGATGGGGAAGATCATCCCCATTGGCGATTCGAAGGCATTAGCGGAGGCTGTCCTGGACATCCTGGCAAACCCATCGATCTATCAAGCCGACCGGCAAGCGTTGGACGATTTTTATAGCCCCGATGTAGTTGCGGCAGCATACGAAGACCTGTTCGCTCGCATCCAATTAGAATTACATGGCAGAGGTTTTTAATGACTACTTCGCAAGGCGAGACGGATTATCTGTGGCGTAATATTTCAGAGCTGCCTTATTTCCGCGGGCTGCTGAGAGCCGTCGAGGCACGGACTTATCGCGATATCTCATTACCAGGCCCCGTTTTAGACTTGGGGTGTGGTGACGGCCACTTTGCGTCCGTAGCGTTCAAAGAAAAACTTGATGTGGGGCTCGATCCCTGGACGGGACCGGTGCACCTGGCGCAGAAGCGCGGAGCTTACCAATTGGTCATCCAGGGTGATGGAGATCGCATGCCCTTCAACGATGGCTATTTCAACAGTGCGGTGAGCAATTCGGTGTTGGAACACATCCCGGAACTCGACCCGGTGTTGAGTGAGATGGCCAGGGTGCTGAAACCCGGTGCGTCATTCGTCTTTTGTGTACCGAACCACCAGTTTTTACCTAACCTCTCGATTGCCAAATTCTTGGATAAAATAAGCCTGCACGGACTGGCACAAGCTTACCGGCGGTTCTTCAACTTCATCTCCCGGCATAAGCATTGCGACCCACCGGAAGTTTGGGAAGCCAGGTTGGCAAAAGCCGGGTTTACAGTCGAGCGTTATTGGCATTATTTCTCGCCCCAGGCGCTGGCCACATTGGAATGGGGGCATTATTTTGGCCTGCCTTCCTTGGTCTATCACTGGTTGTTCAGGCGTTGGATCCTGGTGCCGACAGCTTGGAATTTGAGCCTCACCAAAAAGATCGTCGGGAAATACTATTCGGAAGCCCAGGAACAACCTGACGGCGCTTATTCGTTCTATATTGCCCGACGTGTTTCGTGACTGTATCTGGGTTGTTATTTTTGAATTAAGCTCAGAAAACAAAGAGGCCATCCCGGCTTCTTGTCGTTAATAATTTGTTGCAGTAAGATTAATCAGTTTAGGCAAACTCATCCCTATTGTGGCGGTATTCTATGGAAGAGCCCTCAATTCTTGATTACCTTAAAGATAAACTTGCTTTTTGGCGAAAAAAAACCGCAACTCCCCCGAATGAAGCGATGACGACGCAAGGGAGCGCGCAGGAGTCGATCAGTACTATCGAAAAACCGGTCATTGAACCTACTGGAGTGATAGAAAAAAAGCCGCGGGTGGGCTTTTCCGGTGTGACACGGAAATTGAGCACTTGGCCTTGGAAGATCATCCTTGCCCTCGTACTGGCTTTGCTGGCACAATCCCGGTTGGATACTACCAACCGTGACATCCCAACGGCGCTGTTCCTGTACGGATTTGCCGGCCTGGTGACGATTTTGTCGGTGGTGACCGGTGAGTGGAGCATCCCGGAATTGCCCAAGGATGAAAGCGAGCCGATGTCGGTTAAAATCCAGCTTGTGCCGGCAGTGATTACTATTCCGCTAATGCTGGTTTCTTTCATCGCTTTTTCCGGAAATCTGTTCACTTTTGTCAACCTTTTCCTGTGGTTTTGGACGACCTTCTTCTTGATATTGGCCGTGTGGGTGGTCAAGCGGCCGCGGAAGCCGTTCAACGAACGGTGGGAAGACGTTAAACAGAAGTTCAATTCGATCCACATTTCCCCCTGGGCCATTTTGATCGTCCTGGCATTTGTCCTTATATTATTCTTTCGCTATTACCAACTGAATCAAGTGCCAGGCGAGATGTTCAGCGACCACGCCGAGAAGCTGCTTGACGTGGGCGATGTTTTAAATGGGAAGTACTCCATCTTTTTCACCCGAAATACAGGACGGGAGTTCGACCAGTTCTATCTCAGCGCTGCCATTGCACTCATTTTTGGAACCGGGCTCACCTTTTTGACGCTTAAACTCGGGACAGTGTTCATGGGCGTCATGACCCTGCCGTTCGTCTATAAGCTGGGCAAAGAAGTGGGGAACAAGTGGGTTGGGCTGTTTGCTCTTATCCTGGCGGGCGTGGCTTACTGGCCTAACGTCATTTCGAGGGTGGCGCTGCGCTTCACGCTGTACCCTATGTTCACGGCTCCAACCTTGTTTTTCCTGATCCGCGGTATCCGGCGGCAAAACCGCAATGATTTCATCTGGTCAGGGATCTTCCTTGGTTTCGGATTATCAGGTTACAGCCCGATGCGCATCGTTCCGTTTATCGTTGTTTTCGCAGTGTTGCTCTATTTGCTTCATACCCAATCCAAGGGCAAGCGATCGCAAACCGTGATCGCCTTGATCCTGCTGGCAGTCACTTCGCTGGTCATTTTCCTGCCGACCTTGCGTTATTTTACACAAGACCCGGAAGGCTTTGCGGCCAGAGCTTTGAGCCGTGTGGGGAGCTCGGAACAGCCGCTGCCAGGTCCTGCTCTCCAGATCTTTACTGATAATTTCTGGCGGGCGTGGATGATGCCGTTTTACGATAACGGCAGCATTTGGGTACACTCCATCCCGGGCAGGCCGGCGCTCGACCTGGTGTCGGCGGCGATGTTTTTCCTAGGTCTCATTTTGATCATGGCACGCTATATCAAAAAGCATTCCTGGGTCGATTTGTTCTTATTCTGTTCGGTGCCGCTGTTGATGCTGCCCTCCATTCTTTCCCTGGCTTTTCCAGGTGAAAACCCATCGCTGAACCGCACCGCCGGAGCGCTGGTACCAATCTTCGTCATCGCTGGCATCGGCATGGAAGGGGTGCTGTCCAACATCAAGCGCGGCTTCGATTCGCGCTTCGGCACGGCTTTGGCCGTCATGCTGGGGCTGGGGTTGATCATCTGGACGTCGGCGAATAATTACGACCTGGTTTTCAACCAATATGCGAACGAGTTCATGGCCGGCGCCTGGAATACCAGCGATATCGGCCAGGTTATCGGCAATTTCGCCAATTCCATCGGTACGCCGGATACGGCATACGTCGTTCCTTATCCTTACTGGGTGGACACGCGGCTGGTGGGCATCAACGCCGGTTATCCCTTCAAGGACTATGCCCTTTGGCCGCAGGACTTCGCGTCCACGCAGGAAATCCACAGTGCGAAACTCTTCATCGTGTTCTTCCAGGATCAGACTGATCTTGACGCGCTGAAGGCGATGTATCCCAACAGCACGCAAACCATGTTCCATTCACCTTATGAAGGCAAGGACTTTTATATCCTGTTTGTCCCTGCACAATGAGCTTAGTGGAGAGCAATAAATACATGTTGATAAACCAAGAATCTGTAGAAAAAAAAACCCAACCCAAGCGATCTTTATCGTGGGTTTGGGAAGTATTATTACTGGTAGTATTGGCACTGGGTGGATATTACCGTTACGTCGGCATCGATTGGGCAATCAGTTACAACCTTCATCCGGACGAACGTTTTTTCACTTGGGTGGAAACGGGCATTGCACCGGTCTCCAGTGTCTCAGAATATTTCGACACTGCTACATCCACGCTTAATCCCAATAACCGCGGTTTTGGCTTCTTTGTTTATGGTACCTTGCCACTTTTCACAGTGAAGTACGCGGGTGTGGCGCTTGGCAAAACCAGCTGGGGTGATTTCAATATAATCGGCCGGGAAATGTCGGCGGGATTGGACTTGCTGACGGTGCTGATCGTCTATCTCATTGGGAACCGTCTATATAAAAAAGCCCACCTAGGGCTGATTGCCGCAGCCTTTTATGCTTTTTCCGTTTTACCGATCCAATATTCGCATTATTTTTTGGTCGACACGTTCACCAATTTCTTTGGGATGTTGGCCTTTTATTTTGCAGTGCACATCCAAACCGCAAAGCCAATTGAAGTGGATTATGTGGGAGATGTAAAAGGCATTGACCAAAGCTTGAGCTGGCTGACCCACGGATGGAAATCGTTCATCCCTTATGCATTGTTCGGCCTGTTCCTGGGGATGGCTACTGCTTCGAAGGTCAATGCAGCGGTGTTGGCGATCACCCTACCGATAGGCGCTTTCGTCTATTATCTGCGGGTCGCACCTGAGAAACGCAGGGCTGAAGCAGCTATTATTATTCGAAATATTGTATTGGCTGCCATTTTCAGTGTGCTGGTCTTTCGCATTCTGCAGCCCTATGCCTTCGACGGTCCAAGCTTCTTCAACATTGGTTTGAGCAAAGAGTGGATTTCCACCCTGACCCAATTGAGCAGCTTGCAGTCGGGGAATGGCAGTTATCCGCCGGAAACGCAATGGGCGCGCCGGCCTCTGACCTTCTCGTTGACCAATATGGTCAATTGGGGATTGGGATGGCCGCTGGGTTTGCTGGTTTGGGCAGGCTTTTTGTGGATGGCTTGGCGCATGTTGAACGGCAAGTGGAAAGACCACTTGGTATTGTGGACCTGGACGGGATTTTATTTTGCACTCGAGTCCCTTAATTTTTCGAGCACGATGCGCTACCAACTGCTGGTCTATCCCACGCTTGGTTTGATCGGGGCGTGGGCTTTGGTCGATGTGTGGGAAGAGGGACAGCGGTTGAAAGAAAAGCTGGCCATCAAATGGGGACGCATCCTCAAAATTACCGCGGCGGTGGTGGGAAGTGTGGTGATCGTTGGGACGGCGGCCTGGGCCTTTGCGTTCACACGCATTTATACCCGCCCCATCACACGTATCGAAGCCAGCCAATGGATCTATCAAAACGTGCCGGGACCGATCGATTTGGAGATCCAGAACGGCAGCAATGTTACCAACATGCCGGTCAGCTATCCACTGGGATTGAGCATCCCTAACAGCGCACCGGTCCAATTGAGCTACAAGGCCCAGGACACCGGTATCCTGACCAGTATCGATTTTTCGCATATCCTTGATCTTAACCCTGTTTTGGTTAACAACACACCGGATACCAAGACCTTGCAAGTGACGATTACCGATTCGAGCCAGAACCCACCCAAAGTGGTCACTGGCCAGGTCAGTAGTACTTTCACTGTGCAGGGTAGTGACCCACGAGGCGATGAACATAAAATCACGTTGGATGAACCCCTGCCGGTCACAGCGGGTAATTCGTATACGTTTGTATTCAGTGTGGCCGATTCGGGAAAACAACTCTCCATCGCAGGACCGACAATGGTGGTCATCATCGTCGGTGATACCACGGTGGCAGATCCTTTGCCAGAGCCTGTCACCCTGATCACAAAGGGCGCTCCATTGATGATCCAATTCACGCCCATCGCCGATGGAAGCTTGAGCCAGATCGATCTGAACCGTGTGGTCGATTGGCTGGGCACTGCCGACCCAAAAACTTTGCAGCTCACAATTTCATCGATGGATGACAGTGGTTCACCGGCGTCAGTAACAGAGGTGACGAGTGTCTTCGGCGTCACGGATGACCCGCGCGGCAATGGTTACACGGCGAAATTATCCACTCCCATCACCCTCGATAAGACAAAGAACTACATTCTGGGGTTGAGCCTTAAGGATGGAAATGGCGCATTGGCAGTCTATGGCAGTCGCCAGGCGAACGAAAGTGATTGGGATGATCCCCTTCCTTATAGCATGATGGGGTATAACGTATTCGATTTTTACACGGGAGTCTATCGCACCGATCTTAACTTCCAAATGTATTGGGACGACAACGCCGATAAGCTGGCCCGTTTCGAAAACACGTTACAACAAGCAGATTACATCTTCATTAGCTGGAGCCGTCAGTGGGGTAGCGTCACGCGTATCCCGGAGATGTACCCATTGACCACCTATTTTTACCGGGCTTTGATCGGTTGCCCGCAGGATAAGGATATCTATTGGTGTTACGCTACGGCAACACCGGGCATGTTCAAGGGCCAATTGGGGTATGAATTGGTGGATATTTCACAGTCCAACCCGAACCTGGGCCCGATCCAATTCAACGACCAGTTCGCCGAAGAAGCCTTTACGGTCTATGACCATCCCAAGGTGCTGATCTTCAAGAAGACCAGCAGTTACAACGCGCAGCAGGTGCGAAGCCTGTTGGGCTCGGTTGATCTGAGTCACGTCATCGACTTGACGCCAAAACAAGCCACCGATTTCAAGGGCGATCTGATGATGTCGGCAGATGAAATCACGAAGCAGCAAGCCGGCGGCACGTGGACTGATCTGTTCGACGTCAACGCCATTCAGAACAAATATCCCGGCGTCGGCGTGGTCATCTGGTACCTGGTGATCTCATTGCTGGGGTGGATGGTCTATCCTTTCGTGCGATTGGCGTTGGGCAAGTTGCGCGACCACGGTTATCCGTTTACCAAATTGGTGGGGCTGCTGCTATTGGCATTGGTGGTGTGGCTCGCCGGCTCGGAAGGCATCCCGGTCTATCGTTCGACGATTGCACTCGCGGTGGTGGGATTGCTGGTCGTCAACGGCGTGCTGGCTTGGTTCCAGCGCAAAGAATTGATCGCAGAGATCAAGACCAACTGGAAACACTACCTGATGATCGAAGCTGTTGGGTTGGTGTTCTTTGTGGCCTTTTTGTTGGTCAGGCTCGGCAACTCGGACCTGTGGCATCCTTCCAAGGGCGGCGAGAAGCCGATGGATTTCTCTTATTTCAATGCCATCCTCAAGAGCACTTACTTCCCGCCCTATGACCCGTGGTACGCCAACGGCTACATCAATTACTACTACTATGGTTTCGTGATCGTCGGCATGCCGGTCAAGTTGCTGGGGATCGTGCCGTCGATTGCCTATAATTTCATCCTGCCGACGCTGTATAGCATGGTGGCGTTGGGTGCCTTTTGTGTCGGTTTCAACCTGACGGCTGCCATCCGGAGCAGGGTCGCGGTGCAGACTGAAGAGGCCCTCAGCGATACGCTGACCCAACTCACTCAAGTGCCCTTCTTTGGCGGGATCGTCTCGGCTATCAGCGTTCTGGTGTTGGGCAACCTGGGCACTTTAAGGATGATCTGGGAAGGGCTGCAAAAGCTGGCATCGAACGGCGTGTCCCTGGATCAAGCGGGCTTCTTCGAACGATTCATCTGGACTTTCGAAGGAATTGCCAAATTCATCGGTGGTCAGACGCTGCCATATGGCCCAGGTGACTGGTATTGGATCCCCAGCCGGGCTATCCCCGGTACTGTAATCACCGAGTTCCCCAGCTTTACGTTCTTATATGCCGACCCACATGCGCACATGATTGCGCTGCCGGTGACCATCCTGGTCATTGGGATTGCGCTGGCGATCTTATTGGGCAGGTGGCAGTGGGGTGACCGGGAGGGACACGTCTCTTGGCTGCACGTTGGGGCAACCTTCCTGTTGGCAGGCATTGCCATCGGCGCCTTGCGCCCCACGAACACTTGGGACTGGCCGACCTACCTGGCTTTGACGGTCGTCGCCGTGATCTACACAGGTTGGCGATACGGTTCGGTCTCCAGGAAATGGCTTTCGAACCTGAACCCAACCCTCAAGAAACTTATGATTTTGGCAGTGGCGCTGGTGGTGCTGGTGGGGCTGACATTCTTGCTGTATCAACCGTTCACCCAATGGTACGCCCAAGGATATAACAATATCGATCCCTGGACCGGAGACCATACACCGATCGAATCATACCTGGTGCATTGGGGATTGTTCCTGTTTCTGATCACTTCCTGGATGCTTTGGGAGCTGCGGGATTGGCTGGCAAGCACGCCGGCTTCCAAACTGCAAGTTTTGAGGCCTTACCAAGGGCTCATCATCGCAGCGGTCATTGCTTACGTAGGGCTGATCTTCGTGCTGCTGTACATTCAAGTCTACATTGCCTGGATCGTGCTGCCGCTGCTGGCACTGGCCGGCGTGCTCATTTTCAGGCCGGGACAACCGGATGTGAAACGGGCTGTCCTGTTCATGATCGGGACGGCACTGGCGCTGACCCTGGCGGTGGAGTTGATCGTCATCCGCGGTGACATCGGCCGGATGAACACGGTCTTCAAGTTTTATTTGCAAGCTTGGACACTGTTCGGGTTGAGCGCAGTGGCTTCATTCATTTGGTTATATTCATCTGTGACCCATGCCTGGGGTCACAAGCTGCGGGTGGTCTGGCAAGTGGCGTTGGTGTTCCTGGTGGCGAGTGCGGCGCTCTTCCCACTGACCGCCGCGACGGATAAGATCCGTGACCGCATGTCCACCACCGCGCCTCACACCCTGGATGGGATGGAATACATGAACTATTCCACTTATAGCCAGAATGGCAAGGATATGGATCTGAGCCAGGATTATCGGGCGATCAAGTGGATGCAGCAAAACGTGCAAGGGTCGCCGGTCATCGTGGAGGCCAACGCCACCGAATACACCTGGGGCAGCCGCTTCACCATCTATACCGGTCTGCCAGGTGTGGTCGGATGGAACTGGCACCAACGTCAACAGCGCGGCGTCGTCGATGCCGATTGGGTGCAACAGCGTGTCGATGAGGTCGGAGCGTTCTATAATAGTGTTGATCAGACATCCGTCGAAGCCTTCCTGCAACGCTACGGCGTGAAATACATCATCGTGGGCCAGCTCGAGGAAGCCATGTATAACCCGCCAGGGCTCGCTAAGTTCGCACAGTGGAACGGCACGTTGTGGCACCAGGTCTATCACGATGAGGATACATATATCTACGAAGTGAATACGACGAATTGAACAGGTGATTATGCTCGATTTCGTACGCTGGTATTTATATCTAACTGCACTGGGACTGTTGACTTTCCCCCTGGCTTACCGCGTCCTACCTTGGCTGGCGGATAAGGGATATGCCGTCAGCCGGGCGCTGGGCATGCTGTTGTGGGGCTTCACCTTCTGGCTGCTGGCATCTCTGCACATCCTCCAAAATGATGTAGGCGGTGAGCTTTTTGCATTGCTGGTGCTGGTTGGGTTGAGTGCTGCATCCGTGCTGTCAGGCCAGTGGCGCGAGGTGGTTGCCTGGCTCAAGGCACATTGGAAGACGGTTGTGGTGGTGGAAGCCCTGTTCCTGGTGGCGTTTGGGTGCTGGGCATTGGTGCGGGCGTCCAACCCCAACATCAGCGGTACCGAAAAGCCCATGGAGTTGGCTTTCATCAATGCCATCTTGAAATCGCCGTCTTTCCCGCCCAGTGATCCGTGGCTATCCGGCTACTCCATTTCCTATTATTACTTCGGCTACGTGATGATCGCCATGCTGTGCCGCATCACGGCGGTTTACAGCGGGGTGGGGTTCAACCTGGCAGCCGCCCTGTGGTATTCCATGACGGCGCTGGGCGCTTATGGCGTCGTTTACAATTTAATTGTACTTTGGAAGAGCAATCATAGTGACCAGAAGCACGATTTGGGGAAGGCAATTCCTGGCTTATTCGGCGGGTTGCTGGGGCCGTTTTTCATTCTGATCGTCAGCAACATCGAAGGTTTTTTGGAGATGCTGAGCGCCGGCGGCTTATTCTGGACCAAAGCTGCCGATGGGACACTTCAATCGTCGTTTTGGAGCTGGCTGGGCATTTTGGAGATCAACACCGCGCCTACCCAGCCGTTAGTGTGGATGCCGACGCGCTATAACTGGTGGTGGCGCGCCTCGCGGGTGGTGTCAGACTATACTGCTTCCGGTGCATGGAAGGAAATCATTGACGAATTCCCGGTCTTTTCTTACTTATTATCTGATTTACATCCGCATGTACTGGACATGCCCTTCGTCATGCTGGCGATCAGCTTTGCATTGAACCTGTACATTTGGGGCCAAAACAAGCGGGTGGATGGCGTCCAATTGTGGAATTGGATCCAGAAGCCGGCATTTTGGTTGACCGCGGTCGCTTTTGGCGGCCTGGCCTTCATAAACACGTGGGATTTTCCCTTCTATGTGGCGCTCATCAGCGGCGTTTATGTACTGGTGCGTTATCAGCAGAACGGATGGAGCTGGCGTCGGTTGCTCGAGTTTGTGGAATATGCGGCCGTCATAGGAATTGCCGGAGCGCTGCTGTATTTTCCTTTCTATGTCGGCTTTTCTTCCCAGGCGGGTGGTTTCATCCCCAGCATGGTCTTTTTCACACGCGGTGTGCAGTTTTGGGTAATGTTCGCACCGCTGCTGGTGCCGATCTTCATGTTTTTGATTTATCTGTATCGTCAGCAGCGGCAAGCAGGCTCGCTGGCGACTGGCTTGAAGTTCGCCGGGCTGGTGGTGGGGGGGCTGTGGTTGCTCTCTTATTTGTTTGGTGGATTGCTGCTTCTCTTACCATTGCTGGGTGACATATTAGCCCAGGGCAATGGTGTGCTTGCCGCACTCGGCCTCAAACTGATCGCAGCGGGCAACGCTTTTGCAGATGCACAAGAGGCGATTTCTGCAGGGTCTCTATTCTTTGGCACCCTGCTGCATCGCTTCACCTCCCCGGGTACCTGGCTAACGCTGTTCATCGTCATTGCTTTGGTTTGGGCGATCATTGCCACAACGCGCCGAAAAGCTGCTAGCGAAGATGCCGATGTCAGCGACGATGATCTGACTCAACATTTCAACCGCTCCGGCTTCCCGTTCGTGCTGGCATTGATCCTGTTGGGCGCCGGGTTGACCTTGTTCCCGGAATTTTTCTACCTGCGCGATCAATTTGGTTACCGTATCAACACAATCTTCAAATTCTATTTTGAGGGTTGGATCTCCTGGGGATTGGCAGCCGCATTTGCTTCTTATGTGCTTTGGAATGTGGCACGTAAGCAAAAATGGGGAATGATATTTGCCGCGGTGTGGTGCCTTGTCATCGCCGCAGCGCTGGTGTATACCGTTTTGGGTCTCAACACATTCACAAATGGTTTTCATCCGAGCACGTTGAGTTTGGATGGCACTGCGTTTTATTCTTCGGATGAGCTGGCAGGGGTCAACTGGCTGGATTCTGCTCCATATGGCGTGGTTGCCGAATCTGTGGGTGGTAGCTATTCAGCGTATGCTCGTGTTTCAGAGCTCAGTGGCTTGCCGACAGTGTTGGGATGGACAGGCCACGAAAGCCAGTGGCGTGGCGGCGAAAAAGAAAAGGGCAACCGCGAGGCGGATATCGAGTTGCTGTACAGGACAAATGATTGGCCCACAGCGCTCGCCATCCTACAAAAATATGATATCCGCTATGTGTACGTGGGCGATCTCGAACACTCCACCTACCATGTGGTGGTAAGCAAATTCCAGGAACATTTGAGTGTGGCTTACCAGAATACATCGGTGACGATTTACCAGGTTCCAGATGACCTCCTTCAGACTTCAACCAGTACACCTTAAGGTTAGGCTATGAATGACCGTGAATTGACTGTCGAAAAAGCTCTATATTTCCTGGCGTTTTTCATCGCGCTGGTGTGCCGCCTAGTGCACCTTGGCCAGGTGCCTTTGGGAGATTCGGAAGCGGCCAACGCGCTTCAGGCGTTTTCGATCTCTCTTGGGAAAGCGGGGACTATTGCATCCGCTCCTGGGTATGTGGTATTGACCGGCTTCCTGTTTTCGATCTTCGAGAGCACCGACTTTTTGGCGCGGCTCCTGCCGGCTTTGGCAGGCAGCTTGTTGGTGTTCGTTCCGCTGCTCTTCCGCCGTTACCTGGGCCGGAATGCGGCGATCATCCTGGCCTTTGCCCTGGCGCTCGGTGGAGGTTTCGTGGCGTTATCGCGCATGGCAGGTGGTGATAGCTTTGCGGTCACTTTCTTGCTGCTGGCGATTGGCCTGTTCCTGAATGGTAACCAGATCCTTGCGGGCATTTGCGGCGGGCTGGCGCTGTTGGGTGGCCCGATGCTGTGGCCCGGCATCGTTAGCCTGGGGGCGGCACTCCTGTGGAGCAAGCCTTCGGCGAAATCTTACCCGACTGAAAAAAATGAGGCTTCTTCCTCGACTCCCTTGCGCTGGTCCGAATGGTATACGCAGCATGTTTCTTTCCTGCTATCTTTAGCTTTGACGGTCGTGGTGGCGGGAACTTTGTTCTTTATTGTGCCTAATGGCCTGAATGGGATTGCCGGCACGTTCGTGACTTATTTACAAGGCTGGTGGAGTGGGTCACAAGACTCCGGGCTGGACATGGTCTCGCGAATGCTGATCGCACTGGCGACCTATTCGCCGCTGGCTCTCGTTTTTGGTGTGGCCGGCCTGGCTCAGGGTTTGGCGGCCAAGGATAAAGTTACTCAGTTCCTGGCAAAATGGCTGCTGGTGGCTTTCGTCCTCACCTTTGCCTATCCCGCCAAACAAACTACCGACGTGATCTGGCTGACGCTGCCGCTCTATGCCATCGCTGCGCTCCAGGTCACGCGCTGGTTCCATTTGCCGGAGAAAGACCGTCTGATAACCGGGGGGTATACCCTGGTGGTTGGCGTGCTGCTTGTGTTCATCTGGCTTGGTTTCCTATACATCCTGGTCAACACGGATCGGACCACCAGTGCGGTGCAGCTTCGCATTGCGAGCATCATCGGCGCGAGTGTGCTGATCATGATCGTCTCTTTCCTGGTGGTGTGGGGATGGTCGGCGCGCGTGACGGGCTATGGCTTACTTTGGTGCCTGACCGGCGTTTTGGTCATTATTAGCCTGGGGATGACGGGACGCATCGTCGTGACCAACGGCCGCCCTGAAACGAACCTATGGCAGCCATCGGCAACACCCACGGATGAAGGTCTGATGACCCAAACGATCAACGACCTTTCACTGGGCCATACGGGAGTGAGCAACGATATCGATATCGAGGTGTCCGGTGCGGATACACCGGCTTTGCGCTGGGCAATACGCGATTTCAGCAATGCTAAGTTCGTCGCCGCTTTGACCCCGGGGAGCAGTCCCTCTTTGGCAATCACGGCTTCGAAGGATAAACCGGCTCTCAATGCAGATTATCGCGGGCAGGATTTTGTCATGAGCTCTTCGGCGCCCTGGTCAATCATGGTGGGAGAAGATTGGCTGAAGTGGCTGGCGTGGAACCAGGTGACTCCGCAAAATGACACTATTGTGTTATGGGCCAGGAATGATCTTTTCCCCGACGTGAGCGGGGGGACGACACCATAGAAATGTTGAGTTAATAACCACTAATGAAAAAACAACCAAACATCATCGCAATCGACGGGCCGGCTGCTTCCGGGAAATCCACCCTGGCACAGAAATTGGCAGATAAATTGGGTTATTTGTATTTGGACACGGGGGTCATGTACCGGGCAGTCACTCTGGCAGCTTTGGAGAAAGGCTGTAATCTTGCTGACGAAGCTGCCGTGACGGCGCTGGCCGAGTCGGTTGCTATCGATGTGCGCCCCGCCAGTGTCAATGATGGCAGAATATACGACGTGTGGTTGGATAATGAAGATGTCACCTGGAAGATCCGCCGTGCCGATGTGGAAGCCAACGTGTCCCCGGTTTCGGCCTATAAAGGGGTGCGCCAGGCAATGACCCAACAGCAGCGACAGATCGGCAAACGCGGCAAGATGGTGATGGCGGGCAGTGATATCGGCACGGTGGTTTTCCCGGATGCAGAACTCAAGATTTATTTGGATGCTTC
>JBEKEX010000008.1:0-30710 GCA_050013615.1 Anaerolineaceae bacterium
GTCAACACCGACCTGAACATCGGGGATGTGATCGTCTCCAGCAGCAATTGCACCTGGGGATCGGGCTCACCCGGTCCGCTTCTGCCGCTCGCCCCACTCTCCCAGCAAGCCTGGGACGCAGCCGCTCAAGCCTTGCTGCCGGAAGGGGCGCGGCTCGCCGCCGGGACCGCCATCACCACCCGCGGGTCACAGGTCGCACCGGGAACCGTGGCGAGCTTGGCGAACCCCATTCTGGAAATGGAAACGGCCGGCATCGCGCAGGCCGCAATCGAGGCCGGTATCCCGCTCCTGTCCATCCGCGCGATCAGCGATGGCCCTAAAGCCCCTGTCCCCCTCGATCTGGAAGCGATCATGGATGAGCAATACAACCTGCGGATTGGAAAGATCCTTGGCATGGTCATCCGTAATCCTCGCCTGATCAGCCAATTCCAACCGATGATGCAAAACTCGGCGAAAGCCGCCCGCTGCTGTGCGATTGCAGTTCTTGCCGCCTTGAGCCAAACGGCGCCCATCATTTCCGCTTGACCCAAGCAGATTTTGAAGGAGGTTTCTATGACACTATGCAAAATCACTGTGATCGAGCGGTCTTTTCGAAAAGAATACGTCGATCTGATCGTGGAGAATGAGCGAAAAAAGACCCTGGGACCTTGCGAGGTCTTCACCGTAGGGCAGACGTTCATCGTCGATCCGATGGTGGGCGTACCGCAAGGTTTCTGCCCCTGGGCGTGGGATGATATTTATAAAGTGCTGGCGGCTTTCTACGCCAACGGCAAATTCGATATGTGGACGCAGGGCGGCGAGGTCGTCATCGCCTGCTGCACCGACGGTACGCGGCCGGTATACTTCAAGATAGAGAAGCTCAAGGAAGCGGCTTAGACCGCTTCCGTCAGAGTAGGAAATTGTTTCGAATTCAGAGGCCCAGGGGTCAGTCCAGTCTTAAATACCAGAACAGCATGGCTTCGTCCTCTACAGCCGGGATGGCAGCATAGCCGAAGCGGTGCACCATGCCCAACTCACAGCCCATGCGGATATAGAAACGGCAGGCCAAAACATTGACGTTTTGCGTCTCGATCTTCATTTGCCTGCAGCCCTTGCTCCTGGCCCAGGCCGCGGCGTGTCGAAAGAGTGCTGTGCCAATGCCGGTGCCGCGCACGTCCGGCCGGACGCGGATATCCCACAGCACCGCCAGGTCTTGACGTCCTTCCAACAGGTTCACCTCCGGCGTGTTGAGCGCCACTGCCGCCGCACCCACGTTTCTTCCACCCTCTTTTGCCAGGAAGATGCCCCAATTGGCAACGTCGAATTTTTCCGGCCAATCCAGCGGAGTCTCGCCGGCGTCATAATCCTTGACGTAGGGCGGTACCACCTTCACTTCACGCATCAACAAGCCGCCCACACCTTCCATGAACTGCTCGACCTGGTACTTGGAACGCACCTGGAACCGGATGGGGATAGCAGCATATTCCCCCAGTTTACTCGCTGGTATCTTTTGAATCTCAATTTTCATTTTGTGATCACCCCTATCCAACAGATCCCGGTCGAAAGCCGCCGGGTCTTACCTCCCATATTCTAGTCCGGCAATATCGGATATGTCATTCCCCCATGCGGAAAGACCAACACCTCGGCTTTGCCGGGGAACTTACGGCTGGCGATCTCGATGGCCTCCTGCGGCCGGCTGACGAAGGATGCGAACGGCAGGTTGGCCTGTGTGGCAGCCGGAATGGTGGGGGCGTACATCAACAACTGGCACTGCACCATGGCCTGAAGCGCAAAGTAAAGGAAGAACTTGTCTTCTTCACCCATGCCCTGCAGTTTGACCTTGGGCACCAGGGGCAGCAGCAGCGGCGCCAATGCCTTGAGGCCTGAGCGTCCCAGTGGCAGCTTGCGGTTGGCAAGTCCGAACACGCCCACCCCTTCATCGGCGCGCACGGTGGTGAACATCACACCGCCCGGCTTGACGGCGCGAATGGTGTTAGCCAGCGCCTTCACCCCCTGGCGCAAATCCTGGTCCATAGGGTGCGAGGCGGTGATGACCACATCGGCCTGGCCCGGCACCTGCACGCCGTAGACGCTGGCGCTGATCTTGGCACCGGCGCGATGCGCCTCGATGGGATCGCCACAGACTACAGCCACCACTTGCAGTGCGCTGTTCAGCACGGCATTGACGATGAACACCGGCGGTTTGAGCATGCGTCCGGCCTCTTCCAGGTCGAGGCGCATGGGATTGTCCTCGATGGGCTGCCCGACCATATTGAAGGTGCCCGGCCGGCAATTGAGAGCATGGTTCTTGGCGATCCACGCCCGCCCGGCCACGCCGGGGAACAAGTTCTTATAACCGCCACCGAAGCTGGCGATGATGTGCGGCTCGATGCAGCCGATGGAGACCACCAGGTCGGCTTCGGCCACTGTGCGGTTGACGGTCACCGGCACGCCCCGCGTGGACGTGCCCAAGAACACCAGAGAAGGCGAATCGCAATCCTGGTCTTCCCATTTCAACCCATCCTGGCCCGTGCGCTGCGCTACTTCGCCGGCGGTCATGCCGCGGTGCACGCCCACCGCAGGGATCACGGTGATGTCTTCCAGCTTCACCCCGCCGCGGCGCAGCTCATCCAGCACCGGCGGCAGCAGGCGGGCCACCGGCGTGGGGCGGCTGCCATCATCGATCACCAGGGCGATCTTCATGCCGGCCTTGACGCGCTCAGAAAGTTTCGCCGAACCGGTCGGCCCGGCCAGGCTGCGGACAGTCTCCGCCCGTGTGTCAGGCACGCCGGCGCGGTTGGCCGGCTCCAAAACGCCGGCCAGGTGCCAGCTTTCCGGCAGTTCGAGCTCCAGCCGCTCACTGCCCCAGGGCAGCATCACTTTGAGATACGACATGACGTCTCCAGGCCTTTATTAAGCGTCCCCATTCATATCCAAAGTTTACTGTAATTTCGCAAAAAATTGCAAGTGCCGAATAAGAATTAAGGGAGTCAGCCCTTGACAGGGTAGCCCTTAGCAGGGCAAACCCTTAATAGGGTAAACAGCAGGCACAAACCGGACGATTTGTGCCTGCCACTGGAACTTCCCACTATCATGCGGTCTTTTATGCCTGAGGCTTGGGTGTGGCCTGCAGCAGTGTCGCGGTGGCGCGGGTGTTCTCTTCCATGGCGATCAGCAAATAGAACAACTCGCCGATGCCATAAGTCATCAACGCCGACAAGCCCCCACCGATCAGGATCACCAGAGCGGACACAATCCCCACAAAAAGGCCGGCTCCGCCCATGTTGCCCATACCCGACGAGGAGAACAGGGTATCCAGCACCGATCCGCCCGCGAAAGCGCCAATGATCGCACCAAAAAAGCCTAAAATTGTCCCTATGCCGATGATAATGCCCACAATCTTATAGACCGTACCGACAATACGCAATGCACCGAACCGTTTCTTCATGATAACCTCCTAAAAAATATCGCGGGCGGAGCAAAACCCACCTCTCCCCTGCTATGTGTATAATGTATAACAGGTTCGAGAAAAAAGCAACCGGCAGTCTGACGTTGCCCTTTGCCAGACAAGGCCGGAATCCATCAAGGAAGAGCAGGTCGATGGCACCCTTCATCTCGATGCTGCGCGGCATCAACGTCGGCGGCCAAAACAGGATCAAGATGCCGGAGCTCAAAGCGCTGTACGAATCGCTGGGCCTGGCCAGCGTGGCCACTTACCTCCAGAGCGGGAATGTGGTCTTCGACAGTGATGCCACGGACGCGGCACGGATTTCCAAAATGATCGAAACCGGGATAAAGCGTGCCCTCGGCCTTTCCGTGCAGGTCTTGATGCGTGACGCGGGCCGGTTCCGGCAGATCATCGCCGCCAACCCGTTCCACACCCGGCGGAACGAAGACCCCACCAAATTGCATGTCACCTTTCTGGCAGCCACCCCCTCCGCCGAGGCCATCACCGCGCTGGGCAGCACCCGCGACCATGCCGACGAGTTCATCGTCGCAGGGACGGAAATCTACCTCTCCTGCCCCAACGGTTATGGGAAGACAAAATTCTCCAACACGTTCTTCGAGAAAAAGTTGGGCATGGCAGCCACCACGCGCAACTGGAATACGGTGACGGCGCTGTACCAGTTGGCAGAGGAAAAGCGCTAAGCAGAAGCATTTCTCTTAAAACACGGCAAGTGGTTATAATCATCCATAGTAATAGATATCCTCACGACCGATACAAAAGGGAAAAATATGGAACTCGAAGCAGGACTCCTGGAACGCAACGGAGCAACCATTCACTATTGGACCGGCGGCAAGGCCGGCGCGCCGCTGGTGGTCTTCACGCACGGCGCCACCATTGACCATCACGAATGGGACGCCACGTTGCCCCTGGTGGGCGAGAAGTTCCGTGTGCTAACGTGGGACGTGCGCGGCCATGGGCTGTCACGCCCGGCCGACTTCACCCTGCGCGCCGCCGAAGACGACCTGCTGGCGCTGCTCGATCAACAACAGGCGGGCCAGGCGGTCTTCGTCGGGCACTCCATGGGCGGCAACCTGCACCAGGAGCTGGTCTTCCACCATCCCGAGCGGGTGAAAGCCATGGCCTTCCTGGATTGCACTTGGAACTTTCAGAAGCTCACGGCATTGGAATCGTTAAGCCTGGGCATCGCCGAGCCGGTCTTCAGGCTCTATCCGTACAAGACGCTGGTGGACCAATCGCTGGCGCTGGTGGTGACCTCGAAAGAATCGCAGGAACTCTTGCGCCCGGCGATGGAAGCCCTGAGCAAAGAGGATTACATCCAGATCATGATAGCGACCGCGGCCTGCCTGCATTACGTGCCGGGGTACAAGATCAACAAGCCGCTGCTGCTGATGGTGGGTGACAAGGACATGACCGGGAACATCCGCAAGGCCATGCCGGCGTGGGCAAAACAAGAGCCCGACTGCCGCTTTGTGGTCATCCCGAACGCCAAACATGGCGCCAACCTCGATAACCCCGACTTCTTCCACAAGACCCTGCTGGATTTCCTGATCAGCCGCTGCTTGTAAGGCAATGCCTGATGAAGTGAATAAGAAAGTCCTCTTGCAAAAAAGAGGACTTTTTTGATTGATTATTTTTGAAGGGTAGCTATAATTGGGAGACAGGGAAGGCAATCCCGCTTGCAAGCAGCAGTCAATTATATATCAGCGCCCTGCTCGATGATCCCAAAGGAGATAAAAATGGACTATGTAAAAGTTGTCGACATATCTCAGTTGCCACCAAACAAAATGATCATCGTCGTCGTGGGCGGCAAGGAAGTCCTCCTGGCGAATGTGGATGGTTCCTACTATGCCATCGCCAATAAGTGCACACATCTTGGCGGCTCATTGGTAACAGGCGTCCTGGAGGGAAGCATCGTTACATGCCCGAGACATGGTGCTCGATTCGATCTAAAGACAGGGAAAGCCGTTGGCGAGGCGAAGATCGGATTTATGAAAATGAAGGTTAAAGATGAAGCGGGTTACACAGTCAAGGTCGAAGGAACAGATATCCTGGTGGGAATACCTGATTAAGGGGAAACGCTACTGCCATATTGACCGGTCTTTTTACTTCGATCACGCCTTTCACCTGCCAGTTCGTCGACGCTTTTTTGGTTGAATATTATTGACAAGTTGCTATAATGATTAATAGAAAGGGGGATAGGAAAGAAGCCCCCAAGCAGAAAATGTTTTGACCACACAGTACCACCTGCTTACAATATCAATGCGGCATTTCAACAGAATAGAACCAATAATTAAGCAATGAGGGTTTCCGACTCTTAAATCTGAAAGTGGAGGAATCCGCTAATGCCTGAAAATGGTCTGCCCTACAATAATTATGTAAAAGAACGCGAAATGCTCTCCCAGATGGAAAGCACAAACTACGACAACTACGAAAAAGCAATCCTGACATTGTCTGCTGCTTTTCTGGCATTTTCCATTTCCTTTCTGGGACTCTTTAGCTCAAGACTCAGCACCGGAACAGGCTATCTCGCCTTTCACAATTTATCTATCCTTACCTCTTCTTGGATTTCCTTTGCAGCATCAGTTCTCAGCACTTTGAGCTGTTCTCTGGTCGGCGCTATTGCCATTCGAAAAGAGGTCGTTAAACTTGAGAAAGCACTCCAAGACACAAATGCGCTGAAACAAAACAACCCCTGGACCACTGCTGAATATTGCCTGTATATAATCGCTGGCATTAGTTTCTTGGCTGGCGTTGCACTGCTTCTAATATTTTGCGCAACCAATATTGAGGTTTTTTAGTAGAAAGGGTAATAATGGATAAAAAGATTACTCCATCAATCATGAGTTATCGTAGTAAACAGCCTAAAGGGCTTCCAAACAAATCTTTACCTAAACCTGAAATTACAAGAACGATCACTCCAAGGCCATTGGTTTTTCCTAAAACACCATCAGAACCAACTATTGCTCCACCACGACCTCTAGTACCGCCAAAACCGAAAAAACACTAATCTCTCTTATCTGGCATGATCTGCAGCGAAGCCTTTTTAATCGTCGAATATCAATTTCAGTGCACAATGGCACCGCCTTTTGCCGCTGAGATTCATATGTTAGGCCGCTAAAAATGTTAATAAAATGACAGAAGCCGCCAATAATCCTCCGCAAAAGAGAATCTTGTTTTGCAACTTCTGCAAAACAGAGACTAATCATGTATGCCAATCAGAATACTCAATAGTGCGCGAGTACGAAAGAGATTTTTGGGAAGAAAAAAGATATCGGTTATGGATTTGTGCGGGGTGCGATAATGCCATACTAGAAGTAGCATATCAAGATGCTGGCTATGGAAGCGAAGATAATTGGGATATAAATTATTATCCTAAACAAGAAGAAAATGATCTCGTTGCTAAATCTTTTATAAAACTTTCTCCTAAACTTAATAATTTATATCGCGAAACCATTCAATCCTTCAATAACGGTCTTGCTATATTATGCGCAGCTGGTTTACGAGCGCTTATTGAAGGAATATGCGATGACAAAGGAATGGAAGGTAAAAACTTAGAGGCAAAGATTGATAGCTTAAAGAATATATTACCCGCTAATATTGTCACAAACATACATGGCTTTCGTTTCATTGGGAATGCCGCAATCCATGAATTGAATCCACCTAAAATTGAAGCTCTTCAACTTGCCATAGAAATCGTAGAAGATCTACTAAATTTCTTGTATGAATTGGACTATAAAACAAGCCGATTGAGTCGGTACAGGCAAACTGGCTCAATTTATGAACCACCTCCGCCACCTAAAAAATCATGATTATTATGGGGAAAGTGATCTCATCCTATCGCCGAGTCTGAACAAAGTCAAAGTGCTACCGATCCTTCCCAAATAGGGAGCGGGCTAAACTGTTAGACCTTTCTAGAGAGATGAAATGCCTATCAACTCAAGAGTAAATCAATTGCAAGCTATTGAGGCAATCGCAACAAATGCCACTTCAATGATTTCTTTACTTCTAAGCACCCAACAACACCCAAATGCCTGCATTGCTTCTCCCTAGCCTGCTTCCACAGGCGTCCATGTTTGTAATCGATAGCCATCGCTACATTAGCACCTGAAATCGGTGCTAAGCTCTCTAAAATTTCTATAGACAGCTTACTGCCTAACATCGTCTCCAACCAGACAGCGGTTCTACTGCCCGTATTGAGCGGAGTCGAAATGCCACCACTCTGCCTCTCAAAAAGAGATTAGCCATACTGTTATGCGGCGCCAAGGTTATTTATGACAATAAACCCAAACAAAACCCCATTTGCGCAATTTGATGGTATGAATTTCTCGAACAACCAGTGCTTTCTCTGTGGAAAACCTTTGCGAGAAAATACAAATAGCAAAGAACATGTTTTTCCTAAGTGGCTTCTAAACCGATACAATCTTTGGGATCAATCAATTATTCTCCTCAACCGTACAAGCTTACCCTATCGCTCTCTTACAATACCGTGTTGCTCCACCTGTAATAACGAACACCTATCAAGACTAGAAAATGATATAGAGAGGGCTATTAATAATGGGCCAAATTGTGTAGCCCAAGTAGATAAAATCCGTTTATACCAATGGATGGGAAAAATATTTTTAGGTCTATTCTATCGGGAATTATTCCTATCAGCAGACCGTTCAAATCCTGAGCTTGGTTCGATCACAACACCAGCATTCTTGCAAGATTACCGCGCGCTTCACGGGTTTCTCCAATCAATAATGAAGCCCATCGAATTTCATGATTTCTTCCCAGGATCCTTATTTATATTCGAGATTGAAACAATACCCGAAATAGGCGCTTTTGATTACTCGGACAATTTTATTGGGATGACACTTTCTCTTCGAATGGGAAATATTGGAATAATAGCCTGTCTAAAGGATGACGAGCAAGTGCTCGAAACATTATCAGAACTTTATCAAGCAATGAAAAGAGTCAAGCTTCACCCTATCCAGTTTGACGAACTCTGTGCACTCATTTTCTACAAATCTTTTTCTATGGTTCGAGACGGCAAGTACGTTTCGATGACCACGCCTGAAAATCGAACCACAATAGTCAAATTACCAGGCTGGAGCCTTGAACCGATTTTCAGTAAATGGGACAACAAGATTTATGTTCGTTTTCTAGAAGAATTCTGGGCTAAATGGGGTATAACTATTGATGAGATTTTTGTTCCCCCTAATTCGATTAGAAGCTATCTTGGAGAATACTTATGAACCGCCAACAGGGAGAACTACCTAATAACGCAATTCTCTATGCTACGTCCTGGGGGTGATCCGCGATATCGCTCGCACACAGGGCGCATTTGCCAAAAATTAGCGCGATAATGTGAAATAATCTCGCCGGGCGGTTGGGTGGCATGGCGATGCTCGAAAGCAATAACACACTTTACCTGGTTTAACCCGATCAATTCAATAGCGCATTTCTAGACCACAGAAAGGAAAGGTTCACATGGCAACGTATCTGATGTTTGGCAAGTACTCGACGGAAGCCGCAAAGGCCATCAGCGCCAAACGCACCGACCAGGCGGTTGCAACGATCAAACAAAATGGCGGAGAACTCAAGGCAGGGTATGCCCTACTCGGCGACATCGACCTGGTACTCATCGTCGACCTGCCCGACACGGAGCATGCGATGAAGACCTCGGCTGCCTTGAGCAAACTGCTGGGGGTCTCATTCAGCACTGCACCGGCTTTAAGCATGGAAGCTTTCGACAAACTCATAGGATAGCCTCGTCCAGTTCAAATGCCTTGCCGGGATTCTTGCTTTGGGCGGGAAGACAGCCCGGCTCATGAAACTAACCTAGTAACGCGCCTCGTTCCACGCATACTGCACTCGAAACCCTGGCGCCTTTGCCAAAAGTGGCGCAAAAAATCCATACAATACACAACGTGTATGATGTATGAGGCTTGCTTACTAATTATCGCTGGCCGCTTGAAGTTATAATTTACGAAAAACCATCACAGAATAATTCTTGGAAACAAGAAGGGAACCTCGTGCCTATTTCAAACTCAGTTTCGGGCAAGCCACCCTCCGACTACAAAGAAGTGCTTTATTGGAAAATTAGCGAAAAGGCCGGTCGTATTGCTATGATGAATTTATTGCCGATTCCATTGGCTGTCGTTTTTGGAATTAGCTTCTTCATTTTTGTGCGTCTGTTTGGTAACTCACCAAAATTCATATGGAGCGATAATGAGATTTTGATTTTCCTGATTGGCACTATTGTAGTGTTGGTACTACATGAATTTGTACATGGTTTAACCATGCAAGCTTTTGGCGCAAAAGCAAAGTACGGTTTTTGGGGGAAGGGATTGATGTTCTATGCCAAAGCGCCCGGGTATGCTTTCAAACGTAATCAATACCTTATCATTATTCTCGGCCCGTTGGTATGCCTGAGCATCTTGGCGTGTTGTGGGATTGCGATTCAGTCGGGCACATCCATTGTATGGCTGTTTGCCATTTGGGCAATCGTTAATGCCAGTGCATCCGGCGGCGATGTGTGGATAACGGCTATTGTGCTTCGTTATCCTGCATCCGCCTTTGTTGTTGATGAACGCGATGGGATGCGAATTTATCTGCCACAAAGTGACGACGAAAATTGATTGACCTGTGAGTCTTGGCTGCGTCCAACAAAGCGTGCAGTCGACAAGTGAAAGCGCCGGCGTGGGAGGCGCGGCCAGCACCGACAAGCCTAACGGGTCAGTTCTTTTCTTTATCATCCAGTCAAAGGCAACTTGAGACAAAGCCTCTCAATCTTTACAAGGGTAAACCGCGAACTGGAATTTTAGCTTTTACCACGCGCCGCGGTCCACGGAAACTTTCAACGCGAATAACCTTTTCATACGAATCAAGGCTGGAGATTTGAAGCATCGATGTTGATAAATGCTTCGACTTTCGCTTCGGACCCCTGAAACCCTGGCGATAGATCAACTGTAAAGGGGGTTGACCCATTTGCCGGTACCGAGGTCACAGTAATGCTTCCACCATCCAGAATATTACCCTGTGCATCGAACGCCAGCGTATCCACCTGGAGAACCCCATTGAAATCTGTGCCAGATTGGTTTTTTACGACACCTGTTATCTTCGGCGTCGATCCTGGCTCAGATGAAGCAGGTATAAAAGTCAATTCCGCCGTTTGAAACGGAACAGCAGTCAGTGAACCGGTATATATCGCACCGGATCCCACCTGTAATTCGATTTTGTCAGGCTTTATACCCGGAACTCCACCGCCGGTTACAGCAATGCCCGTCGTCTCACCGGGAAAAAGCAGGCAGGAGACCGGTTGGACAAGAGTCGAGAGCACACCCTTGGTATCGTAGGCCGTGATCTGATAAACCAGGTTCGTAATGGCTCTTTGTTTGTCCGTGTTTTGGATGATGAAACCGCCCAAATAACTTCCTGTTTCATTGTTCACAATGATATTCTGCGCCACGACCGAGACCAGGTTTTCGTTAGTGTCCGCTGACTGCAAAATATCAAAATCGACCAGCTGTGGGTACAATTCGATCTTGGCCGGATTCCCCACCAATTTGTTTACCTGCATCGTAAAAGCCACCTGACTCTTGGCGGGCACGTAGGTCAGGTCAACAGCACCTCCACCAACGAAATTGCCTGTCTCATCAAACGCCAGCCCGGTGAGGTGTACCTCGGAATTCATCCTATAAACCATGTTTTGCTCCAAATTACTTTGGAGGGTACCCGTGATCTCATAAAAATCATTATCTGTAAAATGGATAAGCTGGTCTTCCTTGGCGGAAAACAAGGGGAGTGTAACCGTTACTTTCCGTAAAATTCCCGTGTTTGGCGATAACGTCACATCCACTTTGGCAGCGGTCTGATTATCCCCCACGTTGCCATATTGCAGAACCGCGGTCTGGTCTCCGGGCAAGAGCGTATTAATGATATTCATGGGAGCAGTGTCCAGGACATTACCGCCGGCATCACTGATCGTCACTTTATATTGTTGCATCAGGACCGCATATCCCTGGTTCGGGTTCTTGACCATAAAGGTATATTCGACGACATTGTCATATTGGATGAAAGAGGGTTGGCCGACCAATTGGATGGGTTGAACACTTTGAGTGGATTGTTCGGTTTGAGCAGTGGGTGTCGACATCACGCCGATGGTTGCTGGCGCTGATGTCACAGACTCGTTTGTTGTCGAAGGTACAGGTGCTGTCGGACTGCAGGCCTGTGACAGGAATACCAGAGTGACCAAAACGAGTATTGAGTTTATGGTTCTCTTTCGATTGATGTCTGCCATCAGTTCCCTCCAGGATGACAAGATATATCCGGATGAAGATACGAATTACGTGCCCAATGCATCTTCCCGCCATAGCCGGTACCGTGCAGTGATCATGTACTTTTATTATAGATTATTTCGATTTAGCGGTGAGCGGTTTTCTCTGTGAGTTTTTATGAAGAAACACGAAAAAGATATCATCCGAATAGCAGCCATGCCGTTAAATGTCTATACGACTTACCAGAAACAGCGCGATAATAAATTATCATCTCGCCCGTCCCCCATCGATCCCGGCCATCCGAATAACATCATCCAATACAGCCAAGGCGAGCCGCAATCAAAAGGATCATGGCTTATGGATAACGACCACGATCATGAAGATGAGGATCAGCACGCACGCCCTTCTCATGTGCAAGACCTGAGAAGAAGTCGCGTGGTGGTACCTTCGCGCTCCCAAATCGACTGGGACAGAAAGCAAAAAGACCTGGATAGAACCCCCAGAACCCAACAGAAGGTGGTCAAGCCTCACGACTGGAACGAATCCCAGAAAAGCTCGCAAAGCTGGAGCGAGGCCCAGGAAGCCATGAGAAGGCGCCGCGACGCCCAGGTCAAGATGCCTGACCGGGTGCCGCCGGTCTATTTCGTCGCCATTGCGGTCATCGGAGGCATCTTCGGGGCGTTGCGCGGGCTCAACTATGGGGTATGGCCTTTCAACGGGGGGTGGCTGGGAGGCGTCACCGGCGCGCTGGCCGGTGTGGTAATGGGTTTGCTGGGCGGCTCGATTATCATCCTGGTCATCCAGGAGATCATCGCAACAATGTCGTCAAACCGGAAACGGCGATAAGATTTCAGCGAATGCCGGCGCGAGGATTGCTCCTCGCGCTTTTTTGACTCTCTTGACAAATCCGTCGTTCGTGATATTATTACGTTATACGATATATCGTCATATGTTATAACACGGAGCGTACTATGAACCTGGCTGATTTCGGACGTTTCTCTGATCCGGCGTTGCTCATCCTGGCTAGCCTGGCCGACGGGCCCAAGCATGGCTACGGGATGATGAATGACATTGAAACGATGACGGGCGTGCGCCTGGGCGCCGGCACACTATACGGGGCACTGGCACGCCTGGAAAGCTCCGGCCTTATCGCCGCGCTGCCCGCCGATGATCGCCGCCGCCCCTACCAGTTGACGGCCAAAGGCGCGGCCGCCCTGCGCGAGCAGTTGAACCTGCTGCAAAAGCTGGCCACGACAGGGCTCAAAAGGCTTGCTACGGCATGAACGTCCGCAGTTGGCTGATCCACCTTTACCCGCGCCCCTGGCGCGAACGCTATGGCGAGGAATTCGACGTGCTGCTCGAAGAGTGCCTGCACTCCCCACTCGACGTGGTCGATATTTTTCTCGGCGCCCTCGACGCACATCTGGAATTCCCTATCGAAACAAATTGGAGGTTGATGAATATGGTGAACAAACTTCGCACCATGCTGTTGATCGTTTTCACAGGTTATATCGGCTTTATTATCGGCGGGCTCGCCTTCTACGGGCTGGTGGATGACAGTCCCATGGCGCTGCTCATGAAGACAGGGACGGACGTCCCGCTTTCTGCTGCCTGGGTCACCGTCGAAATCGGCGCAGTCATTGCACTGTTTGCCGTGGTCATCGGCGGGCTGCCCATCGGCTGGCGCCTACTGCGCCGGGCACTGACGTCCTCACGCCAGGACCTCAAACTGCTGCTGGTTCCGGTGCTGGCTTTCCTGGCACTCGTCCTCTACTTCGCCTTCGAGTTCACCGTTTATACGGGAAGATTGCCAATCACCGGTATTACTCAAACCGTATCGCATGACAATTTCCCGATTGGCAACCGCATCCTGATCGGTGGAAGTATGGTAGTGTTGGTGCTGGGCGCCATTGCCAGCACAGTCGCGGTGTGGAAAGTCCTCGCCCATACGGAAGCAGCCGAAAACACCTCGACAGATGTCGAAGGCCTGCCATCGATGAAATTGTACAAGCGCGCCTTTGTCCCGGCAGTCATCACCACCGGCAGCATGTTGGTGATGCTCGTCGGCACCATCATTTGGAGCGGCCTGGCTTATTCGTCCATGCCGCAGGTGTTTGCAGAGGATTGGGGGTTGCTGCAGGCCAACACCACCGGCTCAATGATTGAGATCGTCGTCATCATGGCGCTCTCGACTGCCCTGGCGTTCTTCGGTCTGGTGCGCGGTTGGTCGGCGCGCCGGTCGATGGCCTGATAAGTCTTGGTACTGGATAATTTATCACCGGCAGGGTGAATATTCGCCCTGCCAGATTGTTTTAAAGCACCCTATCTGATCTGCTTTTCGATGGACAAATCGTCGTAAGCCTCAAAAGAACAGGCTACAATATACATAAACCACTCAAAGGAGAAGCCAGCATGTCCCATCCCCTGGTACAACAATTACGCTTCACCCGCAGCGAGTTCAAACGTGGCCTCAAAGGGTTGACCGACGAAGAGGCGCGCCGTCGCTTTTTGCCGTTGAACTGCATCTCCTGGAACGTCGGTCACCTGGCCTGGCAGGAGCAGCGTTACTTTCTGTTCTTCGCACAGGGACAGATGCTGCTGCAGCAGGTCAACGATCAGTTTGCCTATGGCGCTCCGGCCAGCACCCCGCCGTTGGCCGAGGTATTGAACGCCTGGAACATCATCACCCAGGCTGTCGACCCATGGCTGGATATCCTCACCAGCGAAAAATTGCAAGAACATATCATCCATAACGGCAAGCCGACCCAGCGCGTTATCGGCAATATGCTGCAACGTGTCATCTACCATTACTGGTATCACAATGGGGAAAACATGGCCATACGGCAGAACCTGGGACACAGCCATTTGCCGGAATTCGTGGGCAACATCGACGACGAGGCTCCTTACCGGCCGGAATGAAACGGATCGAAGTAAACCCCTCTCTCAAATCAGTTTTAAACCTTCAGCGCCGCGAATTGCTCGCGGCGCTGAACAATCAGTGTCAAGTAATCTAAAATCCCAAAACTTCGTTGACCAGCAGCAGGGTCAGGCTGCGCTTCAGAAAAGGCGACTCACGCTCAAAGATCAATATCTTGCCCAGGGTGGTGCCCGGCGCACCCATGCTCTTCATATGCTTGTCTTCCAACGGGACGACGTAGTCGCGCACACGGCGGATGGCATCTTCAAGGGTGGGGACGATCTTCTGGGCGCCGACCACCCAGACCACGTGGTCACTGGAATAAGCATAAGCCGGCAACTGGCTGCCGGTGGCACTGGCATTGACGAGCTCGCCGGTCTGGGCCAAGGCGTTCACACTGCCCAGGAAATAATCGGCCAGGATGCCTTGCTTGCGCAGCGCCCTTTGTGCCTTTGGATCTTTCTCTGCCAGGATCTGGTCCTTCAGGTTTTTCCACGGATGCTTGCCGGAGATGAGCAGCGCCTCGAAATCGATCTGCTGCAAGGTAACGGAAGCGCCGGTCATCAGCGTGACACCGGCCGGGATGAGCGCTTGCAGTCGGGCCAATGCCTCTTCCTTCGTTTGCACTAATTCCGGGTTGATGCCGCGCGACATGAGCGCATCCATCGTCTTCTGCAGCACGTCAGTAGTAGGTAAAGCCGTGTAATCCATCGTTTTATTCCTCGTTTCTATGTTCAACCCCCAGGCACATGACTAAAAAGTGCCGGGTGATGATTGATGATGATTACACTTTGGATGCAACCTGCTACAGAAAGGTTACAGGCTTTAGAATATCTGGCGGGCAGGCTCAAGTTTAAGATTCTATTTCATTCCGGTTAACGTCAATCCAATGAAATCAATGGCAACCTTACATCCTGCCATCTCCGTTCCCCGGATCAGTACTTCGAGTTCTTCAGAAATATAAGCGGCGTTGATCGAGGTAATCAGCCCTGGGCGAATCTCTTTTGGACTGGCACCCAACCACAAGAACCACTTTATGAGCACCGGCATATCCCGCCTCAGATCTGAGATGAAAATGCGGCCGCCTGGTTTGAGGACTCTCCACATTTCATCAAAGGTGCCGCGCGGGTCTTCCCATTCGTGCAGCGAACCCGTGCTGAAGACCGCATCGAATTTGCTGTCTTCAAATGGCATCTTACTCCCATCGCTGTGCCGATACTCCGCGCGGGCGGATAAGCCATAGTCTCGGGCATTGCGCTCCGCAATGCCAATCATGTCTGGACTGATATCGAGGCCGGTGAGACTTGTCCATTGCGTATTTTTGAGCCACTCCAGGCCCAGATAACCCGGGCCGGGGCCAACCTCCAGCGCATGACCTTGCTGAATGCCGCCCTCGATGAGCGCATGGGTTTCGATCCAGCCTCTATCCCGCATCCCGCGCTGGAACCGATCGTAAATCTCAACTGTGAGCACTCCTTGAATCCCCTGGTCTGTCTCTTTCACTCTGGGTTTCGTCATGATAATTCCTCCTATTTAAGTTAGAATATACAAGATTGTATATTTGGATAAAAAAATAACTAACCGAGTTCCCCTCGCTCGATTTTTTCCAACACATCCCGCGTCCAGGATAACTCGGCAACACAATGAGCGCGTGAATGTTCGAAGATCACCACTGCACTGCGGGGGATATCCGTCTGCGACATTTGTTCCTGCTGGTGAGAATCCAAATATTGCAGGTTGGCTTCCAATTGCGCTATGCGCTTGTGCAAATAGCCTTTAATCTCCTTCACCGGTAATGCAGTGAGAAAAGCGAGCCCAACATCAATGGCAAAATACTGCCGCTCCGGCTCACTCCACACTTCCCTTAAGAGGCGCAAGAACTCCGACCTGCCCGCCTCGGTGATTTGATAGATGCTGCGAGAAGGACGGTTGCCCGTCTTTTCCGTCGCTACCATCTCGATCATCCCTTCCTCGGAAAGTTTTCCCAAAGCAAAATAAATCGAACCAAAAGCAATGGAGGTCCAGTCGCCCATGTGCTCTTCGATGATTTGTTTGATCTCATAGCCATGGAGCGGTTGATCGCGCAACAGACCGAGAATGACCAATCGAGTGGACATTTTTTCTCACCAAAATCTAAATATATACAAGCTTGTATATTCTAGCATGATTAATTCCCTTGTCAAGGGGCATTAGTTCATGCTGCTAGATATGGGTACCTCAGAGAAGACAGAACAGAGCCACGATCACAACGCCGCGGCGCCCGGTGCAATGAATGCCGCCATCAGGATAAAGTGGCTGATGCAGCCCAGTATGACGAAAATGTGCCAAAGCTCGTGGAATCCAAACACGCCGGGGTAGAGATCGGGCTTTTTGGTAATATAAATGACCGCCCCCAGGGTAAAGAAAAGACCGCCCGCCAGCAGCCACGCCAGCGCACCGACAGGCATGGTGGCCAGCATCTCCTTGATCGCAAAAATGGACAGCCAGCCCATTACCAGATAGATGCCGGCCGTCAACCAGCGCGGGGCATTGATGACGAATAATTTGACCACCACCCCCGCCAGAGCCATCGCCCAAATGATGCCCAGCAAGCCCCAGCGCCAGAAGCCAGTGAAAAAGTACAGGCAGAGGGGAGTGTATGTGCCGGCGATCAGCAGATAGATCGAGGAGTGGTCGAATTTTCGCAAGCGCTGCATCACCTGCGGGGTCGAACGTGTCAGGTGGTAAGCGGTGCTGGCCGAAAACATCTGGATCAGGCTGAGCCCATAAACGAGGAACGAGATCTCCTTCGTGAGGTCGCCGCGGCCAACATATAGAAGCCCGGCCGTGCCCAGGAGCGCCGCAACGGCAGAAGCAAAGTGGGTCAAGCCGCTGACAGGGTCACGAAATTTTTCGAGCATTACTCCCCAACCTTTTCACAAATTTACGAACAGGTATTGTAACCCGGGATCAACGCTTTAGTTTCCCGGATACTTCGAGACCCGCGTAGCGGCCGATGTCATCGAATTCTACCGTCCAGTGGTCACCTTTACGCTTGAATAACTTCACCCTGACCTGCGCGGAAAGGGTTTCCGAGATACGCCGGTCCATCTGGGTGGCAGTGGGTGCGCGAAGCATGCCGCCTTCTGCACGCACAGCCAACAGCTCCAGCCTTTCCGATCGGTCGGAGACAACCATCCTGGCTTCAGCATCGGAAACAACGCATTCATCCAGGCAAGCGCCGGTATAGGTGGCAAACCTGTGCAGATGGTGGTCGGTCCACAGCCCGGCAATAAAGCCGTTGAACTCGGTTTTGCGCCAGGGGATGTTGGCCGCCGAAGCCGTCAGCGAAGTGCCGGGCCGGCTGAAATGATTGGTTTGCATCCATACCCAGGCCTTGGGGAAAGACTGCCCCCAATCTTTTTCGGTATAACCCCGCCCGCCCGTAAAATCCGTCCGTGTGCCATTGACTTCGAGCCAGCCTTGAATGCGATGGTCGAGGCTGACTACGCCGTGATAACATTCCATGAACGGCACCCAGCCATACCAGCCCATGATACCCGGTGAAAAGATCGAGACAGGCCAGGGAGTGACCCGCTCGAATTGCAGCTCTCCGTGCACCTGCAATTCCGGATTGACTATTGCCAACTTGAGAGAACTGGCCGTAAAACCGTTATCGGCAATGGAAATCTCGAACCTGCCCGGCGCGGCGGCGTGGAACTGCCGGTAATCGAAAGTTTGGTAAATGCTCTGTCCGTTGACGCCGTTCAAGATTTGGACGAAGGCGTGCGAATCGGCCGGGTCTTTGCCAATATACACCCCGGGGATGATGCACCAGCGGCTTTCCTCGTCGGCAGTGATTATTTTAAAATACCAGCCCTCGAAGAAGGGACCGCGTTTTCCCCATCCATGATAGGAGTCGGGGTTCAGTACCGAACGAAAGTAATCAAACATATCAAAAAGAAAGCCTTATAAGTGCCACAAACAACTTTTACAATCTGGATAAATATCAGTATAAAAGGTTTGTCCATACCGCGCAACCCCAAGTAGATAACAAAAGGCTCAGTGTTGCTCACTGAGCCCGTAATGCTTCATGACTTCCGTTAAGATTACTTTGGCAGTTTGCCCAGCCCCCGCAGCACCCGTTCCGGCACCAGGGGGAACTCGTCGAACCATACCCCGGTGGCAGCGTGCACAGCGGCGGCCACGGCCGGAGCCAGCACCATGTTCATTACCTCGCCCAACCCGCGTGCGCCCCACGGCCCGCGGGGATCAGGCGTCTCCATTACAATGGTATCGATCGTTTTAGGGATGTCGAGGCAGGTGGGCACCAGGTAAGTTGACAACGTGGGAGTCAGCACCCGGCCATCCTTTTCTATAAAGTTCTCCATGACCGAATAGCCCACCGACTGGATCAGGCCGCCCTCCACCTGGCCTTCGACCTGCTGGGGGTTGATGGCTTTGCCCACGTCGATGGCACAAACGATCTTTTCCACTTCGACCCGGCCGGTCTCCATATCGACGACTACCTCGGCCGCCTGGGTGGTATAAGAATAAGCCACGTTCGGGTCGCACTGCCCCGTCTCGGGGTCGGGAGTGGTGGTCTTGTGCGGCCAATAGGTATGATTGATTTTGACCGGGCGTTCCCCGGCATGCCACTTTTGGAGGGCGATCTCTGCCCCTTCCTTGATGGCGTTACCGATGAAGAAGGTCATGCGCGAGGCCGAGACCGAACCGGAATCCTCGACCTCCGCCGTGTCGCTGGATACCAATTGCACCTGTTCCATGGAAATGCACAGTGCTTCGGCAGCCATCTGGGTGATCACAGTATGGCTGCCCATGCCCACTTCGCTGGCGCTGTGGCGGATGACCGCCCGCTCGATCTCTGTCTTGCCATAAAGCTCGATGCCGACGGTGCTGAATTCGGGATAGCCAAACGAGAAACCAACGTTCTTGTGGGCGCAGGCGATGCCAATGCCATGACGGACGTTGGGACGCTCTGGGTCGACACGGCTAAAACCGGAGCTCCGCGCCCAGCCCTCGTCCGCCTGCTGCCAGCCTGCGCCCAAGGCGCACTGCCGGGTAACCTCGCGGATGCTGACGCCGGGCGGGTAGGGTGCACCGGTGGTTTGCAGCGAGCCTTCTTTGGCCAGGTTGCGCATACGCAATTCCACCGGGTCCATGCCGAGGGCTTCGGCCAGTTTGTTCACCTGTTGCTCGGCAACGTAAGCACCCTGCGGGCCGCCAAAACCGCGGAAAGCGCCGCGCGGTACATTGTTGGTGTAGACGTCGAACCCATCCACTTTGACGTTGGGGATCTCATACGGCCCCAGGCAATTGAGCACGGCGTTACTGGCGACGATGCTGGTGGTGAACTTGTACGCGCCGCCATCCGCCAGGAACTTGACCTGGGCGGCGACGATCTTGCCCTCTTTGGTGGCGCCCCATTTGGTGAAAATACGAAAGGGGTGGCGCTTGCAATGGGCGATGATCGATTCTTCGCGCGACCACACGATCTTCACCGGACGGTCAATGCCCATCTCGTACAGTTTCTTGGCCGCCAAGGCCACGATGATCTGCACGGAAATATCCTCGCGACCGCCGAAGGCCCCACCCGTCATGGGATATATCACGCGCACGCGGTCTTCGGGCAACCCCAAGGCATGGGCGATCTGCTTGCGATCCTTGGTGCCCCACTGCCCGGTGGTCACCACGGCGATGCGCCCTTCCTCGTCGTAATATGCCAGGCCGGATTCGGTCTGAAGGTAAGCGTGTTCCTGGGCCGGCGTGTTATAGACCGATTCGACGATCACATCGGCTTGCTTGAAGCCTGCTTCCACGTCACCGTTGCGCAGAATATGGTGGGCGAACTCATTGGTGCCCAGGTCAGGATGCAGCACCACCGCGCCTGGCTTGAGGGCTTCTTCCACATCGCACACCACGGGCAGGTCTTCATAATCGACAACGATCAATTTGAGGGCTTCGGCAGCGATCTCTTCGGTCTCGGCAACCACCGCCGCGACGCGGTCGCCCACGTAGCGCACCCGATCGGCAAAAGGCTTGGCACAAGGACCGCATAACACCGGCTGGTCGTAAGTATAGTAGCCAAATTCGTTGGAAACAACATCGCGGGAGGTGAGAACAGTGAGCACACCGTCCAGGGCCTCGGCGCGCGAGGTATCGACGTGCTTGACGATGGCATGCGGCCGGCGCGCCATCAGCATCTTCATGTAAGCCTGATGAGGCTTGACCATATCTGAGGCAAACAGTGCCTCGCCTTTGACCTTCGCCAGTGCATCCACGCGCGGCACGGACTGCCCGATGTACTTCATGGATTCCTCCACGTGCTTGATACGATTATTTTAAGCATCCTCACGGCCAGACATAGGTAACATTCGTCTCGATTACACCATCCAAGCAGCACCAAAGTCGCTGCCGGACGAAAAAAGGGTGCCGGAGCACCCCTCGATGACAATAGAATTCATTTGAAAAAAATTACTTTATCCGTTGGAGGCGATGGGTGCCATCGCACAGCGGTTTGTCGTGTGACCGGCCGCAGCTGCACAGGGTAACGCGGTTGCGTGTCTCGAACGGCTGGCCATCGGCACGTTCGACGGGGATGTTGCCGGTCACCCATAACGGGCCGGCGATGGGGCCATCCGAAGTGATCTCGGTCGAAACAGCGATCTCCTGGGGCAGATCGGGCTCGATATCGGGCCCATCCTTATCGATGGAATACGCATAAGATCCGGAAGGGCAGCGCTCGATCATCGCCATCACCAGCGAGCGCACCTGGGTATCGTCCGTTTTGGGAGTCAACTCATCGACGCTCGTATCGCGCATGCCGCAGAAACCCGAACTCATGCACAGGGCGAAATCGCGCTTGACCACGATCTTCGTCCCGCCGGGGACGACCATGCGGCGTTCGGCGGTCGAATGGGTGTCTGCGTCCTCGGTGCCATCGAAGCCGATCTCATTGTGGGTGCCATCGCAAAAGGGCTTCTCGTTGGAATGTCCGCAGCGGCACAAGCAATAGCCTGGCTCTGCCTTGATCTCCCCTTCTTTCTGCCAGGTAAGCGGTTCACCATACTCCGAAACAACCTGGGTTTTGCGTACCAGGGGTATGTCACCTTCGACCACGTAAGGGCCATCCGGTTGAACAACGATTTTTTTTACATCCTTGCGTTCATCTTCGGCAGCCATGTATCATCTCCACCAACATTCAATTCAGTGACTCGATATTCAAGTATCTGCATTATAAGTCCAAAAGGCCCTCGAAGGAGACCGGGAGCTATTCGGGAGATAAAACCACACCGGCGCTTTCAACGCACCATCGCACCGATCATGCCGGTGAAGAACGGGATGAGCCAGACCAGCCAAACGAATAAGCTGAACTTGTGGAAGTTGCGGATGGCGTTCTCCTGCTTGGTCACCAGCACTACGGTGGCCCAGATCGCATGGCACAACATCAACACGATGGCCAACAGACCGGTGATTCCATGGATATCAAGATCGAACCGGCCGGCGATGTTGCCCATGGTAGTGGTGCCGGTCGTATCAAAAACAAAGCCGATCCAAAAAAGAATCAGATGCCATGCCTTGAGACGGCCGGCAAACCGTTCACTCCAAACGCCGATGGTATAGAATACCAGGGCAGAAACGATAGCAACAATGGCAATCACTAATAAGCTCGACATTTTTTATTCTCCATTATTCCTGACAGCCGCCGCCTATCGAGGGCGACCGATCATGATTTCGCAATTTTTCCACACGCCGGTTGAAGCCAACGCCGGCCTTAAAAGCTGACATTCATCCATCCAGGCAAGCAACACCACAATCCCTAAACCGGGTTGATGGCTAGGCTTTTCTCGCGCCATTCAGAAAATAGCCGGTCAACTGCCTGGCAAGGGTGGAATTCTCGACCCCCATTTCCGCCGCTTTCCCGATCAGGTTGTTGACCACGCCCAAAAAGATGAGCGTGAGCATCTCCGGATTATTCCCCTCCAGCTCTCCCCGGTCGATGCCGGATTGCATCAGGGCGATCAGCGGGCCGAACAGCTCGCTGTGGAAAGCGTCACGGATACATTCGAGGTTTTCGGGTTTCTTGATATGCTCGCGGTCACGCAGGAGTATGCCGTATTCCGTTTGGAAATTTTCCAGGATGCTGGTAGCCACCCGCTGCAGGCGCTCTGCAAGTGTCCCCGGCTGTTCGACCACTTTGTGAAAGCCCTCCAAACGGTACTGTAGGACTTGCACGAACAAGTTTTCCTTATCCTGGAAGTAGTAGTACAGCGTGGGCTTGGTCAGCCCGCAGTGCCTGCAAAGCTCATCGACGGTCACGCCGCGGTATCCTTTTTGCTGGAAAAGCTTCCACCCTTCTTCAAGGATACGCTCGGCATTTTCGTGGTCCAAAATGGCATTGGCTTTCATCGGACTGGTCATCTCATTCCTTTGTATACTAACTGGTATATAGTATACCCATTAGTATACAACTTGTCAAGTGAACATTGGGAAAAACAAAAAGAAACCGGAGACAGTTTGTCTCCGGTTTTCCACCATGAAAGGCGTATTGTGAACTGCCTACCGCAAACCCATCTCACCGTTTTGATTTTTCCAGCCAGGCCTTTATGGCCACGGCGTGCTCGTCGTAATGCTCGTAGCTGTTATTGGAAATAATTTCGAGCGGCTGCCAGTCCGCAGGCATACCGGGAAAACCGGCCGGATTATTGAGGTCTGCTTCAGGCAACTTCTCCAAGCCCTGCATGAAAGCTTCGTAAACCCTGCGCGACTCAGCAAGCACATCCTCCAGCGAACGGTCTTTGCTCTCCTCGCAGATCATCTGATTGCGCTCGTCCAAGGGAATATCCCACCACTTTGAGCCGGCGAACACGTGCGAAGTAAGTATCCCAACCATTTCCCGTTCATACCAGGTGATGTGGACGACGATGTCCTTGACCGACCAATCCCCCACTGCCTTCGGCAGCCGCATCATTTCCGGGGTCATTCCGGCAAGCAGAGAATCCCAGGCAGCACGTGAACGGCGACAACGCTCGATCAACTCGGACTTACTGATGGATTCACTCATTTGATCCTCCCGGTCCTACCAAGTATGGGATAAATAGCCCGCTGATTCAATGCCGTGCAAACAAATCGTTCTCAACAAGTGTGCGCTTGATTAATTATAATATGAATGGCGCACGAGATTTCCGTATCCATTACCGGCAGCCGGCAAGTTTTTGCATGAGACGCCCCTTCGAAATAAAGATATGCTATACTAATTAATAGAATGGTTCCATTTGCACAAGGAGGATAAAATGAAAGGTAATGAAAAAATAATCGCAAAGCTCAATTTCCTTTTGGCCGATGAGCTTACTGCCATCAGTCAATATATGGTGCACTCGAGCATGTGCGACAATTGGGGTTATGACAAGTTACATCACGCCATCGAAGAGCGCGCCATCACCGAAATGAAGCACGCCGAGATGCACATCGATCGCATCCTCTTTCTGGAAGGCGTTCCCGTGGTCAGCAACCTGAACAAGATGCACATCGGCACCAACGTGGAAGAGCAACTCAAGTATGACCACGAATCTGAAGCAGGCGCAATCAAGGGATACAATGAAGCTATTGCCCTGGCAGTCGAGGTGGGCGACAACGGCACCAAGGAATTCCTCGATGCCATCCTGAAAGACGAGGAGAAACACATCGACTGGATCGAGACTCAACTCGACCAGATCGGCCAGATGGGCGTTCAAAATTACCTGGCAAAGCAATAAAAGTAAACCGCCCAGAGCGCGTGTACATGTCGACGAACAGCAGGGCAGCCAAAAACTGGCTGCCTTGCTTCATTATAAAATAGATAGATTCTTCCAGTCGTCGATTAGCATATTCACGCTACGTCGTTCCAATCCGACGAATGACACACCTGTCATTACGGTTTACAATTATGTCATGGCGGCAGAAACGGCAAACGGGATGCGTTATGACCTGGGTATTGCTTGGGAATGGGAATATGACGCGCCTTTCGTCGCCTTGCTTGAAACTGCTTGCCGGTCACATACGCTGAATTTCCTTCAGATCAACCCTCAAAACCTAGAAGTTCACCAACAACTACTGGATCGAGAACAGATCAAGATGCACGTGTTCCTCGACCGGGCTTCCGATACCAATGCCCATTTCTTGCCGGTATCACACTGGGCTGAGACGCACGCCGATGAGACACTCAATCCGCGCGATGCAGCTTTGCGCGCCTGCGATAAGGTGCGCCTGCACAGGCTGGTGACACATGCTGGTCTGCAAACCCCCTACACGCTTACCTTACCGCCTTATGCAACTCATCCCGATCTTCAGCGGCTCGATCTGCAGCCCTTGGGACCTTATTTCATCCTCAAACCGGCACACGGCGGCGGCAGCCAGGGGGTGATATTAAACGCCTGCACGCCCGATGACATCCAGCAGGCGCGTCAAGCCTTCCCGGCAGATGCCTATCTGCTGCAAACAACCATCACGCCGGCCGAATTGGGAAAACAGCCCGCCTGGTTCCGCGTCCTATACTGCTGCGGGGCCATTTTCCCTTGCTGGTGGCATCCCAAAACACACGTCTATCTGCGCGTCAGCGCCGAAGATATCAAAAGTTTTCATCTGCAGTCCCTGTACACCATCACCGCGTCATTGGCATCGATCTGTCGGTTGGACCTGTTTTCGACCGAAATTGCCTTGACAGCCGAGCATTTGTTCATGGTGGTCGATTATGTCAACGACCCGGTCGACCTCCGCCTGAAATCGCTGGCAGTCGACGGCGTGCCGGATGAAATCGTCCGGCAAATCACTGAAACGCTGGCGCTCCGTGCCGCCAACCCAGCAGTATCCATCACCGAAGATAAATTGACGGTGAGATACTTCGAATGATGACGGGAAATGCAACCGCTCTTCCACGCATAAACCGGCTACAAATGCACCGCAATATTGTAATATACTGTATTTATGGTAGGATTTGTCGACCAGTGAGCCAGCCATTCACCAACCCCCGCCGTCCTCGCTTCAAAAGCACAGGATGACAAGAAGGTTCTATATCTCGCCGTTTACAAAGCCGCCATACCCTGGCGACTTTTTGCAAAGAAAGGAAGCATCATGATCACGCTCGTTCGTCACATCCTGGAACGCAAGGGCAATGCTATCTGGTCGGTGGCACCGGAAACCACCGTTTATGAAGCGCTCCAATTGATGGCCCAAAAAGATATCGGCACCGTATTGGTGATGGAAAGCGACCGGTTGATTGGCATCATGTCGGAACGCGATTATGCCCGCAAGGTCATTCTGCTGGGGCGCAGCTCCAAAGAAACCAAGGTCAAAGAGATCATGTCGACTGAGATCAGCACCATCCAGCCCGACCAGACATTGGACGAAGCCATGGCATTGATGAGCATCCGCCACATCCGGCATCTCCCCGTGTTATCGAAAGACAAGGTCGTCGGGGTTATATCGATCATCGACGTGGTGCGCGGCATCATTGCGCGGCAACGGGAGACGATCCAATTCTACGAGGACATCGAGCTGGACCGCTGAACGCCACCACCTGGACCAAGCGGTAAAATTATTCACGCCTTCCAACCTTCCATGCAGAAAGTTCTTCTATGGTATAGTTTTTCTCAGACACTGGCCTTTATCCGCGGAGAAATATGATTCCTTCTGCACCCTTCAGAAAACTACTTTCCGGAAACCTTGCCTTCATCATCCTTGTACTGATCACGGTCGTCATCATCGTCGCAAACCTGGGCAACTCCGTTTCTCTTATCCGCTATCTGGAGATCTTTGCGCTGTCCGCCCTATACCTGAGTATCGGCGTTATCCTGGATTGCGACCGAACACGATTTAAGTCGCTTCTTTTTAACATCATCTTCTTCGGGATCGAGCTGCTGCTGGGCGGATTGATCAACCTGTTCAGCTTCGGCGCAGCCTGGTTGATCTTATTGCCGCTCGTCAGCCTGGCAATCGAGTTCCTACCCACTTATTGGAACTACGGGATCTGCGTCATCATTTGGCTGATCGATCTCATTCCTTTTGTCATTTATGCCCATTCGTCCGATACTTTTACCTGGACGCTCGAAATTTTGGCTGCCATTGTATTCGTGGTCGTCTTCACGCGAATATCCGTCGATGAACAACAAGCACGCCGCCAACTTGACGAGGCCAACCGCAAACTGCGCGAGTATGCCACCCGCGCCGAGGAGCTTGCCACCACCCAGGAACGCAACCGGCTGGCGCGCGAGATTCACGATGGGCTCGGCCATTACCTGACAGCCATCAATATCCAAATCGAGGCAGCCCAGGCCATCATGGGGCAGGACAGCGTCCAGGCTGCAGTTTCCATGTCCAAGGCACAATCCTTGACACAAGAGGCATTGACCGAAGTGCGCCGCTCGGTGGCCGCACTGCGCGCCGATCCGCTGATGGCCAAACCGCTGCCGGCAACCATCGAGGGCTTGCTGAACGAGCTGGCCTCAGCCGAAGTCCAGGTCGAATTCGTGCTCAAAGGAGAATCCCGGCCGCTGCAACCCCAGACAGAACTGGCGCTGTACCGCATCGCCCAGGAAGCCTTGACCAACGTGCGCAAACATGCACAGGCAAGCCGCGTGATCCTCACCCTGGATTACCAGTCGGATGCTATCTGCCTCATTGTTCAGGATAACGGCGTCGGTAGTCAATCATCCGAAGGCGGCTTTGGGTTGGTGGGCTTACAGGAACGTGCCCACCTGTTGGGCGGTACGGTGAGCACACACAGCGTGCCGGGCGAAAATTTCACCCTGGAAGCCAGGCTGCCCGCCGAGAAAGCCTCCTGAAGCATGGACAAGATTCGCTTGCTCCTCGTCGATGACCAGACCATGTTCCGCGATGGAATGCGGGTGCTGCTTTCCTCACAAGCAGATTTCGAGGTCGTGGGCGAAGCCGAGAACGGCGAAGAAGCATTGGAAAAAGCTGGCCGGTTGAAACCCGACGTAGTGTTAATGGACCTGCGCATGCCGGTAATGGATGGCGTGGCAGCCACCCGCAGGTTGCGGTCGATGCAGCCCGAATGTCACATCATTGTGTTGACCACCTTCGATACCGATGATGCCATCTTCGACGGCCTGCGCGCCGGCGCCACCGGCTATCTGCTCAAAGATGCACCCACCGATAAACTTTATGAGGCCATCCGCCTCGCCTGCCGGGGAGAATCTTTCCTGCAGCCTTCAGTGGCGGCAAAGGTGGTGGCCGAATTCTCGCGTCTCTCTCAGAATGCACCGGCCTGGACGCAGGCCTTGAGCGAGCCACTTTCACAGCGCGAATTGGAAATCTTGCGGTTGCTGGCCAACGGCGCCACCAACCACGAGATTGCCGTCCAATTGGTTATCGCCGAAGGGACGGTGAAGAACCATGTGACCAACATCCTCAACAAGCTGGGGGTTACAGACCGCACCAAGGCAGCATTGAAAGCCAAAGAACTCGGTTTGTTCTAGACCGGTCATCGCGGGCGCATCACAGCAGGCGTAGAAATGGGGGAACCAAGCAAGCCTGGGCGTTTACGTAAAATACTGTTAGCGATGTACAATATTCGGGGAGATGATCATGTCGGACAAAACGGTTGTGCAGAAGTTGATGATGAAGGCAGGGCAAACTGTGTTGATCTTGAACGCGCCAAAAGGCTATGAACATTCCATCGGGAAATTACCTGCAGACATTATCATCCATTCCAAGGCCGGACAGCCAGCGGACATCATCCAGGCATTCATCCGCTCCAAAACCGAGTTGGAGGACCAGCTCTCCTCGCTCAAGAGCATGCTTAAGCCAAGGGGGATTTTATGGATCACTTATCCCAAAGGCATCGGAAAAATCGCGGCCGGCATCAATCGCGATATCATCCGTACATATGCAGCAACTGCCGGCTTGGAAACAGTCGCCATTTTTTCGGTAGATGACGACTGGGCCGCTTTACGCCTGAAACCAATCTAATTTTGGCGCACTTACCGGTCTATATTGCAATTTCTGAACAAGACGACAATTACTTGCACAAAGCGACCTTGCAATCACCTGTCAATTTCTTGCTTATGTGCAACTAGTTGGCTACAATAAAATGGCATTATTTTGTCAGATTATCCATTTTTCGGCCGAATTTAATTTAACCGACTCTGCAACAGGCTGATAGATGGAATGTCTGGACATGCAAGCTTAACATTGATGAGCCCTAAAATAAAAGCCCCCGACCGTGAGTTTTAGGACGACTGTAGGACCTTTGGCCTGATACAACGGGAAAAGAATGACAGGCAAACAAAAAGAAAAAAAGACGCAACGCAAATCACCGAGTGACAAACCTGTTAACCAAACGTTGCGTCGACAAAACAGCTTGAAAGAAGCATTAAGCTTCTACGTCGGCATTAACGAACAAGGAGTAATACAATTTGTTAGTCCGACAATTGCCCGCGTCCTGGGCTATCAGCCCGAAAATTTGACTGGTAAGGCATTGACGGATTTCGTCCACCCGGATGATCTTCCGGTTATGTCGCTTCTCCTCGATTATTCCAACAAGCAATCGCATCAAATCCAGACAGCTGTTTTCCGTTTAATGGGCGGGGACGGCAAATGGCATCAATTTGAATCTTGTTTCGAGAAGCTCCAAAAGAACCCGGGCAGCACGCAGGTCATTGCCAGTATCGCTGAAAACGTCGAACGTCAGCCAAATGAAGATGAGCTGATACAAAACGCCGAATTCTATCGCATCATCACCGAAAATATGAAAGACACGATCTGGCTGATGGATATGGACTTAAGGACCATTTTCATCTCCCCGTCCGTCTCCCATCTCCGGGGTTATACCCTCAAGGAAATGCAGCAATTACCCCTTGAGCAGCAACTGACACCGTCCTCGCTGGCCTTGGTCATTCAGGCAGTGGCTGACGAATACACACCCGAGAACCTGGCGCGGAAGGATCATGCCATCTCACACACCTTGGAGCTCGAATTCTACCGCAAAGATGGCACGACTTTTTGGAGCGAGAATACCTTTACCTTAATCCGGGACATAAAAGGCGATCCCGTGGGAATACTGTGCGCCGGTCATGACATCAGTCAATCGAAACTGGCAGAATCGGCGGTAAGGGAGTCGGAAGAAAAATACCGCACCCTGTTCGAAAACATTCCGGATGGAATGTACCGTGCCACGCCGGAAGGCAAAATCCTGGTGGCCAACCAAGCGCTGGTGCGAATGCTGGGCTACCAGTCAGAAGCCGAATTGGTTGCATCAGCTTTTGCACAAGATACATTCGTACCCGCCGAGGAAAGACAAACCTGGCGCGAAAAGCTGAAACGTTACGGCTTCTTGCGCAACTACGAATTGACCCTGGAACGCAAAGACGGCACAAAGCTCTACGTGTTGGACAACGTCCATGTGACCCGGGACAAGCGGGGCAAAACGCTCTACTACGAAGGTACGCTGACCGACGTTACTGAGTTGAAACAGCGGGAACGCGAGCTGGAAGCGATCGTCAATGTGAGCTCTGCCTTGCGGTCAGCCCAAACGCGCAACGAGATGCTGCCCGTTATCCTGGACCAGGCCGCCAAGCTTTTAAATGCAACGGATAGTCTGATCTGGTTGGTGGACCCAGCCAGCGGCGAACTTGTGTGTGAATATGCCTTGGGACAAGCAGCAAAAATGATCGGGGTACATATGTCGTCAGACACCGGTGTCGTTGCCAGGATCGTTTCCTCCGGTGCGCCCTACTTGAATATAGAGTCGGCGCCCGACCTCCAATTAAAAATGCAGGAGCAACGAAGGGAACTGTTCCATTCCGTGGCCGGCGTACCATTGGTCGCATATGACCACGTCCTCGGCGCTCTTGTCATCAACAGCATCAACATGCTGACGCCCGAGGACCTGCGCCTGTTATCGGTTATTGCAGATATCGCCGCCAACGCCATCAACCGCACCACGTTGCACGAACAGACTGTCCATCGCAGTGAACAATTAGTCAACGTCAACACTTTTGGGCGTTCCTTTGCCGAGACCCTGGAAGTCCCCGAGGTTTTCAACCGGTTACATCACGCGATAGAACAACTTTGGCCTGAAGTAAAC
>JBEKEX010000009.1:0-30571 GCA_050013615.1 Anaerolineaceae bacterium
GATCGAGAAGCACCGACCGGAGACGCCCCACCCCACACTCGCCGCCCAATACCTGGATGACATCATCCACCAGATCGATCTGATGCGCTTCTTCTGCGGCGACGTGACCGCCGTGCATACGTCCTACGAATTGAAGCATGACCGGCTGGCCGGGGCGGTGAGCATTGTGGCGCTGCCCGGCGGCGGCCTGGGCACCATTTTGACCAGCCAACACGCCGGCGGCTGGCAGGAAAAGGTCACCCTGCACGGCGACGGTCTGACGGTGGAAGTGAGTGCCTTCCGCGAGCTGCGGGTGAGATATCGGGATCATGAAGAGGTCTATGGGACGGATCGCCCCGGGCGCTGGGTGCCGGAATTGACCGAGCGCGGTTTCAGCGGCGAGATCCTCCATTTTTTTGAGTGTTTACGCACCCGCCAGCAGCCGCAAACGAATGGCTACGAAGCGACGCGCACCCAGGAGCTCGAAGAAGCCCTGCTTGCCCTCGCCTAGCGGGGGAGGCCCTCGCCTAGCGGGGGTGGCCCTCGCCCTGCGGGGGAGGCCCTCGCCTTGCGGGGGTGGCGAGCGCCAAACCCTGAACTTCAAAAGAAGCTCTACCCGATACGCATGGAGCGCATGGAGAGCGAACCCAGGGTGAGCCCTTCGGCGAAGAAGCTCAGCGGCTCCTGCTCATCCTGCACGGCCAGGGTATACAAGAGGGGCAAAAAATGCTCGTTGGTCGGGATCGACAAGGCGGCCGCCTTGCCCAGCTTTTGATAATCGACGATGGAGCTGTGGTCGTGCGCCAGGATCAGGCGCGACAGCGTGCCGTCGAACTCGGCCGCCCAATCGTAGCCGCCGGGGTTTTGGAAATCCACCACATAGAGATTGTGCACGATGTTGCCGCTGCCGACGATGAGAACGCCCTGATCGCGCAGCGAGCGCAGCTCCTTGCCCAGCGCATAGTGCCAGGCCGGCGGCTGGGTGTGATCGAGGCTGAGCTGCACCACGGGGATATCCGCCTTGGGGTACATCCGGCACAGCACCGACCAGGTGCCGTGGTCCAGGCCCCAGCTTTGGTCCAATGCGACCGATGCGGTGTGCACCAGCTTCTTCACTTGCTCCACCAGCTCCGGCGAGCCGGGGGCGGGATAGGATTTCTCGTACAGCTCGCGCGGAAAGCCGCCGAAATCGTGGATGGTCTTGGGCTGCGCCATGGCAGTGACCGCCGTGCCGGCCGTCTCCCAATGGGCGGAGATGCACAGGATGGCCTTGGGGCGCGGCAGGGACTTGGCCATGGCTTCCCAGGCGCGGCTGAACTCGTTGTCTTCGATGGCGTTCATGGGGCTGCCGTGCCCCACGAACAGGGCCGGCATGCGCTGATTGGAAGGCGATTCTTTCGGCAATGGATGGGTGACCATAAAGTCTCCTTTGAATACCGTGATTATATTCTCAAATGGACAGGTATATTTATTTCAAAAACCGGGCCCACCATAAAAAAGAATCCACTCGAACGGCGGATTCTTTTTGGTTCAATGGATGGGGGATGATCCAGGATCATCCGCTAAAAAAATACGTTACACAGGCTTTCCGCATTCCGGGCAGAACTTGACCGCCGCCGGGATTTCCTTGCCGCAAGCCGGGCAAACCTTGGTCTGCGCGGGAGCATTCACCTGGGTTGGAAAAGAAGATGGGGCGGCAGCAGATGCTGGCGCCGCTTGCACCGCAGGTGCAGGTGCAGGCGCCGCAGGTTGTGCAGCCGGGGGAACCGATACAGGCGCACCTGATGTAACGGGTGTTTGGCCGCTTTGCGATTCGAACGTCTCGGCCGTGATCTTCTGGATCTCTTCTTCCTTGGCTTTGATCTGCCCTTCCAGGTCCACCACGGCCTGGCACAGGGTATCGAATTCCGGCCCGGTCACGCCGGTCGAGCGTTTTTGGTAGTACAGTTCACCGATCTTATAATATTGCGCCTTGACCTGGTTCTTGAGCGTATCCAGTTCGTTGCGCGCCCGGCTCGAGCGCGCCACCTTCTCAGCTTCGTAGGCCACCTTGTTGGCGCCGCTTTTCAGTTTTCCCATGAAATTATCCATATTAATACCTCCAGTTTCGTTCAGTATAGCGGGGTTAGCGGATGGATACAAGAGAAAACAATCTGCAATGCTTACCAACAACTACATAAAGATGGCTACGAAGTGGCACACACCCAGGAACTGGAAGAAGCACTGATGGCGTGCGCGAAAGCCCAGGTAATATGAGGTGGCAATAGACAAAATAAGGTGCCCTACCACTCAAAGTGATTCTTGAAAATTCTGTTTAACTTTATATAATATAGTTAATCCGTTTAGCGGAGGTGGATGGCCCGTAGGGGCTATCGGGAAAACGCCCTTTCGGGCGTTTTATCTTTTTCGCGCCGAATGTACCCTGAAATCTACAAATCTTAAAACATCCATTATCGAGGATTTATTTTTTCCAATAATTATTTATAGAATTTTTATGAGTGTGGTAATAAATCGTGTTTGCTAGCTTTCGCAATAATAAAATTTACCAGAGCTGAACAAGCGACTAGCATAAATTTTGCTTCATCGAAACCCAAATCCGGCTCATTGAGAATTGCATGTCGAATTCCGTCTTCGTCACTTGTATAACCATAAAGACTTAATAAACCTGATTTAAATGCTCCGTGAAACTTGACCTTGGCATCCAGTTTGTTCAAGGCTTTATCCAAACCATCACCCTCTTCATTTGTTATTTGTTTGACAAGTGATTCAATAGCACTAATGGACTCTTTTATGGAATTGCGATAATCAGGATTCGGTTTTTTCGAAAGAAGCTCAATCGCATCGTTTATGTGCGTTTCAGTACCAAATAATTCCATCGCATGAGAAGCCTCAATAGCATCAGCGATGCTTTCAAGTTCACTTGGATTTGTTATAGGAGCCAGAATTCCATTTACAAATCTATATCCGGATGATTCCTCTTCAAGAATTCTATTTGCTTCGCTAATAAATCTTTCAGGGTCGTTTCTCCCTATTGTTTCACGTGGGTGTTCCATCAAAAACTCTATAAGGTTATAAGTATTCCACCATGTAAATTCATAACCATAAAATATTTTCTTTAGATAATCACTAACGTAAAGACCGCTAAATGGTACATCATCAGTTGGAAGTTTTAAAAAGCGAGATGCAATAAATTGAACTCTTGAAGTGTAAAACTCATAATTACCAGAGAAAACTGATGTTAATATAAGATTCCAGAGAGAATTTTTAAGTTCAATGCTCATACCTTCAAGCTGAATTGGGATAGGCTTTGTAATTCCAATGCGTTCTGAGAATTTTCGGTTCATTCCTTGCGACTCCTATAAAATTTCTAAGGATTTATGGTTTGAAGAATTTTATTTACCTCACTTTCCTTCCACAATCTTGATCTCATCCTCCGTCAACCCATATAACTCATAAACCAGAGCATCGATTGCCCGGTCCGTTGACTCGATCTCGCTCTTAATCCTTTCTTTTTCTTGCGGCGTGCGAGCGGACTGGCGGTGCATTTCTAACATGTGTTGCACCAATAAAACCATTTTATCGTGGAAGGCTTTGTCAGCCGCATCAGAGAAATCTATTGTCCGAACCGGCAAATTTTTTATAAATTGTGTCCAAAAGCGTACATAGCCACCTCGAAGCGTAGTTCCAATTGCTAAAAGATAATGAAATAGAAGTTTCGAGTTTAATAATCCAAGAATATATAAAGGTGACAAGGAATTATTTTCAACTATTATTCCATAACCGGTTTTGAAAAAATTCCCATTCTGGTCGTAAGTAAATGACGGCACATTATTGTAATCAGGTACAATGATTTTTAGAGGCCGAAAACGATACATGCTTTTTGGATAACCAAAAGCGAACCAATTAGATCCCTTAAACCTCCCACTTTCCCTCTGCATTAAAGCTTGTTTATTTTCTTCAAGGTAACTAAAAGCATGTGGAAACTGCCGTAGCTCACCTATATCAAAAAGCCTACAACCTTTATTAGTGATTTCATAAGGACAAATCAAAGACGACTTGGATATTGTCATCTGATATCGTCGAATCTCTTTGCCATAAAGGAATGGCACCACAATTTCGGATTCAACTTTTACTCGTCTCCCCAGAGCTTTCGAGGTGCCGATAGAAAATTTGCCTTCTAATTCGCAATCATCAAGTACAAATATATCGTCAGCACTAGTTTGCGTCCCTACAAAAATACTTGCCACATCACCAAGTTTTATTGGCATTCGTTCTAGTTTTTTAATTAACCCAGTAGCTTCGCCGATCTGAAAATTCCACACGGTAGAAGTAACACTAGTAGCGCTAATAATACCTGTGCTATAAATACCGTTCATTCTCCATCCTTCCAGATCATCCACTTTCTCAAAACTAAACTCATCATGCCCTGCTTTGTCCAAGAACATCAAGCAAGTATAGGTCGTGGCATTTTCAAATACTTGTTGGTCGCCAAAATGCACCACTTTGGCAAGATGATTACCACTCGAAATGATGCCGCGCAAAGGTTCACCATACTGTGCATTGAAGAATTTATGCGGCAAGATGAATCCGAGCCGTCCATTTTTATTGAGCAAGCTCAACCCTCTCTCTACAAATACAACATAAATATCATAGTTGCCTTTGCTGGCAGCCTTGTACTGTTTTTTATAAAATTCAACTTCAGTGGGTGCCCATTCTTGCATGGCTTGAATACGTATATAGGGTGGATTACCGATCACTGCATCGAAGCCGCCCAAAGTAAAGACTTGAGGGAAAGCGGCTTGCCAATTGAAGGGGTTGACGCGGTATCGTTCTTCTTCATCTTCAAACATTGCCAACTGACGACCTTCGTAATAATCCGGTCCGATCAGTGAATTGCCGCACTTGATATTACTGCCCAGGTCAGGCAAGGCACGCTCTTTGAACAAGCCCAACTGCGCTCCGATGCTTTCCTGGCTCTCACCTTCCAACACTTTGAGCGATAGGGAGAGTTTCGTCACTTCCACGGCCTGGGGGTCGATATCCACGCCGTGAATATTGTTCAGTAAAATGTTCTTCTTTTCGGTGGTGGTGAGTCTCCAATCGCCGCCTTGCGCTTGATAAATAGCCGGAGTTTTCGCCTTTGCCCATTTCTCCGGCTCGTGCTCGGAATACCATTGGGTATGCCAGTCCAATAAATATTGATACGCACCTAACAGAAATGAGCCCGACCCGCATGCCGGGTCAAGGATTTTAAGACTGGCGGCCTCGTGCGGCGTCTTGCCTTCCAGAAGCTTACCGACCGTATTCTTGACGATGTAATCGACGATATAAGTCGGCGTGTAATACACGCCGCCCGCCTTGCGCACTTCGGGCTTTTCCTCGACCTTGGCCTGATGTCCGGCGGTAAGCCGGATCACTTTGCCCAAAAAACGCTCGTATACCTGCCCCAGAATGTCGGCGGGGATTTCATTGAAAACATACGGACTTGGATAATACAGATCGTTGATGATCTCTTTCAGTGCTTTGTCGTCGATTGACAGCCTGAGAGTCAGACCGTCCGCGCTGCTGGATTGTCCCTTTTCCTCGGAGAAGTGGAACAGACCGGAGTTATAGCGGTTATCCGCCTGGCGGAATAACTGGCATAAGCGTTCGTAAACCTGCTCGCCCTCGATTAATTCCTGCAACTGGTTTTCGCGTTCGATACCCCGGTCTTCACAGATGCGCAGGAATACGATCCGGTCGATGGTCATTTGCACGGCATAATTCAGCTCGTGTATTTGCAAGTCGGGATTGCGCAGGGCCAGGTTGCGTGCCAGCAGATCGCGCCAGTGCTCCATCTCTTCCAAAAAAGCATCATCTACTTCTGTGGTGCCCTTCTTGCCCTTGAGACCTTCCGCGTATTTATCAAACGACCCTCTTAACACGGCATCCCGCGAGAAGATGGCCGCGAGCTCGTCCCATTGGGTCAGGTAATCTTTGTAACTCAGCAGCATGACCCGCCCGGTCGCGGCGCTGTCGCTTTTATCCGGTTTGCTGCGGCTCTCGTAAACCGCAAATTCCTCGAAGTCGGACAGGATGCTGAGAGGCAGCTTGGCAGACCAGGCGTACCGCCGCAACTGGAACGCCGGGTGGATATCATGTTCGATATTAACGGCCGGTTTCTTGGCTTCGACAAAGAACTTGCGCGTTCCCCCAATGCGGAAAGCATAATCCGGTGCTTTGGTCTCCCCCTCTATTTCCAACGAATCTTCGTTGATGACATCCTTATAGGCTTCGGCATATCCCTGTTCGTTGTTGATGTCCCAACCCAGCGCTTTAAACAAAGGGTCTAAAAACTCGTGGCGCAATTCTGTTTCGTTATATTTGCTCGAGCGATAAGAATCGTGGTTTTCCTCGAAACGTTTTACTAATCGTTGGATGATATCCGGTGCGGTCATTTGCCCTCTTTACCTTATTTCGATTATCACTCAAACCATTTTAGGTCAAAAATAGAAGCAAGACAAGTTGTACGATAGATTTGCCGAAGTTTTTAAACATACCTAATGAATATTTATATGCAATAATAGTTTGTGATTTGTTCGTTTCTATGCTACAGTTACCCCATGTAAAAATATCATGTGTCTAACGGAGGCAAATAAGATGGGGTACATAGAAAAGAACCTTGTAGACGGTGAAACAATTCTTTATCGGGCAAAAATTTCGTGGGCAACCTTTATTTTTCCAATTCTTCTGCTTATTATTTTGATTTGGATGTGTTCAAAATTTAGCCCCTTTTTAGTTGTACTATCGGTTCTTTTTAGCATTTACCTCATTTTGCAGATATTGTTGATCATCACCACCACCGAATTTGCTCTCACAAACCGCAGAATCATTGCAAAAAAGGGCATCATTCGCCAACATTCAATTGATATGATGCTAGGGCAAGTTGAAAGCATTAAGGTGTCTCAGCCGATAGATGGACGCATTTTTAATTTTGGAACCGTGACCGTTGTAGGAAGCGGCGGAACGGAAGAATTCTTCAAATCAATCAGCAATCCATTGGAATTAAGAAAACAAGTGAATAATCAAATTTCCAAGTTGTCCAAACCCTGATTCCTTAATTTGAAGAGTTTTTTGCTCATCCAAACGATTCCATTCTCACAAATAAATCGGCTTCATTCGAACACAAATAACACCTAGTTATTAGAAAAAAAGTCTCTGCTATGTGCGGAGACTTTTTGTTTAACCCAAAAAAGTATTGAGAAAGTCATCATATATTTCTCCCCTTGTTATTTTCTCTTACTCTTCCTTCGGCGGAGCGCCCTGCCCGTAATCCAGCACCGGGCGCACCTGGCAGCTGTATTATCCATCTTTCCCAACTTCCTATTCATTTCCTGTAAGCCCACCTATAACTAAAACGCGTGCGAGAGGCGACTGTGGGCATATTCATTCTCATACACACTTGCCAATTCATCGTAAGAAATGAAATGGACACGATCCTTTATGTCTCGATAAGCGCTTAATTCGACCTTATCTGCGTATTCTCTTTTTCTGATCTCGCTGGCAACGATATACATCCCCACATAAAAATCTTGTAGTTCCACAAACTTGCTAAGCGAATTCTCGAACTGGGTAGAATGCTCCACTTCGCAAAGCCGGATTGGCATTTGCCGCTCATTGAACCATGACACATCCACCGTCGCAACTTTATGAACAAATCGATCGTAACCAAAAGCAGGTAATTCATTCATGCTGCGAACATCGTTGAGCGGCCGGTTGACAAAAGTCTTGTTTCTATCTTGATTTGGAATAAATGTTTCGAAACCGCGTAAATTGCCTAATTCAGCAAGGATACCCTGATAATAAGAATGTCCCCGTTCGAAATTCGTTTCTGAATCCTCTGCTTCTGCCCGGTATTCTGCCAACCCAAGCCTATGCTGATAGGATTTCAGTGCCCAAAGCCCCGGCCTTACCTTGAAAATTTCAGGCCGTTGTTGCACAATACGCCGTATCGAAGCGAAGGGTGTTTTCGTTTTCCATTCACAATCCTTGATTTTCATCACTTCCTGATACAACTCGGTCAATGTAGCTTGGCCCCCAAGCCGTTCCAAAGTAGCAATCACCGCTTCATACTGTTTCATTCCACACCTCGTATGCTCATTATAGCCATGAATTGTATAACAAGTTTATTGTGTTTTTTACAGCTTCTGCGGATTTGAACACGGCATTCCATGCTGCGGCTCGAACGCATGCTTGCCTGCTACTTCACTTTAGAACTTGTCAAAATAGAATATTTGTTCTATAATATCCTTGGGAGGATTGCCTATGGATGATCAAGAGTTTTCTTCACCTGCATTGAGCGATGGATTTCTCGAGAACACCAGTAATGGGGCTGTTGAAAGTAAGAAATCGAGAAAAAGGAGGGGTCGCGTAGGCGTAGGCGAAGCCGAAGCCGGAGCATCCCGTTTCGATGGCTTGATTAAAAACCAAGGGGACGCCCGCGAGCCTCCTTGCGTCGAAAATGATTTGATCGAAAGCAAGGAGGCGAGCGTCCCCCCTCGTGAGGGCAAAGCCCGAAGGAGGGGTGGGCAACCTGGCAACACCAATGCCCTCAAGCATGGACTCTACGTCCACCACCGGGCCATCCGCAACACCACCCCCGTCGAAAAGGCCGCCCTCTATGACCTCACCGATCATATCCAACATATGAAGGATTATCTCGTGCACCTTTATGAGATCGGTATGAAATCCACCGAACTTGAAGAGATCAACAACACCGCCCGTTCTCTTGCCGTCGGCTACATCGCCCTTGGTCGCCTCATCCACATCCATGACGCCAACTCCTCCATCTCCCTCCCCGATGACCTCCTCGGCGTTGATTTCAACGCTGATGATTATCGCCCGAATCTCTACCAGGATCCCAGCCTCGCCGAAATTGTCTCGAAGCTCAAGAAATTAATTCCATGATTTTGATTCGTTTTTCGTTCCTGATTTAAAAAATTCGAAAACGAATAGATGGAAGGTTGCAGAATGAAAAGTCGGTTTCTTTGGCTCCGCAAATGAGAGCTTTTCGTGCAGAAGGTGTCAGCCCTGCCAAGGGCGCTGGCCCTGCAAAGGGTATTAACCCTGTTAAGGGTGGTGCTTCGTCTTCACTCTTCCTTCGGTGGCGCCCCCTGCCCGTAATCGAGCACCGGGCGCACCTGGGAGTTGGCCTGGGTGGGGCCGATGATCTCTTGTTCCTCCATGGCATCCACCAGGCGGGCGGCGCGCGTGTAGCCGATGCGCATGCGGCGCTGCAGCATGGAAATGGAGGCGCGTCCCTCACGGCGCACCAGGGCGATGGCTTCCTGCAGCAGCGGGTCTGCATTGGAGGGCGGCACGGCGGCGGCATCCCACAGCGGGGCTTGCACCAGCGGAACCCCGACCGGCAGCGAGGAATCGCTCTGCGGCTGGCCCGCCACGCGTCCGGCGGATTGGTTGATTGCCTGCAAGCGCCAAGCCTCTGTCAGGCGTTGGATCTCCTGATCGGAGACGAAGGTGCCTTGCAAGCGCACCGGGGCGGGCGCATCGGGCGCCTGGAAGAGCATGTCGCCGCGCCCCAGCAGGCGTTCGGCGCCGGGTTGGTCGAGGATGACGCGGCTGTCGGTGTTGGACGCCACGGCAAAGGCGATGCGGGCTGGGAAATTGGCCTTGATGAGCCCGGTGACCACGTCCACCGAGGGGCGCTGCGTGGCGATGACCACGTGGATGCCGGTGGCACGCGCCAACTGCGCCAGGCGGGTGATGCAGCGCTCGGTCTCTTCGGGAGCCAGCAGCATCAGGTCGGCCAACTCATCGATCACGATCACCAAATAAGGCAAATGCTCGCCCCCGCGGGCATTGTAATCCTTGATGTTGCGCGCCCCGGCCTGGGCGAACTTGTGATAGCGGCTGTCCATCTCGCGCAGGATCCATTGCAAAGCGCCCACCACGCGCTCGGTATCGACCACCACCGGCGCCAGCAGGTGCGGGATGCCGTTGTAGCCGGTGAGCTCCACGCGCTTGGGGTCCACCAGCACCAGGCGCAGATCGGCGGGGGTGTTGTTGAGCAGCAGGCACGACAAAATGGAGTTGACGCACACCGATTTGCCCGAGCCGGTGGTGCCGGCGATGAGCAAATGGGGCATGTCGGTGAGATCGGAAACGATGGGCTTGCCGGCCACATCCTTGCCGAGGGAGATCTTGAGCTTGGACTTGCCCTTGCGGAAGGCATCGCTCTCCATCACCTCGCGCAGGGCGACCAGGCTGATCTCGACGTTGGGCACTTCGATGCCCACGTAGCTGCGCCCGGGCACAGGGGCCTGGATGCGGATGCGCGGCGCGGCGAGGGCCAGCGCCAGGTCATCCACCAGGCGGGCGATGGCACTGACGCGCACACGCGTCTTGCCCTGGCGCGACTCCACGAACTCCGGCTCCACGCCGAACTGGGTGATGGTGGGGCCGCGCTGGATCTCGACCACGTGGGCCGGTGCGCCGAACGAGCGCAGGGTGTCTTCGATGATCTTGGCCCGTTCCTGGTCGACGCCGGATTGGATGAAGGACGGCGAGGCGGGGTCGAGGATGGTCTCGATGGAAGGCAGCATCCATTCGGGGATGGATTGAGTCACCAGAGCAGCAGTCTGCAGCGCCACAACACTCTGCGCCCCGGATGCCGGGGCGACCAGCGAGGGAGCGGGCGGCAGGGCGTCATCGGGCAGGAAGGGCGCCGCGGCATTCACAGCCGCCGGTTGGGGTTTGGGAACGGCATGGTTGGCGACAAAAGGCTGGAAATCAGGTGGAAGTTCATGCGAGCCTTCATCTTCCTCGATCGGGATATGCCCGCCTCGAGCCGCAGATGTGCGGCGGGGTGCTTGCTTGATTTTACTGAATTGGCCGGCGACCACGCCTCGCAGCCAGGTAGCAAATGGGGACAGCTTGCGGAACAGGTCGGGGATGGCAACATCCAGCAGCATGGCCAGGGCGATGACGAACCAGGCGATCAGCACCACCGCCGATCCCAGGCCGCCCAGGCCGGAGAGCATGGGCCGCCCCAGGAGCATGCCCAGCCACCCGCCGGAAAATTGTCCGCCGAGCATATAGACCAGCGTGAACAGGTTGAGCAGCAGCAGCAGCAGCCCGGCCAGGCGTTCGCCGGAATAATACGGCAGGCTCTCCACACGGCGCAGCACCATCCACAACCCCACCCCCACCAGGGCAATGGGCAGCAGGAAGGCGCCATATCCGGCCATATTGTTCAGGAATGACACGATGGGTGCCGTGAAGCTGCTTTGTTTGTTGGAGACCATGCTGATAAACGTAAGCACGCCCAGCAGCACTATCACCACGCCGGCGATGTCCAGCTTGCGCTCAGCAGAAAGCGGCTTGAATTGAATGGCCTGCTTCGGGGCGCTCTTGGTCGATTTTGCCGACCGCGTCGGCTGCTTGCGCCGGGCAGTCGTCTTCTGGTATGAACGCTTTGTGGTGGTGAACGGATTAGCCACGTGAAAACCTATCTTGATCCCGAAAAGATGTTCTAATTATAGCACGTGAGCAAACAGGAACGCCGGGACCATCCTTTAGAGGAAAGGCGTGCAATAATGATGCCAAACTCTGTGGATTATAGGATCGCGAAAAGGGGTGAATCAGCGCTGGCGGCGGACGAGCCAGGCAGCCAAAGCCATGCCGACCGCCAACAAGGCCAGCGCCAATTCGAGGAGGCGCCGGATGGGGAAAACCGTCGCAACGACCGACTCCGGTGCAGACGTTGGCGTGGGAGTGGGAGAAACGATGATCTTACCCTGCTGGCCGGCAGGCGGGACTCCCAGGATGGGACCGTTGGCCGCACCGTTGTTCTCACTTTGAGCACTGAAGGACGACACCGCAGTCGGCGCCGGGGTCTCTCCGTGGGCAGGTATTCCTGTTGGCGGCGCGGGTGGTGTCGCCACCAGCTGTGTCATGTCCGTGGAAACGCCCGCAGCTTCTGTGGGCCCGCCCGCAGCTTCTGTGGGCCCGGCCATGACGGATTTGGCAGTCGAGGGACCACCACCATAGCCTCCCCCCAACGCCAACGGCGCGGCTGCAGCACTTCCACCGCCGCTGCCGGTATTGTTCCATTCGATGATCTGCGGGGCGGGTGTCTCCGTGACAGCCATCGCCGCCGAACGGACGGCAGCCAGCGGCGCATTGGCCACGCTGGCCGACTGGAAGAGTGTGCCCATGCTCAAGTCCAGCACCAGCAGCACCACCACGGCCAGCGTGGAAAGTGCCGAGGCGAATTGGAAGATGGGCAGCACCAACGGCGATTTCCTGGTCGCCACCATGGCCCGCGTGAGGATGAAATTGTGGGGTACTTTGTGCATGGGCACGCTACGCAGCACCTGACGGGTGCGGCGTAACGCCTCGAGCTCTCGGTGCAGGTCAGGGCGCTTTTGCAGCTCGCGCGTCATCTGACCCCGCTCGTGGGCCGGAAGCTGGCCATCGAGATAGGCGCAGAGCCGTTCGTAATCGCGTGATGAAATCCTGCCACTCATACTTTTTCCTCATCATGCAGACGGAACTGCTCAGGCAAAAGTTCCCCAAACCGGCGCAGACAGTCGCGCAGTTTGAGCCGGGCGCGCGCCAGGCGGCTTTTGACCGTCCCCAGCGGCGTGCCTACGGCCTGCGAGACTTCGTCGTAATCCAGGCCCTCGAGGTCAACCATCACCACCACGGCACGGAAGTCTTCGGGCAGGTTCTTCAAGCAATGCTCGACGGCGTGCTCCAATTCGGCTTGTTCCAGCTTCAGCTGCGGATCGGGGGCGGCGCCATCGGCCATCCAGTGCGGCGACTCCACTTCCTCGTCACCGTCCTCGCCCAGCGGCTCGAGCGATTGGGTGGGATGGCGGTGGTGGCGGCGCAGCGCGTCGTAGCAAGTGTTGGTGACCATGCGCAGCACCCAGGCGCGGAAGGAACCGCCGCGATAGCCGGAAAGGTTGCGATAGGCCGAGATGAACGCCGTTTGCGTGGCGTCGTCAGCCTCGTCCTCGTCGCCCAGCATGCGCAGCGCCAAATTGAACGCCACCTGCTGGTGTTCCAACACCAGGCGGTTAAAGGCGTCCAGATCGCCCTGACGTGCCGTTTGGATCAATGATTGTTCGTCCATGATGTGATGGGTGAATTATATACCACGGCTATGAGAATGGGCAACCAAATGCAAGTAATTGTCATCATGGCAGCAGATTTGTCATCACCTGTCTCGTACCTGCCCCGTTCCTTGGGGGAGGCCTGCCTCGCAGTGGCTATTGCGGAGCAATTCTCAAAAGGTACTTGATATTTATTTATGACCGTGTTAGAATGTGCATAAATGAGCATATATGAGCACTAAACAAACAGATACAAACAATAACACGCAGTTCTTAAAAGACGAGCGGCATGCTCAAATCCGCCGGTTGGTGGAAGCGCACGGGCAAATGACCGTACCCGAATTGAGCAGCCAGTTCAACGTCAGCGAAGCGACCATCCGCCGCGACCTGGAAGAACTGGACGGCCACTGGCTGCGCCGCACGCATGGGGGCGCCGTCAGGCTGGAGCGGGCCGCCAAAGAGCCGCCCATCATGCAGCGCGTCAGCGAGCAGCAGGCCGAGAAAGTCCGCATCGGGCAGGCCGCGGCGCAGATGATCAAAGATGGCGAGACCATTTTCCTGGGCAGCGGCACCACCGTTTTGGAAATTGTGCACGCCATCCCGCAGGAGTTGCACCTTACGGTCATCACCAATTCGGTGGCGGTGGTCAATGAACTGGCCGGCCGGCCGCAGGTGGAACTGGTGGTCATCGGCGGCATGTTCCGCCCCAGCGAGCTTTCCATGGTCGGGCACATCGCCGAGCATGACATCCAGGAGTTCCGCGCCGACCGTGTGTTCATCGGCATCCGCGGCATCGACTGCAAGCACGGCTTCACCAATGATTTCCTGCCTGAGACCGTCACCGACCGTACCATCATGACCATCGCGCCGCAGGTTGTGGTCGTGGCCGACCACACGAAGTTCAGTCGGGTGAGCACGGTGTTCGTTGCCCCAGTCACGGCCGCCCATTGGATCATCACCGACGAGGGCACGTCGGCAGAGCAAATCGCCGAGATCAAAGAATTAGGGGTGGAGGTCATCGTGGCATGAACCAACCCGGCGAAGTAAGCCCCGACATCTACCTGCACGAGTTCAAACCGAAATCCATGCTGCGTGTGCCGGCCCACGCGGTTCTGAGGCCGCGTTTCCCGGTGATCGACGCCCACAACCATTTGATGGAACCCTTTGGCGGCGGCTGGGACAAGAAACCGCTGGCTGAACTGATAGACATCCTCGACCAAGCCAACGTAAGCACTTACGTCGACCTCGATGGCGGTTGGGGTGAGAACATTTTGGAAAGCCACCTGGACTATTTCAAAGCCAAACAGCCCGAACGCTTTGCCATCTTTGGCGGCGTCGACTGGAACGCCTGGGCAGAGCGCGGCGGCCGTTTCAGCGATTGGGCTGCCGGCCGGTTGCGTGCGCAACAACAACGCGGCGCCCAAGGTTTGAAGATCTGGAAGCCGTTTGGCCTGCAGGTCAAAGACCCACAGGGCAAGGTCGCACGCATCAACGATCCACGCCTGGACGCCATCTGGGAGACGGCCGGAGAGCTCCATTTGCCCGTGCTGATCCACGTTGCCGACCCGGCCGCATTCTTCCTGCCGCTCGATCCCTCCAACGAGCGCTGGGAGGAACTGCATGCTCACCCAGACTGGCACTTCCCCAGTCCACCCTACCCCGCGTTCAAGAGGATCATCGAAGATCTGGCCGATCTGGTCAGCCGTCACCCCGGGACAACCTTCATCGGTGCCCACGTAGGCTGCTACGCCGAGAATTTAGCCTGGGTAGGCACTTTGCTTGATCGCTGCCCCAACTTTTACGTGGATATCGCCGGCCGCATGGGAGAGCTGGGTCGCCAACCCTACACGGCGCGGCGCTTCTTCTTTAAGTATGCCGATCGCATCTTGTTCGGGACCGACGTCGGCCCAGACCTGGAATATTATCGCCTCCATTATCGCTTCCTCGAAACCGACGACGAGTATTTCAATTACTCCACTTCTGAAATTCCCGGCCAGGGGCGCTGGTATGTGTGCGGCATGTACCTGCCCGATGACGTGCTTGAAAAAATCTATTATCGCAATGCGCAGAAAATCATTACGCACAATAAGGAGAACCATGACTGAACGTGGACATTTCACCCACCAGGAGATCATGAGCCAGCCGCAGGTTTGGACCAGCGCCTTGGAGACACTGGATAAGCAGAAGGCTCAACTCAAATCGCTCTATACATCTTTACCGTTTGACGAGATCATTTTCACCGGCTGTGGTTCCACTTATTATTTGTCTCTGGCTGCCGCGGCGCTTTTCCAAGAACTGTCTGGCGTGCCGGCGCGCGGCGTACCCGGGTCGGAAGCATGGCTGACGCCAAACATATTTTTAGCCAACCATCCCACTTTATTGGTTGCAGTCAGCCGTTCAGGCGAGACCACCGAGACCCTGCATGCCTGCGAGAATTTTCGCCTAAAGGGAAACGGTAAAATCGCCACCCTGTCCTGCTATCCAAAGCTTCCCTTGGCAACACTGGGTGACCTGAACCTGTTGTTTCCAGCAGCGCAGGAAGAAAGCATCGCCCAGACGCGTGCCTTTTCCACACTTTACCTGGCCGCGGCTTATGTGAGCACCTTGTGGGCCGGACGGGATGATTTGGTGGATGCCATGCATAAGTTGCCGGAAGTCTGTCAGCGATTGCTGGAACGTTACCAGAAACTGACCGAAGAGTTGGGCAATGACAGCGAGATCGAACGGTTCTATTTCCTGGGATCCGGCGCCCGCTACGGGCTGGCCAGCGAGTTGAACCTGAAAATGAAAGAAATGTCGCTCAGTTATAGCGAATCTTTCCACTTTATGGAATTCCGCCACGGGCCACAATCCATGGTCAATGAACACACGCTGGTAGTTGCCATGCTTTCAGACCGCAATCGTGTTTACGAGGCAGCGGTCGTTGAAGAGATGCACGCTCGTGGAGCCAGGATACTCAGCATAGCAGAAGAAAACGCTGATGTGATCTTCAGCTCCGGCATCCCCGAAGAGGCGCGCAACGTGCTTTATCTGCCCATTGGACAGCTTATTGCTTATCACCGCTCGCTCACGCGTGGATTGGATCCAGACAAACCGCGCAATCTGTCTGCGGTGGTCAAACTGGGCGCAAGTTAAAACCAGGAGGTGAGCAAACAGAAATAATTGCATCTTCTTTGCAGACCAAGCAGCAGGTTCCTGAACAGGACGATAAAACACCAGAAACGATAAAGGAGGGAAGAATGAAAAACAAGTTCTTGATATTCGCTTTACTGATATCTCTGCTCCTTTCAGCATGTGGAGGCTCAGCAGCCGCCAAACCGACAGAGCAACAAGTCACCATCAAAGTCATGTTATGGGGTTCGCCTGAAGAGTTGGCCGTGTGGCAAAAGATGGCGGATAACTTCACCGCTAAAAACCCCAACATCAAAGTAACCATGGATGTTTCTGACTGGGATTCATATTGGGACAAATTGAACACACTCTATGCTGCCAACACGCCGCCTGATTTGTTCTCGATGGATGCCCCGCTCTTCATGGACTGGTATTCGCGGGGTGCGCTGCAAAATCTACAACCCTACATCGATGCCAACCCTGGTATGCTGGATGACTTCTATCCTATCACCTTGAAAGCTTATGATGTTAATGGAAATTATTACGGCTTGCCACATGATGCTCAAACTATCGTGTTGTTCTACAACAAAGACATGTTCGACGCCGCCAACATTCCCTATCCCGATGGCACATGGACCTTCGAAAAACTACGCGATGTAGCCAAGCAGTTGACCAAAGACACCAATGGCGACGGAAAGATCGACCAATGGGGCTTTTCTCCAGATCTATGGGACATGGAGTTGTTTTGGAGCGAGGCGATCTGGGGTTACGGTGGTCAAGTGGTCAGCGATGATTTCACCAAGACGACGTTGACCGACAGCCCTGCCCGTGAGGCCTGGCACTATATTGCTGATATGGTGCTCACAGATAAATCCATCCCGGATGCAGATACTTCCAAACAATTTGGCGGTGATCCCTTCCAAGCAGGAGTGGCTGCCATGACCACCATCGGCCATTGGGCAGTCCCAACCTACGCCGCCCAGTCCTTTAAATGGGATGTGGCACCTTTCCCGACTGGACCGGCAGGGCAAGTCACCAGCGTCAACTGCGCCGGTTTTGTCATGGCCAAGAATTCCACTCATCCGGATCAGGCCTGGCAATTCCTTCAGTATGTAGTAAGCACCGAAGGCCAAACACAATTGGCGCAGCTTGGCCTCTCAATACCCGTCTTGAAATCGATCGCCACTAGCTCGGTATATCTCGATCAAACCACTCCCAAGATCAACCAGCAGGTGTTTGTGGATGCCCTGGCATACGCTCACATGAAACCGGTATTCCGCGGCTATGATGAATGGTCCACTATCGTGGGCGATAGCTTGATCCCTGTTTGGTCAGGCGAGAAGAACATCGATGATGTTCTGGATGAAATCCGCCCCCAGGCTGATGCAGTGCTTGCGAAGTATTATCACTAACCCATTACGAAGTTTGGTTGGGTGCCTTGCCGGCACCCAACCAGCACAATAGAGGCAACATGGATACCGGTCTGAAACCTTTAGGCAAAGAGCGCTGGTGGCTGGTTGTGCTGTTGGCACCGACCATCATCGGACTGGTCTTCGGTACATTGGGGTCGATTATCGCCACCACATTGATCAGTCTCACCCAATGGGACAACATCAATCCGCCCATCTGGGTTGGTTTTCAAAATTTCATCGCCACATTCACCCAACCTGCGTTTCTTGGAGCACTGCATAACACGCTCGTATTCACTGCCCTGTACGTCCCTGGCACGGTGGTGGCTTCACTCGTGGCTGCGCTGCTGCTGAACAGAAAGATCGTAGGAGTTGGCATATTCCGCACTTTATATTTCCTGCCCTCGATCACGTCTGCAGTTGCGGTCAGCCTGATTTTTAGCTGGTTGTATGCCAAGGATAACGGCCTCCTCAACTACATGATCAGCTCCATGGGCGGCCAACCTATCAACTGGCTGGGCACTCAAAATGTGATGACCTCGGTGGTCATTGCCAATATATGGGGAGCCATCGGTGAAGGTATGGTCATTTTCCTGGCGGGGTTGCAGGCCATCCCTAAAGAGTATTATGAAGCTGCAACCGTCGATGGCGCCGGCGGATGGGCAAAGTTTTTACATCTGACATTGCCGCTTATCACCCCGAGCATTTTCTTCCAGACCCTGATCACTACCATCAATGGCTTTCAGGCATTCGAATATATCTACATGATGACCCGGCACGGCAACGGCGATAGCTCGATCCCCGTGGTGGTCTTTTCGATCTACCGAAATGGTTTCCGTTGGTTCAACCTGGGGGGGGCAAGTGCACAGGCGCTGATCCTCTCAGCCATCATCATTGTGCTGATGCTTGTCTATTTTGAAGCAGAGAAACGGTGGGTGGTCTATGACTAGAGGAACAGCCATGAACCTGAAAACGCAGAAAATCGTCGGAAGTATCCTAACCTACCTGGCCGTCATCGCCGGTGCCATACTCTTTGCAGGTCCGTTCGTCTGGATGATATCCACCGCTTTCAAACTCCCTGCTGACCAATACACTCGCGGCCTCATTCCAAACCCATTTACATTCAGCAATTTCACCGATTTGCTGATAAAACTGCCTGAATTCCCCCGACAAATGTTCAACAGCTTCATGATCGCCGCCCTAACTACTTTTGGGCAGGTCGTTACCTGTGCCATGGCGGCCTTTGCTTTTGCGGTAGTCAAATTTCGCGGGCGAAACCTGCTCTTCACTCTTTTATTGATCACATTTGTCATCCCATCTCAAGTGACCCTCATCCCGAACTTCATCATCTTCTCGAGAATCGGCTGGGTGGGCACCCAATTGCCCTTAATCATCCCTGCATTTTTAGGCGGCGCGTTTGGCACTTTCCTCTTGCGGCAGTATTTCCTGACCTTACCGCACGAACTGGCCGAAGCAGCCCGCATGGATGGGGCTTCCCTTTTGCAAATATTTTGGGAAATCTACCTGCCACTAGCGCGTCCAGCGATGGCTGCCCTGGCATTGTTTACTTTTCTGGGCTCCTGGAATGATTTGTTGCATCCCTTGATCTACCTGCCTACCAATCAAAATTTAACCACCATCACGGTGGGATTGTCGTTATTCCAGACCCAGTACGGCGGCAGGTGGACAATCTTGATGGCTGGCACACTAATCAGTGTGCTGCCGATCATCATCCTGTTCTTCTTCATGCAAAAGCAGTTCATCGAAGGTATCGCACTTTCGGGTGTGAAACGATAACCACCTCGCGTAAACCAAACTGCAATGTCGGCTTAAGTTCTTCGACATTGAAAACAATATCGTTAGAATCATCTGCTTAAGGAGAAAAAATGAAACCAAAAATCACATTCATCGGTGCAGGCAGTGTTGTGTTCACCCGAGATTTGCTAGGTGACATATTGACATTCCCCGAGCTGCAGGATTGCACCATCAGCTTACACGATATCGACCCGATACGCCTTGAAACCGCAGAGATGATGGCACGTTGGACGGCCAAAACCCTGGGTGCCAAGCCCAAAATTGAAACCAGCCTGGACCGCAAAAAGTCATTAGAAGGCGCCAATTACGCCATCAACATGATCCAGGTTGGGATGCACGAGGCCACCCTGATCGATTTTGACGTGCCGCGCAAATACGGCGTCAAGCAAACCATCGGGGATACCCACAGCATCGGCGGCATTTTCCGCGCCCTGCGTACCATCCCGGTCATGCTGGGGATTGCCGCTGATATGCAGGAAGTCTGCCCGAACGTCGAATTCATGAACTACACCAACCCCATGTCCATGTTGTGCTGGTCAGTATTTGGCTACACGCCAATCAAGATCGTCGGCCTGTGCCATAGCATCCAGAACACTACTGAGCAGATCTCTCAATATGTTGGTGTCCCCTATAACGAAGTCACATACTTTGGGGCAGGCATCAACCACGTTGCCTGGATCCTCAAGTTCGAACACAACGGAAAGGACGTTTATCCTTTGCTGCGCAAAGCGATGGAAGAAGGACGCATCCCCAAAGACGACCTGGTGCGTGCCGAGTTGTTCCGTCGTCTGGGTTATTACGTCACCGAATCCAGCGAACACAACTCAGAATATTCCGCTCATTTCATCCCACATAAAGGTCAAATTGAGAAATTCAACATCCCCATTGACGAATACGTTCGACGCAGTGAAGAAAATTTGAAAGAATTTGATGAGACGCGCAGAAAACTACTGGCTGGCGAATCCTTCGAGATCGAACGTAGTGCCGAATATGCCTCGTTGATCATCCATTCCATGGAAACCGATCAGAAACGTGTCATATACGGCAATGTTCGCAATGAGCACTTGATCGATAATCTCCCTTACGGTTGTTGCGTGGAGGTACCTTGCTTGGTGGACCGCAACGGCATCCAGCCTACTCACATTGGCGCACTACCGCCACAATTGGCTGCCATGGATCGCCTTCACATTAACGTCCATGAATTGACCGTGCGGGGCGCTTTGGAAGGCAAACGTGATTATATTTACCAGGCCGCCATGCTGGACCCACTCGTGGCTGCATCATTGCCGTTGGACCAAATTTGGGCACTTGTCGATGAGATGATCGCCGCTCATGGTGACGCCATGCCAGAAGGGATTCGTTAAAGGGTTCAAACCACCGCAAAGCGACTGCTGCAAAAACCGGTGATGGAATTGAGTATAATAGGAAGGCACCATCGCTTCTTCGTGGTCAATTATTTACTTTATTATGTGGAGCAACAATGAAAACGATCACCATCGGCAAATACCGCGGTTTACAGCAATGTGCCACCCCGCGCGGTACCATCTCCATCCTGGCGCTCGACCACCGCAACAATTTGCGCAACGCTCTCCGTCCGGACGACCCAAAATCGGTCACGGATCAGGATATGATCGATTTCAAACGCGATGTCATCGGCCTGGTAGCGCCTGCCGCCTCCGCCGTGCTGCTCGACCCTGAGTTCGGCATCGCCCAAAGCATCAAATCACGTGACCTGCCGGGCCAGGTGGGCCTGCTCGTCACGCTGGAAGAGACGGGGTACAGCGGCGACCCCAACTCGCGGTCATCCAAAATCCTGCCGGGTTGGAACCCGGCCAAAGCGCGGCGGATGGGCGCCAACGCCATCAAGCTGCTGGTGTATTACCACCCGGATGCATCGACCGCCGGCGAGATCGAGCAGTTAGTTGGCGACGTGGCAGAGCAATGCCGCCAACAGGACATCCCCTTCTTCCTCGAGCCGCTCTCGTATTCGCTCGACCCGAAAGAAAAGAAACTAACGCCTAAAGACCGCCGCCGGGTGGTGATCGAGACTGCTCGCAAGCTCACTCCGCTGGGTGCTGATGTGCTAAAGGCCGAATTTCCGCTGGATATCGCCGATGAAGTGAACGAAGAAGCCTGGGGCAAGGCCTGTGCTGAGCTATCGGCTGCCAGCACCATCCCCTGGGTGCTTCTTTCTGCTTCCGTTTCGTACGAAATCTACCTGCGGCAGGTGGCAGTGGCCTGCTGGAAAGGTGCCAGTGGCGTGGCCGTGGGGCGCGCCGTGTGGCAGGAGGCCGTGACCATGAGCGGTGAGGTGCGCAAACACTTTCTGCAAAACAAGGTATTCGAGCGTATGCAGCGCGTGACCGCATTGTGCAATGCATTAGCCCGTCCCTGGACCGATTTTTATACCATCGCCGAACCGACCACCACTTGGTATCAGAATTATGCCAGCGATCTGGATCGGTGACACCACTACCCTGCCGCCCAGCAGCAAATCAAAGCTGCGTGTGCCATGAATGAAAATGCCAGAAACTAAAGAATTCGACATGATCGTGGTCGGCGACCTAAACGCCGACCTCGTCTTAACCGGGGATGTCGTCCCGCAGTTCGGTCAGGTCGAAAAGCTGGTCGACGACGCCACCCTGACGCTGGGCAGCTCGGCCGGCATCTTTGCCTGCGGTGCGGCCCGGCTGGGGCTGAAAACGGCGCTTATCAGCAAGATCGGCGACGATACTTTTGGGCATTTTCTTCTCTCGGAGCTGAAATGCCGGAACGTGGACACGCGCGGTGTGACCATCGACCTCAACGTCAAAACCGGGTTGACCGTCATTCTCAACCGGGGAACCGACCGGGCAATCCTCACCCACCTCGGGTCGATCTCGGAAATACACGGGACGGATATTGACCCAGAACTACTGGCCAATGGCCGTCACCTGCACCTGGCAGCCTATTACCTGCTCACCGGCTTGATGCCCGACGTGCCGGCACTTTTTACCCAGGCGCAGCACTTTGGCTTGACCACCTCACTGGACACCAATTACGACCCCAGTGAAACATGGGACGGCCATTTGCCGGATGTGTTGAAGCACACCAGCCTGCTGCTGCCCAACGAGACCGAACTGCTCGGCATGACCCGTACCCAAACGCTGGCGCAAGGTGTGGAAGCTGTCGAACACTTGGCACCGCTGGTGGTGGTCAAGCTGGGTGCCCAAGGCGCCCTGGCGCGGCAAGGCAGTGAAACGATCACCGCTCCCAGTATCAAGGTCGATGTGGTCGATACGGTGGGGGCCGGCGACTCATTCGACAGCGGTTTCCTGTACGGCTTTCTGGCACACTGGCCGTTGGAACGCTCCCTGCGCCTGGCTTGCATCTGTGGCTCACTTTCAACACGTGCTGCTGGCGGCACCATTGCCCAAGCTACTCTGGAAGAAGCACTCCATTGCCTTGATTAACCTATCTCATTTACAGCTTTCGGAAACCAAAAAACATGAAACCCTTAAATGAATTGATCCGACAAAGTATCGAACTGCGCCGCCAAGGGAAAGCCCAAATCACCTTGCTGGGCGCCTGCCCCAACTCAGAAGCCGTGCTCGAAGCAGCCGTCAAGGCTGCGGCCGAAAACCGCTGCCCCATGCTGCTGGCTGCCACGCTCAACCAGGTGGACCGCGATGGCGGCTACACCGGTTGGACGCCTAAAGCCTTCGTGGAGCAGACCCGGGTGTTTTGCAAAAAATATCATTGGGACGGGCTCATCTATCCCTGCCTGGACCACGGCGGCTTGTGGTTAAAGGATCTGCACACGCTCAAACACTACACGCTTGAACAGACCATGAATGAGCTAAAGCTCAGTTTGACGGCATTCCTGGAAGCCGGCTATCAACTCCTGCACATCGACCCAACCGTGGACCGCACACTGTCCGTCGGGGCATCCCCTGCTGTTGAGACCATCGTCGCGCGCACGGTAGAACTCATCGCCCACGCCGAAAGCGAACGCAAGCGTCTGGGGCTGCCACCCATATCCTACGAAGTGGGCTCTGAGGAAGTGCACGGCGGCCTGGTGGACATGGGCACCTTCAATCGCTATTTAAAAGACCTGAAATCATCCCTGGCGGCCCATGGATTGGAATATGTCTGGCCGTGCTTCATCGTCGCCCAGGTGGGCACCAACCTGCACACCACCTTCTTCGATGCCAAGGCTGCCCGCCAGTTGTTCGAAATCGTCTCGCCGTTGGGGTCGCTCATCAAAGGGCATTACACCGATTTCGTCGATAACCCACGCGAATATCCCATCAACGGCATGGGTGGCGCCAACGTAGGCCCGGAGTTCACCGCTGTGGAATATCAGGCGCTCGAAGGGTTAGAAGCCAAGGAAGCCGCCTTGCACACTGCCCGTCCCACAATGGAGCCCTCGCACTTCATGCAAACCCTGGAAGCTGCCGTCGTCACCTCGGGGCGTTGGAAGAAATGGCTCCAACCGGATGAAATGGGCAAATCGTTCGATCAATTAGCACCGGAACGGCGTTCCTGGCTGGCTCAGACCGGGGCACGTTATATCTGGACGGAGCCTTCTGTTGTCGCGGCCCGTAAAAAGTTATATACCAACCTTGCCGGAGTGATGGATGACCCGCATGGTTATGTAGTCGAGCGCATCGGCATTTCCATCGAGAAATACATCAACGCTTTTAACTTGTTCGATTCTCTGGAACTATTCGAGACAGATTAACACCAGGTTACAAAAATTATGGATTCAGGACGATTGTCTCGCTGGTTAAAGCCATGATCCCCGGCAGACGGCCGTCGCTATTTTGATGGATGTTCAAGCGCACTGGCGTGGCCGTGCTGACCGAGTAGGGAATATCTACCGCAAACGGGGTGTGGCTGAGATCGCCCGATGGTGGTTGCACTGTGACCGTGGCTGACCCAACCACCGTGCCCTGCTCATCCGTCAATTCGATCACCAGCGGTGTCGCGTTCACCGGATCGGCCAACCCCACCAAATGCAACACACCGCCGGAAACCTTTGCATCAGCTTTCGGCTGTCGAATAAGATAGGGTTCGCGCTCTGCAGCACCCGCGGTGGTCGCATCTTCCCCCATTTGAATCAAGATCAAGTCCACTGCCCTGACTGCCTGAAGGCGGCCGAACGCATCGTGTGTGCTTATGGCCATGCGGGCCGATTCAGCTGCACCATCAATCTGGAAGGGGATTTGCTGGCTGAAATATATCCGCGTTCCTGCATTACTATAATAATTCAGCGTTTTTTGAAAAAGGAACTGGCCGTTCTCATCAATCAAATCGATCTGGATCTTCGCATCATCACCAAGGATCGCCCCGGCTTCCATGTAAAAGGGTGACGTAACTTTCGACAACGGCCCCGGTTGGTCGATGCTGATATCGGCGTAAGGCGGCGTTGGGGTGAGCGTGATGGTCGGCGTTTTGGTCGGACGCCGGGTGGCTGTTGGCGGGTGGGTTGCGGTCACATAGCGTATGCGGGTAGGTGTGGGGGTGTTTGTCGCTGAGGGCTGGCTGGTGGAAGTAGGTGTGATCGTGGCTGTGTCCGGTTCGGTCGGTGTCGAAAGATCCACGATCTCGACCGCTGCGGTATCCAGCGACATTGGAGAAGGAGTCACTGAAGTTGTTGGGGCAGGAATGCGAGAATCCACCTCTTCCGGTGTAGATGTTATCGTGCTTTCAGAGGGAACGAGCGTTGCAACCGAAACGCCTTGCCGGCCACAAGCCGACAAGGTCGACAATAAGCAGATAAATCCGACTAACACGACCGGTAAGAAAAAACACCAATTATGCTTCATGGAACTCTAAGCGTGTCGGATGAAGACTTCGACTTTGGTGCCTTGACGTAAACGGAAATGATCTCTTCCAATTCCTCGAAACTCAACGGCTTGCAATAAAAGCCATCAGCACCCACGCGTTTTGCTTCCGCTTGATCACCACAGTTGCGGTCAGCTGAAAGAAGAATAAGCGGGGTCGAGGCTATCTGCGGATTCTGGCGCACTTCGTGGACAAATTGGATGCCGTCCATCTCAGCCATCTGACGATCGACCACCACGAGATCGGGTGATTGTTCGACAATGGTGTTCAAGCCATCGGTCGCCGATGAACAACGGAGTGATTCATATCCCAACAACTGGCAAACCTTGTCCATCAGCTCCAGCATCATTGTATCGTCATCCACGAAAAGAATCCGCACCACGGTCATCTCCTGCCTACATTATTATCCCCCACCCCACCCTGGAAAAGGTGAAGACGGTAGATGTTTTATCCCATGTTCTTTAAAGGCGGCAGCCTCTTATTTTGAAACTGCCGCCCTCATGCACTCAATAATTATAACTCGTAAACTTCTCCGTACTTGGTCTCCAGGTAATGCAGATAGGGTTGTGGGTCGATGATACTTCCGGTCACCCGTTTCACCAATTCCTGGGGTTCGAACTTTGCGCCATGCTGGTGGACATTCGCCCGCAGCCACTCCAGTAGGCCGTTGAACTTTCCCTGGCGGAACTGGGATTCGATATCCGGGATCGCTTTTCGGATCACTTCCCAAAGCTGGGCCGAGACCAGGTTGCCCAGCGCATAGGTGGGGAAGTAACCGATCATGCCGCCCGACCAATGCACATCCTGTAACACGCCCAGGCGATCATTGGGTGGGGTAATGCCCAGATAATCCCTCATCCGGTCGTTCCAGGCAGCCGGCAGATCTTTCACTTGCAGCGAACCCTCGATCAAGGCAATCTCGAGTTCCATGCGCAGCATGATGTGCAAGTTGTAGGTGGCTTCATCCGACTCCGTGCGAATGAACGAAGGTTCCACCTTATTAATGGCCTTATAGAAAGTCTTCAGATCCACGTTGCCTAATTGGCTGGAGAATCGTTTTTGCAGGCTCGGGTAAAAATATTCCCAGAAAGGCAACGACCTGCCGACGATATTCTCCCACATGCGCGACTGTGACTCATGCACTGCCATAGAAGCACCGTTGCTCAATGGCGTGCGCGCCAGCCTTGGAGAGATACCCTGTTCATATAAGGCATGGCCTGTTTCATGGATCGTGCTGAAGATCGCCGAAGCCATTTGAGCCATTTGGAAATGGGTAGTGGTGCGCACATCGCCAATACCAAACGACGTGGTGAACGGATGTACGGAGGTATCCTGACGGCCCCGTTTCCAATCGAAACCCATCTTCGTGGCGATTTCCACTCCAAATTCTCGCTGCGCTTCAATGGGATAATCTAAATGAAGAAAGTCATCCTTGACCTGCGGTTTCTTGCCGATGGCTTTCACCAATTCAACCTGCTTGGGCCGCAGTCGGTTGAAAATCGCCTGGACTTCGGCAGTTTTCATACCCGGCTCGAAATCATCCAGCAAGGGGTCATACAGGTGATCGTAGGGCTTGAAGAAATCTGAATACTGCCGGCGAAGCTCGACGATCTTTTCAAGGTAAGGCTGGAATATCTTGAAGTCCGCTTTCTCCTTGGCCTCTTCCCATTTGACCTCGCCAATCGTGGATGCCTCTGCAAACGCGCCCACCCACTCCGTCGTCACTTTGGTGGTTTTTTTGTAGTCGCGAGTTGCGACCTTGATCAAACGCGCATCGTCCGAATCGGGATCCAATGTCTTGGCATAAGGAGCCAGCTCTTCCAACAATTTTCCCAATTCATCCGAAGTCGCTTTGATATGTCCCAGCTTGCCCAAGGTGGCCAGGGAATTTCCACGCGATTCGGCGCCGCCTGGGGGCATATAGACCTGCTGATCCCAACCAAGCACTGCTGAGGCCAGGTAAATGTCCATGATCTCTTGCAAGCGCTTCTTCAAATCCTCAAATTTCTCATTCATCATTAAAAATCCTCACCTTTTATTTGAAAATCAGACTAAGCCACCCGCCAGCGCAGGGACTCGCCTTTCAATGCAGCCGTTACCTCGTTCGAAATATCGACAGCGGCACGTGCCTGGGCCTCCACTGTCTCCGCACCGATGTGCGGCGTGCCCACTACCTTGGGGTGGCCTGTCAACAGTGTCTTGCCGGGCGGCTCCGTCGCATACACATCCAACGCGGCACCGGCTACTTTGCCTGATTCCAAGGCGGCAACCAGAGCGGCTTCGTCGATGACACCGCCCCGGGCCGCACACACGATGCGCACGCCCTTCTTCATTTTCCCGAAGGCGGCTTCATTGAGCAAATTCTTGGTGTCCGCCGTCAACGGAATATGCAGCGTAATGAAATCAGATTGCGCCAGGAGCTGGTCCAAGGTGACCGGTTCGCCGCCGCGCTTCTTTATCTCATCCGCCGGAAGAGCCGGGTCGTAGCCGACGACTTTCATCCCAAAAGCCATAGCACGCTGTGCCACCCCGGCACCGATCCTGCCAAAACCGATCACGCCGAGCGTCTTTTGAAACAGCTCGACACCTTTCAAGTCTTTTTTCAGCCAATTACCGTTTTTCAAACCGGCATCGGCACGCGGAATATCGCGGATGAGTGATAACAACAAGCCTAGGGTCAACTCAGCCACGGCTACCGTGGTCGCCATGGGGGAATTCACCACCGTTACCTTGTGCTCCTTGGCAGCGGCCAAATCGATATTGTCCACGCCCACGCCCGCCCGTCCAACGACCTTTAGCTTCGATGCGGCAGCAAATACAGCCGGCGTCACTTTCGTTCGCCCGCGTACGATCAGGGCATCGTATTCGCCTACCACTTGCATCAGTTCTTCAGGAGATATGCCATTACGGTCATCCACTTGAGCCGATTGACGTAAAATAGCCTGTCCGTTTTCCTCAAGTCCATCTGTTAGAAGAATTTTCCAAGCGGCCATTCCCTTACTCCTTTTTGGTCAATTTTGAAATTGGTGTCACCCCTAGACTGTTAAATTTTACCCCAGTTCGTATAATTTACATGAGTTCAAGGTGCTATTTCGCACTATGATAAAATTCGTGCCATGCGATCTATTTCACCCCGCTTGCTTCGCACAGAGCCTATGCGCCGCTGCACCTTGGACGATTGCCACGGTGCTTGCTGCATGTATGGTGTTTGGGTGGATACACTCGAAATGGAGAACATCCTGAAACAAGCCGAGCTGATCATTCCGCACATGCCATCCGGTGCCACCGACCCTGCCGGTTGGTTCGACGGCCGTCAGGAAGCCGACAAATTCAGCGCCAGCCGCCAAGTGGTGCATAGCAGCGTAGTACTGGACGAAATCCAAGATAGCAGTACAGCTTGTATCTTTTTGCGTAAAGACTACAAATGTGCCTTGCAAGTGGCCGCTGATTCGAATGGCTATCATCCTTGGCACTTCAAACCCTTTTATTGCATCTTGCATCCCCTCGACCTCGATGAGTTGGGCCGGGTCACCTTGGACGAGACCCAGATATTGTTGGCCGAAAAAGGTTCCTGCCTGCGCCCGGCTGAACACCCGGTTACATTACTCGAGATCTTTGAGCCAGAATTGCGCTATCACATGGGGGAAGAGGCTTATCGTAAAGCCCTGACCTCTGTGACTAAGCGGTGAAGCCGTTTTACCATTACCAAGCGTCGTCAGGTATACTTTAATGACCAACAGGCCACGGATTGGATTCATCCAGTGGCCTGTGTGTTTTATACTGCCAGTGCTAACCGTTATTCGTACCGCAACGCATCCACTGGCTGCAAATTAGCCGCCCGGTTGGCAGGGTAGATGCCGAAGAACAATCCCACTGCCGTGGAGAACAGTGTTGCCAGTAGAATGGCCTGCAAACTCACCACCGGTATCAGGGCTGTGCCCAACGAGACGGCTACCTTGCCAACAATAAACCCGATCAACCAACCCAAGGCAATGCCGATGATACCGCCGAACAAGCTAAGTAGTGCCGATTCGGTCAGGAATTGGACGAGGATATCCCGTTTGCGTGCTCCGATGGCTTTGCGCAACCCGATCTCGCGCGTACGTTCGGTCACCGAGACCAGCATGATATTCATGATACCGATCCCACCAACCAACAGTGAAATGGCTGCAATGCCGCCCAGGAACACGGTCAGAACACCGGTGATGCTTTGTGCAGTACTGAGGATGTCCTGCTGCGAGAGGATGGTGAAATCGTCCTGGCCCACTTTGTCGTGATGGCGCTCGCGTAGGATCTCGGCCACTTCATCGGATGCTGCATTCACCACGTCTGAAGAAGCAGCCGATAGGTAGATCATGTCCACGCGATAATTGGGCCGGTGGATCAACCGCATTTGAGCTGTGTTCAGCGGCACGTACACCAGGTCATCCTGGTTGCCAAAAGAACTGCCGCCTCGGGAGGTCAAGACGCCGATCACGCGGAACGGTTGCCCCGCAATGCGGATGGTGTTCCCCACTACACCGACGTGTGAGCCAAACAGGTTATCCGCCGTTGTCGGACCAATCACCGCCACCGTAGCGCCACCCATCTCCTGGTCACCCGAAATAAAATCGCCTTCAGCCAGGGTCACATTCCGCACGGTTGCAAAATCCGGCGTTACCCCCGTCACCTGCACCGTTTCCTGCTCCCCGTTATAGCTTACATCTAGGCCGCCCTGGATAATCGGGGCGACCGCAGCAACATCCGGCGCCTGCAGTGGGTCAGCAATGGCCTGTGCATCCAATTGGGTTAGCGGCTCGACACGCTGAACCGTGGTGTTCTGCGTCCTTTGCAGACTGCCCGAAGTCACAAACAGCAGGTTGGTGCCTATACCATTAATGGAATCACTGATGCTGTTCTGCGCACCGGCGCCGACGGCCAACATGGCTATCACTGCCGCCACGCCAATCACAATACCCAATATCGTTAGCCCAGCTCGCAATTTATTCGATATCAGGCTTTCCAATGCTTCGATAATAGCCTGTCCGATGTTCATGCTGCCTCCAATAGCCCATCCCGTAGCCGCAGCACCCGCCCCGTCTGGCTGGCTATGTTCGGATCGTGCGTCACGATGATGATGGTCGTGCTCTGCTCTTTGTTCAAATTCAAGATCAAGTTCATGATCTCTTTCCCGGATTTCGAGTCCAGGTTACCTGTTGGTTCATCCGCCATCAGGATGGCCGGATCGTTGATCAGCGCCCGCGCAACAGCCACTCGTTGCTGCTGGCCCCCCGAAAGTTCCGTCGGCCGGTGGTTTACCCGGTCACCAAG
>JBEKEX010000010.1:0-30080 GCA_050013615.1 Anaerolineaceae bacterium
GGCTGACGGTAAGCAAAAGTATCCAGGCCAGCGCCGAGGATGACGTATTGGTCAATACCTTGGCTGGCAGCCAACGCCAGTCGATCCTCGGCAAAACGACTGCGTACCAAGATGTGCGTTCTTAGCGCCCGAAGGCGGGGCGTGTTCAGGCGTTCGGGATGATCGCGGATCTCATCGATGACAGATTTGTCGAGTAAACGTAAGATGACAATATCGTCTAGAATTTTGGGATCTGCATCGATCAATTGATGGGCTGCCCTGAACATAGCAGCACTGTGAGCGGTCTGGCTTGGATTTCTTTCAATCAAATTTTCCGTTCCTTACCTGTACCGTTCTTCTTTCCATACATCCGCACTATTGTTATATCCTGCCTGTTCCCAAAAACCCAAACGGTCTGCTTTCATGAATTCCAGGCCGCGCAGCCATTTGGCGCCTTTCCAAAAGTAGGGCGTCTTCAATTCGTTACGCCCTGGGATGGCACCGATGACACCGCGCAGAGGAAAGCCGTGTTCGGGTTCCAGCGGCTGGCCGTTGTAAGTCGTTGCCATCAGGAAATTATCCTGCAGCATTGCGTCTAGCGGCAGGTTGGCGGTAAACCCCTGTTCGGCATGCTGTAGAACGAACTGTGCCGTGGGCAGCAATTTGATCAGCCCCTGCTTTAGCAAGGTGCTAACCAGCACGCCTTCCCATTCCACGTCGAATTTACTCCAACCGGTTACACAATGGATATCCATTTTGACCCGCGTGTGGAGAAGGCAACTGAACTCATCCCACGTCAGCCTGATGGGCGCTTCCACTTCGCCCCACACGCGGAAATCCCACGTCCTGGGGTCGAACGGCGGCACCGATCCATAATGCAGAACGGGAAATTTCAGCGTTGCTGCCTGCCCGGGGGGCATGCGCCCTTCCTGGCGCATGAGCATTTCAACTTCACCGCGGCTCTTGGAACCATCGATCATGCTAATAATTATAAACGGGATACTCCAATTTAGGAAAAATTATGCAGAAATTGTCTTGAAATTGACTGAATTGGATAAACCAAGTACAATTACCGGGCTATGGAAGCTCAATTACCGAATACGCTAAGCTGCGAGGAGCTGGAAGCCCGTCTGGTGGCCCTGCACCGGGCCAGCCTCGAGTTAGTACAGGATATTTCCCTTGATTCGCTGTTGGAACGCATCGCCACTATCGCCTGTGAGCAGGCCGGGGCGCACTACGCCGCGGTGGGGGTATTGGGCGACGATGACAAGCTGGAGCGTTTCATTTCCGTGGGCATGACCCCTGAGGGCGTGGCTGCCATGCCGCATCCGCCACAGGGCAAAGGCCTAATCGGTGCGCTGATGAAGTCGCAGCGGACCATCCGTGTCTCCGATATTCGTTCCGACCCGCGCAGCGTCGGCTTTCCGAAGCATCACCCGGTGATGACCAATTTCCTGGGAGTGCCCATCCGCCAGGGTGAATTACAACTTGGGCAGATCTACATTACCGACAAAAAAGATGGACTGGATTTCAGCGAGGACGACCAACGCGTCATCGAAATGCTGGCGTCCTACGCCGCGGTGGCGATCTCCAATGCCCGCTTGTACAAGGAACTGGTTCAACGCGACCAAACGCTCACCCGCCGGAATGAAAACCTGGCATTGCTCAACCAACTGGCTTCCACTCTGGCGACTGCTACGGAACCCGACCTGATCCTCGACCAGGCGTTGACGCAAGTGATGGAATATTTGCGCCTGGAAGTCGGCGAGGTGTACCTGCGCCAGGAGAACAGCAAGACGCTGCACCTGGTGCTGCATCGCGGCGAGTTGGCCAGTGCCTTGTGGGCAAATGATGAATACGGCATGGGTAAGGGTGTGGTTGGCCTGACGGCCAAGAGCGGCCAGCCGCGCTTGTTAGTGATTCCCGGCAAGGACGGTCATGAGCTGAGCCCTTCCCTCGATTTAAGTTGCTTTAAACAGATTGCCTGCTTCCCCCTCACGGGACGTAAAGGGTCGCTGGGGGTATTGTGTGTGGCTTCCTGCAATTCTGAACCGCTGGATGAATTGGAAATGCAATTCCTCTCTGCCATCAGTGCCTGGGTGGGGACGGCTCTCGAGAATGTGCAACTGAGCTTGCAGGGCAAACGATTGGCAATCTTGGAAGAACGAGAGCGCATCGGCATGGACCTGCACGATGGGATCATCCAATCCATCTATGCTGTGGGGCTGACGTTGGAGAATGCCCGTTCATTATTAGATGAAGATACCGACCAGGCCCGCCAGCGCATTGACCAGGCGATCAAAGACCTCAACAACGCCATTCGCGACATCCGCGCTTACATTCTCGATCTACGGCCGCGTTACTTGGGGGACGAGAACCTGATGCAAGGCGTCAAACGCCTGGTGCACGAGTTCCGCGCCAACACCTTGTTGGAAGTCAATTTGCAGGGGCCGGAAGACGGGATGGAAAAGTTGGCGCCGGCGCAAGCCCTGGCGCTTTTCCACATCTGTCAGGAAGCGCTGGCCAACATTGCCAAGCATGCACGCGCCCGCCATGTGGACGTGGTGGTGTGGACGTCGGGGGATCGGGCCTTGCTGGAAGTGAAGGATGATGGAAGCGGCTTCGATACAGAAATGGTAAAAACCACCATTGGGCATGGGCTTTCCAACATGCAGACCCGCGCACACAACGCCGGCGGTGAGATCGACATCACCACCGAACCCGGGGCAGGCACCAGTGTGATGGCGTGGGTTCCCTTCAAAGAAGAAGAGTAAAATAGACAGCAGACGCAGGACAACTGGTATACTGCCAGTTATCTGTGTTTATATTTTAACTAGGTAGAAACTCACCAATGACCATTTCTCCCTCACAGAATGCTGCACTGCGCGGCGAACCTTCATATGTATGGCGCGCCGGGCAGGAACGCCGCCTGGCGATGATCCAACAAGCCGCCGAGGAGCGGTTGAATGGCACCATCCTCGAGGATGGCTGCGGCGTGGGCCAATATCTAAAACGCCTGGCTGCTGATGCTAAACTGGCCGTCGGGCTCGAGATCGAGCTGCCGCGGGCGGCTGAAGCGCATGCCAAGGGAACAGCAGTGGTGGGTGGTGCCGGCGAACACCTGCCTTTCCCGGATGCCTCCTTCGACCTGGTGCTGAGCCACGAAGTGTTGGAGCACGTTGAGGATGACGTACAAGCTGTAAAAGAAATCGTGCGGGTGTTGAAGCCGGGCGGCCGGCTGGCGCTATTCGTACCCAACCGCGGCTATCCGTTCGAAACTCATGGCATTTACTGGCGCGGTAGGTATCATTTTGGCAATAAGCCTCTGGTCAACTGGCTGCCGCGCCCTTTGCGCAATCGCCTGGCGCCGCACGTACGCATCTACGGCCGCGGCGACCTGGCAAAGCTGTTTGCCGGCCTGCCGGTGCGGATCGTGGAGCGAACCATTATTTTCGGAGCGTACGATAACATCATTGCCCGCACTCCCGGCCTGGGGAAGAGCATCCGGTTAGTCCTGCAGTTCATGGAACGTACGCCGTTGCGCTTCTTTGGCTTGTCACATTTCTGGGTGGTGGAAAAGATATAAGACTGAAAAATGCAAAAACGACCAATGTGAAGCATCGGTCGTTTTTATAGCACTCTTTGTGATAAACGTTACGATATCTTTTCGAATTTGCTGCCTGGCGTATTGCAAACGGGGCAGCGCTCCGGTGCGCCTTTGGCATGCACGTAACCGCAGATGGGGCAAACGTAGTAATCGAATTCCTCGCCCGGCTTGCCCAAAGATTCCAGTGCTTCTTTATACAATCCGGCGTGGATCTTCTCGACCGAATTGGCATCGGCAAAGCCCTTCTCGGCTGGCTTATTGCCTTCCGCCTGAGCGTCCTTGATGAAGGCCGGGTACATTTCTGTGAACTCGTAGGTTTCACCGGCGATGGCCGCTTGCAGATTTTCCTGGGTGGACTTGATCTCGCCCATATTGCGGAAATGGCGCAGGGCATGGATCGTCTCGCCGTGGGCGGCAGCGCGGAACAGGCGCGCCACCTGATGGAAACCTTCCTCATCGGCTTTCTTGGCAAAAGCTGTGTACTTGCGGTTGGCTTGCGATTCGCCTGCGAATGCGGTTTTCAGGTCTTCCATAGTTTTTGGCATAGCATATTCTCCTTATTCAGATTAATGGGGTAAATTAAGTGTATTTTACCTCAGATTCGAATTCTGAATTTCCTGATTCAAAAAGCACAGTTCATGGAGATCAATCCGATAAGAAAGATTTATCGAAAGTATTGACAAACGATTTTGTTTGATATACAATTATGACAATGATACAATGATACAATATTAACCAGGTGAACCACGTTAAAACCGATCGACATCAAACTCAATTTTCGTTCTGGCAGCCCAATCTACTCCCAGGTCGTCGAGCAGGTACAGGATGCCATTATTAAGGACAAGCTGAAACCAGGTGACCAACTCCCCACGGTGCGGCAGCTTGCCTTGGAGTTGAGGGTGAACTTTAATACGGTTGCGCGTGCATACCGCATGCTGGATGAGGCTGGGTTGATCAGCACGCAGCAAGGGCGCGGCACATATATTTTAGAACGTCCTTCACCGGCCACACAAGAAAAGTTACGCCACGAATTATTGAAAAGCCTGACCCAGCATTATTTGGAAGAAGTGCGTCACCTGGGCCTTACAGCAGAAGAAGTGAGGCAGGATTTCGAGAATCAATTCCAGGCCTGGCAGGATAATCGCCTGAAACCGGAGCCTGAGGATGAAGAAAAGGAATAAACAATGAATCGCAGACTCAAACTCAATCGTGAAAAAGATGCCTCGACCGGTACCGGGGACCAGACCGCCCCGGTCATCCGCAAACCAGATGCTCATTTCAGTGCTCTGGGAATTTTCTTTATGATCATCAGCTTCCTGATCGGCATCGGTTGTTCTTTCCTGGCAGATTCTCTGAAGTTTAATGAATTCTGGTCCTCGGTCGTCATCACTGTATGGTTCCTGCTGGGTCTCATCTTCCTCTATTCATTGAGGGTGGCTCGCCCTTGGGAAAAGGCAGTGGTGCTGCGCCTGGGCAAATTCCATGGGCTATGGGGGCCGGGCATCTTTTGGCTGGTGCCGGTAATCGATGCCGTCACCATTTGGATCGACCAGCGCGTAAGGGTCACGCCCTTCAGCGCCGAAAAAACGCTCACCAAGGATACCGTGCCGGTCAACGTGGATGCAGTGTTGTTCTGGGTCATTTGGGACGCCGAAAAAGCGGCCTTGGAAGTCGAAAACTACCAGCAGGCCATTGCCTGGGCGTCGCAGACGGCCTTACGCGAGATCATCGGGCAGATGACTTTGGCCGATATTCTCATCGGACGCGCCAAAATGGACTCTGACCTGCAGAAGATCATCGACGAGCGCACCACACCCTGGGGTATCACCGTGCAATCCGTTGAGATCCGCGACGTGATCATCCCGGCTGATCTGGAAGACTCCATGAGCCGTCAGGCACAAGCTGAACGCGAACGACAGGCACGGGTGATCCTGGGTGAATCCGAAAAGCAAATTGCTTCCAGCTTCGCTGAAGCCTCCGAAGCTTACATCCACAACCCAACGGCGCTGCACTTGCGGGCTATGAACATGCTTTTCGAGGGTTTGAAGGAAAAAGGTGCTATCGTGATCGTACCTTCCAGTGCAGTAGACACCATGAACCTGGGAGGAATCGCCGGTATGACTGCCTTGGCTCAGAATACAGGCGTTCAGGTCAAAGAGAAAGAATAAGATCATCGGGGCGGATGGCGGATCCGCCCATGCCCATGTTTCACGTGAAACGTCTGTGCTACAATCTTATGACACAGGATAAGTTTCACGTGAAACATTATTAATCTCGGAGGTGCTCTATGGTGATATTCGCAAATTTACTGGCAATATTAATCACGGTTGTTGGTCCGTTTGTTTTGGCAATCATTCTCATCCGTAAATACCGCCCGGGCTGGTGGCTGGTTCTGGTCGGCATAGGCACATTTATCGTCTCACAAGCGATCCATATCCCCTTATTGCAGGTCATTTACCCTGCTTACCAGCAGGGGAAGATCATTCCCTTGACCAGTTCGTTCTATTATTTGGGTCTTTCTTTGCTGTTGGGCATGCTGGCCGGGTTGTGCGAGGAAGGCTGTCGCTGGATCGGGTATCGGTTGGTAAGGGCAAAGGGCCGTTCGTGGGGAGCTGCTTTGACCTTGGGTGCAGGGCATGGCGGGACGGAATGTTTCATTATCGGCGTGGTGATCCTTGCCAATGCGATTACATTATTCGCTTCGAATGGCGGGTGGCAAGCAGTAATGCCCAACCTGACACAGCCCTTTCAAGTGACCTCTTATATGGGCGTATATTGGTATGATTACCTGATTGGGGCAATCGAGCGCATTTTTGCGTTGACAACGCAGCTCACGTTGTCGGTGCTGGTCTGGCAATCTGTGGTCAAAGGTGCATTCCGCTGGTGGTTTGCCGCGTTTGCCTGGCACACGCTGGTTGATGGGTTGGCGGTATTCCTCCAATATGGAGGTGTAAACACCTGGGTAATCGAAGGTGTGATCGGGCTGTTCGCTGTGTTGGGCCTGGTGGTGATGGTATGGATACGCCGCCACAACCCGGACCTGCCGGCGCCGTTGCCTGAAGCTGTTAGCGCCATGTGACAAGATCGAGTTCTTTAGAGGAGACCTTCGGGTCTCCTTTTATTATATTTAGGAAGTGTTTCAAACTTCATTTTATAAAATGCCTGCCTGTTGCACTGTCTTGGACTGATTGCACGGCGTCAGGTGAGCGAAAAACTTTCGTGTTACAATAAAATATTCCGCCTCTACCTGGTGTGGAAAAGGAGTTCCTCTTATGTTGATCGTAATGATTATTCTCGCAACTATTTTTATGTTCGCTTTGCCTCTGGTGCTGGCAATCATCCTGACCAAGCGTTATAACGCCACCTGGCGGACGATCGGTGTTGGCGTGCTGGCCTATTTGGTGACCCAGTCCGTATTGATGCTGCTTGCCTGGGGGCTTCAATATTTGCTGCAGAACCAGCTTTCCACTGAAATTGCAGGGCTGTCACTGACGACGCTCTTGTCCTATGCACTCGCATGGCTCTCTTGCATTTTTGCGATCTTGACCTTGTGGTTCAGTTTTCACTACCTGAAAAAGGAAGGTGATTCCTGGATTGGAGCGCTCGCTATCGGTGTTGGTTTTGGTGGTGCAGAGAGTTTCTTAATGGGTTTTGAGGCCGTCAGTGTTTTCTATCCTTACGTAGTGGGTATCATCGCCGGTGTGCAGTCGCTTGGATTATCGGCCAGTGATGCCAGTGCTCTGACCAATTCGTTGGGTTCTTTTCTGGCCACGCCGTGGTACTTTCCGCTGACATATGTCATTGACCGTGCTGCCTATTTGTCCGTATATCTGGCCGTGGCGGTTGTCGTCTGGCAAGCGTTGACAAAGCGCAAGTGGATGTGGCTGTGGTTGGTGGGTGGGGCGGTCTGGCTGATCTTCGTGCAAACACTGAACAATATTGTGGCCAATATTTCCACCGCAAGTTATTGGACCGAACTGTTCCTCTTTGTGGTGATGCTCATCAGCCTGGAAGCTTTGTATTGGTACAAGGTCAGTGTGTTGGACAAGCAGTCGGAGAATGAGGCAGATCCTGTAACTGGTGAAATCATTGAAGCCACCTCTACAACGAGCGCTGAGACAGTGGAACCCACCGGTAATGCTAAACCACGAAGGGTCAAAAAAGCTAAATAGAAATAATGTTCTATTATTAAATCAAAAAGAGACGCATTCGTTTGGTCGAAGAATGCGTCTCTTTTTATTCGTTCTCTTCCAGGTAAGCCACTGCTTCCCCTTTGTCGTCGTTCATCACCAGCCGCAAATGGCAATTCGCTCGAAAATCAGCTACGCATAGCAGCCGCAGGCTGCTCGCCAGCTTCGGATCTATGTGCACAAACTTGGCGGTATGGTCAGGAGCCCCATAAAAAAAGTCGCGATTCAACCGGCTTTGCGGGTCATCGAACTGTATGGCAAGCGGGTAGATCTGTCCCTCCAATAGGTCTTGGAAGAAATGGGTGCCGAGCGATGGTTCGGGCGGCAGCCCGATGCCTTGCCCCGCCATCTCCACCAGTGCCCGCGTATGATAAATATCGCCGTAGGCGATGGGCACGCCCAGATCGGCGTTGGAACTCCCCCAGCGTCCGGGCCCGACGCAGATAAAAGATTTGTCGCTCAAGGCGGCATTGAGCTTGCCGATGGCATGCCCCAGTTCAATGCGCAACTCGTTGGTGGGTAGGGCGAAATAATTCTCGGGCGGGATGAATAAGACGTAGTCCACGTGCTCTACCTGGCCGCGCGGCACAGTGAAATGAGTGAGGAATAAGATATCTTTTTCAGGGAGGTCGTGTGGCAATTGCACCTGTTCGGCCTCGACCATGTAACTTTGAGGCCGGCATTGCAAAATGGTCAGGGCAAGGGTTGGTTTGTCTGTTCCACTTTCTTTCAAACTGAACGTGAATTCCACATCCACCGGCGTGTGATAACTTTTTTCCAGCAGGCTTAATATCGCGCGCATCTTGGGGGCAAAGGGAGTCTGGCGCAGCAACTCATCGAACGTCAGCACCAAGTGCTGGCGCTCGCCATCGAATACCTTACTGCGCAGGGATACAAAATAACCGTCTTCCTCCACCTGTGCCAGGTAGCGCAGCGGCGGGTAATCCGAACTGAGTACATCCCCCGCCGGCAGCGTCTTGAATTTATTTTCTTCCACATCGATCAGGTCGATATATTGCTGCGAGTAGCGGCGGATGGCATTGGGGTCCGTGGAGGGGCGCAGGAGCGGATGGCTGAGTGCGATCAGGCGCGGGTAATCATTGCCGACGCGGTCTACGGCGCGCGTGCCCATCCCCCATACCAGGCGTACAAAACCGTCTTCGCGACGGATCTGCGGTGCCCAGCGGTAAAGATTGCGGCTGAAAGCTACCCCGGCACCCATGGGGAAGAAATAACGTCCAAAGCGTTCGCCCTGCACTACCTGGATGAGAAGTCCCATGCGCTCGTCGTAATCCTGCAGGCCTTTGTTGCGCCGGTAGAGCAAGGCGTCGGCGTTCAAAGTGCTGGCGTAGACCGCTGCAATGGCGCGCATCAGCGCCCGCAGGTTTTGTTTCTTGCTGCCCTGGTTGGGAAGAAAAATGCTGTCATATTTTCCAGCAAAAGAAGTGCCAAAATTATCTTCCAGCAGGCTGGAAGATCGCACGATCAGCGGCATGCCTTCCACCGCTAGCAGCAGACTGTGCAGGTTATCCAGGATATCCGGTGCGAACTCACCGGCTTCGAAGGCTTTTACGATGCGGGGATAATCGGCGCGCATCTCGTCTTCCGATTTGTACTTTTGGTCATTCCAGTGCACCAGGTTGTTGATGGCCATGAAGTTGTACATTTCGTCAGAGCCGATGAAATAGGATTCGGCTGCCTGGAGGCTGCCCAATATCTCGTCGCTTGCCAGGTTTTTGAGGATGCGTGCAGCCAGCAGCATACCGGCCGCTTTACCGCCGATACGGCCGCGTCCGATCTTGCGGCTGCGGATCTCTGCCAGGTCGGAAATGGTGAAAAATTCCTTGGCGATCTTTACGTAGCGCAACTGATCGCTGATCAGGCTGCGGATCAGAACGACCTTCAGTTCTTGCAGGCGGGCCTCGTAGCGCGCCCGTTCGGCGTCCGGCAGATGTTCGATGGCCATGGCTTGTTCGAAGACCAGGTCTTGCGGCGCCAGCTCTGGGTTGATGGCCAGGACGCGATCGGTATCGCTCACGCCGCGCTCGCTGAGCACCTCGTTAACCACCTGCTCGAATTGCTCGAAGCTGAAATGCTGGCTGAACATCAGGTCGGTGATCTGGTCCCGGATGCGCGCCAGGCGTTGTTCCCAAATCTCCTGGGGTTCCTCGCCGAAGGGGTTGCGCAATCCTTCCTGCTTTTGTGACAGAATGGCCTTTTCGCGGGCATCGGCTTCCAACTTCTGTGGATCGGTGATGCCATGCTCGAAAAGTTTGCGGCGCATGCGGGCGCGGATGCGGGTGCTGAGGATGGGATACTGTCCCAGCGCCAGGTAAATGCTCAACAAGCTGTCAGAAGATGCGGGTGTAAAGGTCATTGACCAATCCAAACTTTTTTAAAATGCCGCCCCGGGTTGGGGGGCGGCAGGAATGTCGGAATGCAAACCGATCAACCCAGGTGCATGGGCATGATGACGTGTTGGAAATTGTCATCTCCCACCGGTCGCAGCATGCCGGGAGTGGAATTGGCATTGGTCTCCAGCGCCACGCTTGGTGCTTTGATGACTTCCAACACTTCGCGCAGGTAACGCACGTTGAACGCGATCACCAGGCCAGGCCCATCGATGGTGGCGTCCACCTGGATTTCACTGGAACCGGTCTCTTCGGATTGTGCGGAGATCTCGATCACGCCCGGAGCACCTTCCTTGGGCAGGATGTTGAGGCGGATGACGTTGTTGCCCTCGCGGGCGATGATCTCTGCCTGGCGGCAGGATTTGAGGAAACCGGATGTGGAAACGATGGTGCGGGTCTTGAACGACCTTGGCACGATGACCTTGTAATCGGGGAAATTGCCGTCGATGAGCTGCGAGACCAGTTCGGCGTCTTTGAGGTGGAAGATCGCCTGGCCGCGGCCCTTGGGTACCATGAGTGTGAGCACTTCGTCGCCGTTGATGGCGATGCGGGCCAGCTCGCTGAGTGCCCGGCTGGGGATGATAACCGTGATTGGTTGGACCACCGGTGAAGAGAGGGCAGCCGAACGCACCGAGATGCGGTAGCCATCGGTGGCAGCCAAAGTCACTTCGGCGTCGCTGACGGTCATCAGCACACCCTGCAGTACCGGGCGGGCTTCGTCGGAAGAAGCGGCAAATACCACCTGTTGGATCATCTCTTTGAAATCGGCCACGTTCAGGGCGATGCCTTCACTAAGCTCCGGCACGGGCATGGGTGGAAATTCCTGGGCATCGATACCCTTGATATCTGTGACGGAAGCGCCGCATTGCACATTCAGTGTCTGGGTCTTGCTGTCCAGAGTCAAGCTGATGGGATCGCTGGGCAGCGTGCTGATCAAGTCCACAAAAGTGCGCGCCGGAACGGTGATGGAACCTTCATCGCTGATCTGGGCCGGGATCCAACACGTGATGCCCAATTCCAGATTGGTTGCTGAAAGACGCAGGCGGCCTTCATCTGTCGCCACCAGCACATTCGCCAGCACCGGCAGGGTGCTGCGCGGCGATACGGCGCGTGAGACGACGCTCAGGCCGTGCGCCAGATTTTGTTGGGAGACCGCCACTTTCATGATGACCACCTCATTTTTGTATAATGATTAAAAAGTATACATCCAGAATGGCAAACTGACCAGCCATTACCAACATTGATGCAGGAATGATGCCAAATTTGAACGTTTCTTCTATAATTATATTGTATTTTAACTAGTTTGTTATCTTGGAGAAAGGTTACGCAATATGGAAATCATTCCGCTCACCTCAGCTTGTTGGCAGGATTTCGAAACGCTGTTTGGCCAACGCGGTGCCTGCGGCGGCTGTTGGTGCATGTGGTGGCGCATTCCCCACAAACAATTTAACGCCCAGGGAAAAACCGGCAATAAACAGATGATGAAACAGATTGTCGATTCAAAGGAAGTGCCCGGATTACTGGGTTATATCAATGGCCAACCGGCTGCATGGGTTTCGGTGGGGCCGCGCCAGGTGTTCGTCGCATTGGAACATTCGCGCGTGCTCGCCCGTGTGGATGACCAGCCGGTTTGGTCGATCAATTGTTTCTTTATTGACAAGCGCTATCGTGGCCAGGGATTGACATTGGAATTGATCGAAGCAGCCACGGCTTATGCCCAGGCGCAGGGGGCGAAGATCGTCGAGGGATATCCCATGGACCACACTACCCGCCAGTTGGTCTATAGTGCCTACCGGGGCCACGAGTCAGTCTTTCTCAAGGCTGGCTTTGTCGAGGCTGCCCGGCGTAGCGAACATTATCCGGTGATGAGGAAATATTTATAAACCGTACGTCATTGGGAGCGGTAGGGTGCGTTGCCAACGCACCTAACTTATTTGTCATTGCGAAAGGTTTGGTGCTTTTCCAAACCTTGAAGCAATCCCAAATCTTGATTTAGAGATCGTCACGCCCTGGCAAGGTGCGCCAGAGCTCGCGATGACATATCTATTGTTGTTCACATGGACAGAACACATGATGACGCAATTGCCCTGGATAATCCCCCAAACAAAAAGCCCCGCCAGGAGGCTTATGTTATAATCTCAGTGCCGAAGGTGGGAATTGAACCCACAATCCCGAAGGAACACGATTTTGAATCGTGCGCGTCTGCCAATTCCGCCACTCCGGCAACTCAACTGAGTATATCGAATTTTTCCAGAAGGGTCAAGGATTCATTTATTTATGAAACTTGGAATCATCGGATTACCCCAAAGTGGCAAGACCACTTTATTCAATGCCCTCACACGCGGCAGCCAGCCGACCGGCATTGCCACTGGCAAGATCGAAGTGCATACGGCGGTGGTGGACGTGCCCGATCCGCGCGTCGACAAGCTTTCCACCATTTTCAAGCCCCGCAAGACCATCTACGCCAAAGTGACCTACGCTGATATCGCCGGCTTGGACGCATCCGCCGGCAAGAGCGGCATCAGCGGCACCCTGCTCAACCAACTCACCCAAATGGATGGCCTGATCCATGTGGTGCGTTGTTTCGCTGATGAGAACGTGCCGCACATCCACGGCAGCGTGGATCCCCAGCGTGACCTGGCAGCCATGGACAGCGAGTTCATCCTCAATGACCTGATCGCTGTGGAGCGCAAGCTGGAACGCCTGGAAGAGGAGAAAAAGAAAGGCGGCGGGCGCGAGAAGGTCGTCATCGAGCGTGAAACTGCCCTCTTCGAACGTTTTCAGAAGACCCTGACCGCCGAGACGCCGCTGCGCGATATCGAGATCACTGCCGAAGACGAAAAGACCCTGGCCGGCTTTGGCTTTCTCAGCCGCAAACCGGTGCTGGTGGTGCTCAACCTGGCTGAAGGCCAGGCCGCTCCGGAGATACCTTACCCGCACCAGCACAGCAAGGTGGTGGGGCTGCAGGCCAAATTGGAGATGGACCTTGCTCAACTTCCGCCGGACGAGATGCAGGAATTCTTGAAAGAATATAATATCGAAGAGCCCAGCCTCAACCGCATGATCCGCCTTTCCTACGACCTGCTGGGACTGCAATCCTTTTTCACCGCCGGCGAGGACGAATGCCGCGCCTGGACTGTGCGGCGGGGAGCCACAGCACCCGAGGCCGCCGGCGAGATTCATACCGATTTGCAGAAAGGTTTCATCCGCGCCGAAGTGGTTGCTTACGATGATCTGATTACCCTGGGGGGAATGACCGAAGTAAAGGCTAAAGGCAAGCTGCACCTGGAAGGCAAGGAGTACGTGGTGCAGGATGGGGATGTGTTGAACATCCGCTTCAATATTTAAGCTTCATTCCAAAGGAAATCGATACATATCACCCGGTACGCCGGGTGGTATTGTTTCTCGTAGGTGTCAGAGTGATGCATGGCTGGGAAACCCAGTGCCTTCATCTTAATCATCAGTGTTTGCAAGTTTTCTGGCTTGAATGGAAGCCGCCCGGGTCGATGGCGGTCGAAGTGAGATAAGCTTTCGAGGGATTCACGATTCTGTAGTGGATGAAGTTTGTTTCTTGCCATGATACATCTGGTCATCTGCCAGTTTCATCACCCTGGAGAGTGCCGTGCCCTTCTCGCAGGTTGCGGTGCCCATCGAAATGCTTAATCCGGGTTCCTGCCATTTACTGGCAGCGACTTTTAGAGCTTCTTGGACACGCTCCATGGCTTGTTGAGCTGCCTGGTGGTCGGTTTCGGGCAGCAGGATGGCGAATTCATCACCGCCGGTGCGCGCCACCACGTCCTCGCTGCGGAAAGATTCTTTCAGTATCTGTGCCACCCGTTTGAGCACATTATCTCCCGCATCATGACCATAGCGGTCATTGGTCACTTTCAATTTGTCCACATCACCGATGATAATGCTGACGGGGAAGCCGCGGCTGTTTTCCAGGCGTGCCATTTCTTCCTCGAAGTAAGCGCGGTTGTGAATGCCGGTAAGCGGATCGTGGGTGCTCAAGAAACGGAGTTGTTCTTCCATGACTTTCCGCTCGGTGATATTGTAAATGACCCCTTGCCAATCCTTGGCTTTACCCTTGCCGTGATCCATCAGAACTGCTTCGTCGTGCACCCAAATGACGCGCCCATCCTTGGTGTGCACGCGGTAATCCATGCTGAATGGTTCACCGGTGGCGTTGGTACGCAGGTTCTCTTTTTGGACACGGTCATGGTCTTCAGGGTAGATTATTTTCTGCCAAAGATGGTGATCTTGCGACCACTCTTCACAGGAATAACCCAATAGCGTTTCGATTTGGGGGCTGGTGTAGAGGTTCGAACTTTCTTCATCCATTGCATCGATGTAGGTGATGGCTGTGCTTTGTTCTACCAGGGCGCGGTAGCGCTTCTCCGAGTGGGTCAACTCCTCGGTGCGCTCTTTTACGACCTGTTCCAACTTCTGCATCTGGGCTCGCCGGCGCCGTTCTTCGAAGAAGACGACTACGAAAATAATGACGATTGCGACTGCGATCGGAGACGCGATGATCACATCATACTTGAACCCCGACTGCGCATTGACAAAGTTCAAGATTTCTTGCTTGTATTCGAATACACCCCACCAAAACAAACCGACGATGATGGCAAAGCCGCTCCCGACGATGTATGGCCAGGGCGTACGATGGATGATGGGGTCGGCCCATTTTCCGCCCTTTTGTTGTTTCTTTTTGTGGGGTTCAGCCCTTTCTGTGCTGTCCAACGGTGTGTATGCCTTGTCTTTATCCGGCGGGTTGAAGAGGTGCATAAAATTCAGACTGATACCGGGTAATTGTTGACTAGTGACTATTAGTATAGTTTATTTTGTTGAAATTCACCCTACAGACTTGAAGACAATTTAGCTCGCAAAAACGTGAATGATTGCAGGCTATTAACAGTCTATTTTATCGCAATCCGAACAATTTCATACGCATTTCTTCAAGTTGCTGCATCTCGCTACGGTTGTCCAACAGCTTTTTCAAAGCATTCACCACATCGTCGACACCCTGTTTGCCGGCGCGGAAGATGGCTTCGTTCAGCCAGACTGCTTCGTCCTCGCTGGCGCGTTCCGCTTCGGGGAAGTGCAGCTTCTCGAACTGGAACCGCTCCGGAAAGGCGCTGGGCACCGGCAGCCGTGAGAGCCAGGGCTGGAAAAGGTCATAATGATGCATGGCAGGATACCCGTGGTCACAAGGAATGCCTTCCCCTGCCAGTGCAAAACAGACCACCTGATGCTCGGCGCCAAACACCTGCGGGTCGATGGCCAAGATATAGCGATCGAACGAGCGCACGGTGTTGCGGATATCATGACGCAGCAGGCGGATGCCGGGGAGCTTTTTCAAATTCTCTTCCAGATATGCGACGTGTTCGGCACGTTCCTTCATTTGTTCAGGAAACCGTTCCAAGGCCACCATTCCCAGGGCAGCCTGGAGCTCTGACAAACGATAGTTCGTTCCAAGGGTGAAGTTGTTTTGCCCCATATCTTTGGGGCGCCCGCAATCAACGATGCTGGCAGCCCGTTCTGCCAGGTCCTGCGTACGGCATAGCAATACCCCGCCCTCGCCGGTAGTCAGGATGTTGCCAGACTGCATGTCGAAAGTGCCAAAATGCCCAATGGTACCGGCTCCCTGGCTGTGCCATCTGGCACCGGGGGCGTGGGAACAGTCTTCCACCACCACCAGACCACGGCTGTCTGCAATGTCCATGATGGCGTCCATGTCGGTCATCTGTGCCCCTAGGTGGGCAACGATGATAGCCTTGGTCTTGGGCGTGAGCGCCAACTTGACCTGTTCCGGGTCGATGCAATACGTGCCGGGGTCGATATCCACGATGACCGGGATGGCACCGGCCGCCAGGGTTGCAACTGCCACTGCCTGGAAAGCATAGGCAGGAATAATAACCTCATCTTCCCATCCGATAGCAGCAGTCCGCAAAGCCACCTCGAGGGCCGTGGCGCCGTTGATCAATGGCACGGCATAACCACCGCCCTGCATCTGGGCAAATCGCTCCGCGAAGGTCTTCGCCTTTGGACCGGGATATGGGGAACCGCCCCATTGCCCTGACTCGATTACCTCGGTGACTGCCCGGATGTCACGTTCATCGTGTACCGGCCAGGTTGGATAGGGTTCTGCCCGCAGGGGTTTCCCGCCCAGCGCCTTTAGATTGGACATCGATTTCTCCTTAGCATCCGGCCCACAGTTTTCATTTTTTTAGCAGTGCTTTCGTGGAAGTAATGAGAGTCTCGCGCAGGGGCAAGGCTTTCATGCCGGCTGCTTCCATTCCCATCAACACACCGCCTACCACCGGGGGCACATCCAGGCGGATGAATTGCGCCTTGGGCGCTGCGGATAGAACAGTTTGCCTGAATGGTTCCAGCAGTAATAACCCGCCATTGAACATGCTGCCGATCATGACAACTTCGACGGCTTCATCTTCGAAGTGCAACTGGTGGATAATGCCGGTCACCATGCTGCCCAATTCTCCTCCTGCCCAGGCAATGGCGTCCCTGGCAACGGCGTCACCTTCTTCTGCCACGCGGAAAATTTGTACCGCGGCGTCTCCCCAAATGGTGTAGTAACCCAGCGCCAATCCTTCCAACAGGTCATTCACATCTTTGGCACCTGCCAGCTCGATGAAAGCTGGCGTCAATCGGGTGGCCGGACCGCGTTTGCCCCATTCGTAGGCAATAGCCTGGGTGGCACGCATCACCAGTGAACCCGAACCCCCGAACTCGCCGAATGTTGGACCGCAACCGGTCATGTGGGCGATGTTACCTTGTGCATCACGCCCCAGGCAGTTATCCCCGGTGCCGGCATCCACCACCACTCCCCATCCCTGGCTTGTGCCGGCCATCAGCCCAACCATCATATCGTTTGCCGCTTCCAGCGGGCAGGCCAGGCTCAGCCTGGCAATCGTATCCAGGGTTGGCTGGCGCTCTGAGGGCCAGTCATATCCCGAGACACCAAACCCGGCTCCGCTGACCTGCTCCAGGTCAGTGCCGGACATGGTCAATGCCAAGGCAATCGATTCCTTCATTGCAGTGAACAACCCTTCGTATCCCACGGCTTCGTGGTTGCCGGGCCCCGATTCTCCGAACCCCACAGCTTTGCCATTTTCAGTAGCTACCAAGGCATGGGTTTTGCTGCCGCCAACATCAACGCCAAGAAATATACGTCCCATAAATACTCCGTTGCGATTATGTTTTGTTTAGGTTGCCTATTTTATACCCATTATTTCTTTGATATGCGATCAGAGCGAAAGCCGAAAACGTCGATTGACATGTAACGATAATCCTGCAATGCTTGATCCTTTACTCGGCTAGAATTGCGGCAAGTAGGCCTGGTTTGTTTTCAGAATGTCGTCCAACACTGCCTGCACCTGGTCGACCGCAGGGCCCAGGGGATGAGCCAGCAATGCTTGATACGCTGCGCGGCGGTCTCCATGCACGGCGGCTTCAACCGTCATGATCTCATAGGATTTCACCTGTGCCAACAGGCCGTAGCACACCGGCGGCAGCGGCTCGGCCGGCAGGGGATGGATGCCCTTGGCGTCCACCTTGCAAGGCATTTCCAACACCCAGTCCTTGTCCCAGCCGGGCACCGCGCCGTTGTGGCGTACGTTGCACACGTGCGTTTCACCCAAATCATTGTACATGGCATTGAGCAATTGCGTAGCCGCGGTCGAATAATACGCTCCGCCGCGCAGCATCAAGTCAGCCGGAGGCTCGGTAAGCTTGGGATCGGCGTATTGCCGCAGCAGGTCTTTCTTGATGCCCATAACCGTTTCGCCGCGGGAAGGCGGCCATTGCTGCTGCTCCGCCAGCTTGCGTTTGGTGTAATAGTAATATTTCAAGTAGGGGTTGGGCATCATGCGCAGCGATTCTATAGTGTCCAGCTCCCATTCCGGCTCAGCCTGGCTGCGCAGTTCGTTGATATAGGTGTCGATGATGGGTGGCCACATGTCTTCACCCTTGATGGTGAAACCATAGTGCCAGGAGAGGTGGTTCAGTCCCAGGGTCTTCAATTCGGTCCAGGAAGGATCGATCCGCTCCAGCAGCACCTTCTCCAATCCCTTGATGATCTCCATTTTGGTGGTGATGGGGATGTTGCAAACGCCCACGGCCGGCACTTCGGGGGCGTAGCGGAACAGCGCTTCGGTCATCAGCCCGGAGGGATTGGTGAAATTGATCAGCATCGCGCCGGGTGCGGCCAGCTCTTGCATGTCATGGGCAATACTCAAAATGACGGGGATGGTGCGCAGCGCCTTTGCCATCCCGCCCACGCCGGTGGTCTCCTGGCCGATCAATCCGTGGCGGCGGCCCAAATATTCATCATTGACGCGCGCACGCATCATTCCCACCCGCAGTTGGGTGATGACGTAATTGGCATTACGCACTGCATCGCGTTGGTTCTGGCAAAGGACGACCTTAAACGGCGAGCCTTTAACTTCCACCATGCGTTTGGCAAAGCCGCCGACCGCTTCCAACCGCTCGGCGTTGATGTCCATCAACCATAATTCGTCCAGCGGGAAGGTTTGAATCCGTTCCAGAAAACCGTTCACCAGTTCTGGTGTGTAGGTCGAACCGCCGCCAATGACTGCCACTTTCAACATCATTCCTCCAATAAATACGCGCTGTACGCCGCCATGTTTATTTGATATCGATCGCTTTGCCCGTCCGGGCACTTTCATAAGCCGCGTCGATCACTTTTATATTAATCAGGCCTTCCAGCCCGCCGGGCAGGATTGTCTTGCCGCTGGCGATTGCCTCTGCAAAGGCTTTCATCTGCCGGTTATACATCTCCTGCGGGGCGTGGATACGGCGTGGGAATTGGAAGCCCGGATCGACAACGTCCACGCGCTGCGTTTGCAGGTCAGGCAATTCCAGGTGGGTGGGAAAGATCATGCCGAAGCCCCGGCTGCCGTAGAGCTGGGTGCTGGCAAACGGTGAATCGACGTGCGGCTGCCACCAACCGGATTCGATGTAGGAGGCGGCGCCGTTATCCCAATTGACGATGACCACAGCGGTATCATCCACGTCGCCTTCGATGTAGTTTGTGCTAATGCGGGCGTAGACGCTCACCGGCCGGGGGTCGCCCATCAGGTAGCGGGTCGTATCCAGGGCGTGGATGCCCACGTCGGCCATGGCGCCGCCGCCCGCCAGAGCTTTCTGGGTAAACCATCCCGTCGGACCCCAATTGGTGTGCACGCCAAAGCTCTTGGTGCGGATGATCCGTCCGAGCTTGTTCGCCTCGACCTGGGCCTTCAACCAGTTGACCTCCTCGTCGAAGCGCCAGCAGTGCGCCACCATGAGCACCGCTTTCGATCTCTGGCTGGCTTCCAGCATTTCTTCCGCCTCGGCAGCATTCATTGCCATGGGCTTTTCCACCATGACGGCCACTCCTTCGTTGAGTGCGGCGATGGTTTGCGGCATGTGCAGCACATTGGGTGTTGCAACGATCAAAGCGTCGACGGCTCCATCACACAGCATGGCAGGTACGTCGGGATATGTCCTTTCGATACCGAATTGTTGCGCAAAGGCGGCCGCATGCTCGGCATGGCGTTCCACCACAGCCACCAATTCCGCATCTGCCAGAGCCTGGATTGCCTTGGCATGGGTATTGGCAATGGAACCGGCGCCACTGATTGCAAATCGGATGGTCATAAAAGTTTCCTTCCTGCATTGATCGACACCGCGTGATATCTTTACGTATCCCAGATATATTTTATCCCTGCGTGGGATTTTTTGAAAAAGTGGACAAATGGAAAAAATCAGGGCAGCCGCGCGGCTGCCCTTGTAATTTAAGTTTTACTGCATTTTCAACGCAACTTCTTATCGAGCTCGGCGAAATCCACCCGGGCGGTCATGTCCAGATCCAAAGGTGTCACCGACACCACATGGTCGATTGCCAGCGCATATACATCGGTGTCCGGCGGCACATCGCCGGGCTTGACGTCGATGATTCCCCCAATCGCGGCATCGCTGGACCAATCCCCTTTTCGCTGCACCATGGGCTGGAAGTAACGATAGCGGGCCAGGCGTGTCAGGCGCCAGGGTGTTTGCGGGGTGGCAATGTACGGCACGTCGACCTTGATGAATTGCGCTTCAGGCGGGAAGCGCTTTTCCAGCATTAGTTTGGCGAATAATTGTGTGAAATAGGCCGCCGTTGAGAAATCGATCTCGCGGGAATAGCGCTTGTATTCCACGTTGACGTTATCGATCTGGAGCGAGGCAGCGATGGAAGGGATACCGCACGCCGCACCTTCCATTGCACCACCTACTGTGCCGGATACGGCAATATCCGTGCCGGGATTCTCTCCATAATTGATCCCCGAGACGACAAGGTCAGGCTTCTGCGGCAGGATCTCCAAAACACCGTGCAGAACAGCCTGAGCGGGCGAGCCGCCCACGGCGAACGTGTCCCATTCCTGCTTGCCGATGGTCAGCTTGCGCTCCTCGATGTGCCCATCGGAGATGGATGGCATGCTGCGGCCGGCACCGGAAGACTGTGTGCGGGGAGCGACCACCCACACATAACCGAGTTCTGAAAGTGCTTCGGCAGCAGCCCACAGCCCGGGTGATTGGATGCCGTCGTCATTGATGAGCAGGATTTGATAGCGCTTGTTGTTTGTAATCGCATTCATAATGACAACCCCTTGAAATTATTAAAAAGGGAACGGTGATGGTAACCGCTCCCTCGACGGATGGTGCCCCTGGCAGAATTTGAATCTGCAACCTTTTGCTCCGCAAGCAAACGCTCTATCCAATTGCGCTACAGGGGCTTGCGTCCCACAAATATACCGCGCCATGCCTTAATCGTCAAGCACATTGGAGCGGATTATCACCAAAATAACACCAACGATTATAGATCGTTAGGAAAAGTTAGCTTTCAAAAGATGTTTGGAACAGCTTGAATCAATTCTTGTCGGGGGCCTGGCTCTGACGGCCGCGTCCCAACTCTTGAGAACGCTCATAGGCGGCCCAGATGGCGCGTGAGATGGCAGTGCGGAAGCCGGCCTTTTCCAGGTAATACAATGCGGCAGCCGAAGTTCCTGCCGGTGATGTGACTTCATTGCGCAGCTGCGCCGGGTGATCCTTGCGCAGGTCGAAATAATCCACCGAGCCGCGCAAGGTCTGCGAGACCAGTTGCTCGGCGATGCGGCGCGGAAAGCCAAGGTGGACCCCGGCATCGATCATGGCCTCCATAAATAAGAACACATAAGCTGGACCGGAACCGGACAATGCGGTTGCCATATCGAGATAGTTTTCTTCGGCCATGAAAATGTGCTGCCCGAGGGCGCCCAAGATAGAGCGGGTTGCCTCGAGCTGCTCTTCGGTCACGGCGGGGGTGGCAGTCCACACAGTGATCCCTTCGCCGATCTGTGCCGGCGTGTTGGGCATGGAACGCACGACACACTCGTGTTGCAGGCCGCTGGTGATCATTTCAAGTGTTGCGCCAGCCACCACGGAAAGCACCAGGGTGTGAGGTGTGATCTGCCCTTTGAGGCCTTTCATCACCGCTAGCAGGCTTTGTGGTTTCACCGATAAGATCACGACGTCCGCCTGGCGCATCGCAACGGCATTATCGCTGCTGACTTGGATCTGGTATTTTTCGTGAAGCAATTCCAGGCGTTCCAAGGATGGACCTGCGGCCCAGATTTTATTGGCTGTGGTGACTTCATTCTTCAGCAGCCCGGTAATGATAGCTTCTCCAATGGCGCCAGGGCCGATGATGGCGATTGTGGGTAGTTTCTGCATGCTCTCCTCCAAAAAAGGCCGGGGTTAATTTCCAATCATTGTATCATCAAGGTCTCTTTTGTGGTCTCACCTGCCGGCCACGCTCCGAGTCGAAGCCCGCACCACCAGTTCGCTTTGTAATAAAACTTTCTGGGGTTCCTTGTTCGCACCCGGCTCTCCATCCGGTTTCAACAAATTCAGCATCATTGTGGTGGCCACTGCGCCCAACCTGGCTTTGAACTGGCGCACGGTGGTTAACGGCGGATGCAGGTAGGCTGCCACAGCGATGTCATCGAACCCGGTGATCGAGATGTCTTCCGGAATGCGCAGCCCGGCCTGATAGATGGCGCTGTATACGCCGATGGCCAGGGAGTCGTTGTAGCAAACAATGGCAGTTGGGCGATGCGCTTGAGATAATAGGACATTCGCCGCCTCGAACCCGGCTTGCAGGGTTTCCAGTTGCGACCTGAGTATGAAGGCTTCGTTGATCGCCACACCCGAAGTACGCATCTCCTGCCGGAAGCCTTTCTCGCGTGCCACCGAAGTTCGCCCGCCGACCGAGTTGCCCAAAAAGGCGATCTCACGATGCCCAAGCTCGATCAGGTGGCGGGTTGCCAGGCGGATTCCGTATACGTCGTCGTTGTAAACCAGGTAGGGCGAATCAGTGGAACCTTCATTATTCACGATCACCATTGGAAGGCCGTAAGTCATCAACAAGTGACTCTGCTTGGGGCTGAACTGTGGGGCGCAGATGATCACTCCATCCACACCGCGCTGCACCATGGCCTGCACCACTTCATTTTCGCGCTGTTTATCCCGATGGGTGGTGACGATGAACAGGTTGTAGTCGGCTACGTGTGCCACCTCATCGATGCTGTGCAGCACTTCGCTCCAAAAAGGGTCATCCAGGTTGCTCACGATCACCCCCAGGGCGTGGGATTGGTGCGTCTTCAGGCTGCGCGCCGCGGCACTGGGAATGTAGCCCATTTCAGCAGCCAGCGTTTGGATCGCTGCCACCATCCCTTTCGAGATGGCCGGATGGTTGTGCAGCGCCCGCGAGACTGTCGCATGAGATACGCCTGCCGCTTTTGCAATGTCCTTGATGGTGACCGCCATAATATTTCTCCAGGTGCTATTTTCTTATATGCCAAAAATCATCATCTGTCAAACCTGCTTCGGCAAGGCGGAATGACCTTTTCAAGAATCGAAAACGTGCTTGCCAGGGCTGAATGCGTTTTCCGGCTCCGGTAAGGATATAAGGTTGTTTTTACCGATTCTGCTATGGTTTAATTCCCTTTATTGCAGCTTATCCCTCGCTGCCCACGATCTCTGATAGTTTAACCGGGCGGCCGGTGCGGAATGATTCTTGTGCTGCCAGGCCAATGACAACCGGCTTCCGGGCATCGTGACCGGTAATGGGCGGCTGGCTGTCTTTTCGGACGCATTCGATGAATTCGGCCATCTCGCGGATGAACGAATCCCGGTATCGTTCGAGGAAAAAGGGCATGGGCTTGGAAGTGGCGATATCCCCGGCGCGGCTGTAGATCACGCTATCCAGAGGGATATTTTGCACTTGAACCATGCCTTCTGATCCGAATGCTTCCAGGCGCTGGTCGTAACCGTAGATGGCTTGCCGGCTGTTGTCGATTGTCCCCATGGCGCCGCTCTTGAACTTGAGCATGATGATCGTGGTATCGATATCACCTTCCTTGCCGATCCGGGCATCCACCAACACATTGCCGACAGCATACACTTCTTCGATGTCTCCGAACATGTACTGGGCCATGTCGAAATCGTGGATGGTCATGTCGAAGAAGATGCCCCCCGATTGCTTGATGAACTCGATGGAAGGCGGGTGGGGGTCGCGGCTGGTGATGCGCAGCAGGTGCGGTACGCCGATCTTGCCCGAGGCCACCAGCTCATGTGCCTGGTGAAAATTGACATCGAAACGGCGGTTGAACCCGATCTGCAATTTCACTCCCGCCTTTTCCACGGCTGCCAGGGCACGGTCGATCTTTTGCAAATCATAGGAAATGGGTTTTTCACAAAAGATGTGCTTATGCGCCTGCGCGGTCTCGACGATGTGCTCGGCGTGCAAGGCGGTCGGCGAGCAAATGGCCACTGCGTCGATCTCGGGGTCGTCCAGGATTTCGTGGTAGTCGGCGGTGACTTTTTCGATATGCAGGCGTTTGGCTGTTTCCTGTGCCGCATCGATGAGCGGGTCGGCAATGCAGCTTGCCTTGGCCCCGTTGATGCGGGTGGCCAGGTCTTCAGCGTGGATCTTGCCGATCCGACCTGCTCCAATCACACCTACCCGCACAGCTTCTCGTTCCTCCATATTGCTGCCTCCTTTATTCGAATGTTACAGTTTGACTCACAGTTCCGAAAGATTGCTGTTTTACTTATCCATCAGTGTACGAATGAAAGCCCGGTTGCGCAAGGCAGATTCCTTGGGGCTGCCCATGCCGGGCAGGACGTCCTGCTCCACCACACCCCAGCCCTCATAATCCAGGGCCGCCAGTTCTGCCATCACCGCTCGAAAATCCACTGCTCCTTGCCCCAGCTCACAAAAGATGCCATGGGCCACCGATTTGAAATAATCCCAATTCTCCCGGCCGGCCTGCGCTGCGACGGACGGGGAAAAATCCTTGAAATGGAAATGCCAGACCCGGCGGCCAAACGTTTTCAGGCAGGTCACCGGATCACCACCGCCAAAGCAGTAGTGGCCGGTATCCAGGCACAGTCCCACCAACTTTGGGTCCGTCAGCTGCATCAGGTGTGCTACCTCGTCGGGGGTTTCCACAAACCCGGCGCAATGATGGTGGAAAACTGTCCGCAGCCCGGTCTCTTTACGCACCGCAAGCGCCGTGGCGTTCACCCCGGCAGCAAAGGTTTCCCATTGGGCATCCTTCAAGCCCATTTCAGGTGTTATCCTCCCGGCATTTTGGGTGCGCAACGTGTCTTTGCCGTTGTCATCTGCCAGGACAATGAACGGCGATTCGCCCTCGACGGCTTCCAAAAGATGGGCAGTTTTCACGGCCGTTTCGATCCCGGAAGGGTGGCAGGAAGCGTCCTTGAAGTTGATGGGTACAAAAGCGCCCACCAATTTGAGGCCGTGGTCATGCAGCACTTTGGCAAGCTCTGCAGGATCGGTGGGCATGAATCCCCAATCTCCCAGCTCCGTTCCGGCATAACCGGTCTCGGCGATTTCATCGATCACCCGCTGGTAAGCCGGACTATCTCCTTGAAGGTCGAACTCCAATGCTCCCCACGAACAGGGTGCATTTGCGATTTTCATTTTCATCATGGCGCACCTCTTTTGTTATCACTGTTTTAGAACTGGCGTATCCAATCCTTGAACCAACGCTCCACAACTACTTTGTTCTGGGTGAAGAATTCCATGGCGTGTTTGCCTTGACCATGCATTACGCCAAATAAGTGAAGAGGATTCCTAAAAGAAATAACGTTCCTTCTTGCGCATGGCTTCCCACGTCTTCCGGGCTGCCTTGACTTCCGGCATCTCGCTGACTTCCGCCACCGCCACGTCCCACCAGCTCTCGTAACCGGGCACGCTGATATAACGGTCGTTGCGGATCACGATCACCGTGGTGCGGTCGGTGGCTTTCGCCTCCTTGAGCGCCCTCGAATAATCTTCCGCAGTACGGCATTCGAAAACGATGGCCCCCAGGCTGCGGGCATTGGCAGCAAAGTCGATCTCGAGCAGCTGGGCATTTTCTCCATCGGAATCGCCTGGCAACTTCCCATGTTGCGGGTACGCAAAACGGGTACCAAAGCCATCCTGACCCAAGGATCGGCTGAGCGAGCCAATGCTCTTGAAGCCGGAGTTATCATAGAGGCTGACGATCAATTTGTAGCCTTCCTGGATCGAAGTGGCCAGGTCACTGGAGAGCATCAGGTAGCTGCCATCTCCCACAATGACGTAGACATCCTTCTCGGGGGCAGCCATTTTCACACCCAGGCCGCCTGCAATTTCATACCCCATGCAGCTATAGCCATATTCCATGTGAAAATTTTTGGGGTGGCGGGCGCGCCAGAGTTTGTGCAGATCGCCCGGCATGCTGCCGGCGGCATTGACCATGATGGCGTCCGGCGCCGATTCCTCATTGAGGATGCCGATCAATTCGCCCTGGTTGGGCAGGGGGGTGCTGTGTAGATCGTAGATGCGTTGCACCTCGGCGTCCCAGGCATCATGCCGCGCTTTGACCATGGATTGATACGCTTCTGCCGTGGCATATCCCTGCAACAACCCGGCCAATTCCTCCAAAGTGGCTTTGGCGTCCCCGATGAGTGCCAGGCCGGCGTGTTTCCCGGCATCGAATTCACACACGTTTATGTTAATGAAGCGCACATCGGGGTTTTGGAATGCGGTCATCGAAGAGGTGGTGAAATCGCTGTAGCGTGTGCCGATCCCGATCACAAGGTCAGCTTCACGCGCCAGTTGGTTGGCTGCAAGGGTTCCTGTTGCCCCCACTGCGCCGGCGTTGAACACACAATCGAACGGCAAACTGCCTTTGCCGGCCATGGTCTCCCCAACGGCGATGCCTGTACGTTCCACAAGCGCCTTGAGCACGTCGCAGGCTTCGCTATAGATCACCCCTCCGCCGGCAATGATAAGCGGTCGATGGCTGGAACGGATGCGTTGGGCAGCGGCAGCTAATGCCTGGCTGTCGGGACGGTTGCGCGGCACGTACCAGGTGTGATCCTCGAAAAATGCTTGCGGATAAGAAAAAGCCTCAGTTTGCACATCTTGAGGCAGTGCCAGGGTCACCGCGCCGGTATCGGCCGGGCTGGTCAACACCCGCATGGCCTCCGGCAGGGCAGTGAGGAGTTGGTCGGGCCGGTTGATGCGGTCCCAATATTTTGAAACCGGTTTGAAGCAATCATTCACCGAGAAGTCCTGCGAGCCGGCGTATTCCAACTGCTGCAGGACGGGAGCCACATTTCGGCGGGCAAAGATATCCCCCGGCAGCAGCAGCACCGGCAAACGGTCGATGGTGGCCAGGGCCGCCCCGGTGATCATGTTGGTGGCGCCGGGACCGATGGAACTGGTGCAGGCAAACGTCTGCAAGCGGTTTTTCACCTTGGCATACGCCGCGGCGGTATGCACCTGCGCTTGTTCGTTCCTGCACTGGTAGTAACGAAAATCCGGGTTCTGCTGCAAGGCCTGGCCGATACCTGCCACATTGCCGTGCCCAAAGATTCCAAAGCAGCCGGCAAAGAATGGCTGACAGATGCCATCTCGTTCAATCGATTGGTGTTTGAGGTAACCGATGAGAGCTTGCGCCATGGTGAGTGTACAGGTTTTGTCATCCATAGATCCTCCAGGCTAAAGAGAATTGACCGGATAGATCGGCAGGCGGGGGTCTTTGACTCCCAGGGCGTTCTTTACCCAGGCAAAATCAGGGTCGTCGCTGGCCGCCAGGCTTTGAGCGCTGCCTGCCAGTACGTTCAGGTAGTAGGTTGTGTAGCCCACCGGGCTGGTCACTGGATGGTACCCTTCCGGCACGATGACCACGTCATGAGTGTGTGCCACCAATGCACAGTCGAAAGGTTTTCCTGCCTGCTGCAAGGGAGAGCCAGAGCCGGTATAGACGCGTTGGAGGGCATATCCCTCGGGCCGATCGATCTGGTAATAGTAAATTTCATCCAGGTCAGCCTCGACCAGGCTCCCATCAGGAGCCACCGTGTGGACATCGTGCTTGTGAGGCGGGTAGCTGGACCAGTTGCCGCCGGGCGTATACACTTCCACCACCACCAAACGGTCGCAGGGAAAGCCGGGCGGGATGATGCTATTGATCTGCCGGGTGGCCTGCCCGCCGCCGCGGATCTCTGTCTTCACCTGGGAGGCATAAACCCGCTTGGGGTCATGGTCTTGTGATGAAAAGGCCCATGCAGCGGCAAACGTGCAATCGCCCTGCGCGGTCACCTTGAACTCAGTACGGCGGGGCAGGTAGAGGGCTTCTGGCAATCCGCTGAACACCCCGGTCCGCACGCCAACTTTTTGCCACTCTCCCCGGTCCGAAGCGACATCCACACTGCCGCTCAATAAAACCACAGCAAGTTCCTTCTCCCCGGTCGACCCGGACCATTCATCTTTGTCTGCCAGTTGGCGGACCTGGAAATGGATCGTTTCCCATCCGGCGCGACTGCGCGTCACCTCGACGATCAGGTCAGGGTCAGCGTATCTCTGTGGATGGAAGATCAGCGAGTCATGTGTGTATTGCCGCATAAGATCCTCACATAAAAGGCACAAATTTGCGTTATTTGTAAAACCCTGCCGAAGGATGGATCGACGTTGCTTTCATAGGGCGGTTCCTGGTTTGACCTCTCCCCATTTTTCACCGGCGTGGGTCAAACCAGGAATGATTTTTTCATCTCTTACGAAGCCGCCTTGCGTTCCTCGATCAACCGTTTCACTTCATCGAAGCGCTCTTTGGTCAACGGCAGGATGTGGGCAAACAAGGCTGCCGCCAGATAAAAGAGAGCGGTGCCCAACCCCATCAGCAAGCGAATGGCCAACAGGGCCGAGGCCGGCTGTGTACCGGTAACGGCATTTTCCACATAGCCGAAGACGCCGATCAGGGTGGTGAACAGCAAAACCGTCAAAGCGGAGCACACCTTGTAGATTAATTGAGTGGCGCCCATGAAGAAACCTTCACGGCGCACACCATTTTGGTATTCGTCAAGTTCCACCACATCCGGCAGCATGGACCAGGGAAGGACCTGCGTCGCCGAGGAGCCGATGCCGATGAGAACCGCAATGACGATCACGATTGCCAAATTCCCGGCAGGCGCAAATATGACCATCGTCAGCGGGATTAGGAAGAAGAAAGCTGCCGCGATATACGCCTGGCGCTTGCCCAACTTTTCTCCCAGGAATACCCACAAGGGCACCGACGCCACTGCGATCACCAATGGAATCGCCATGATCCACGAGGTATCACTGTCTGTAACCAACATCACATCCTTCAGGTAAAAGATGATCAACGCCATGAAAATATCAGCCCCGACCTGGTTGAGCACGAACATCACGATCATCAGGCGCATTTCCTTTACCTGCCACATTGTCTTCAGATCATGCCAGAAATTTTTACCGATGATCTTCTCGGCATCCGCATGGACGCGTTCTTTGGTGCCGAGGAAGCAGATCAGCATGAGGACGATGGTGATCCCGCCGATGATGAGTCCCATCACCGGGTAACTGGTGCGATATACCTCCCGCCCGGAATAGATATTATCCACAATGAGCGCTACACCGGCGGCCGCCACCAGGTTGCCCAGGAACGAGAAAGCCATGCGGAAGCCGGAAATCGAAGTGCGCTCGTCGTAGTTCTGGCTCAGTTCTGGCATCAGCGAGTTGTACGGGATGGTCACCACGCTGAGGATCACGTTGAAGCACAGCATGACCGTCAGGTAATAGAAGAACAGGGCTGTCTGGCTGTTGAAGGGTGAAAGCCACAGCAGCATGAACGATGCGCCCATGGGGATGGCGCCCACCAGCAGATAGATACGCCGCCTGCCAAACCTGCTGCTGGTGCGGTCCGAAACGATCCCCATGAGGAGGTCGGTACAGGCCGCCACACTGCGGGAAACCCAGTAGGTTACTCCAGCCAGCACAGGTGTCAATCCACCGACATTGACCACAAAAAAGAGGTAATAGAACCCCATTGCGGTGATGACGAGGTTGTTGCCAAAATCACCTAACGCGAAGGCGATTTTTTCTTTCACGGGAACGACAAATCCTTCTTTCATGGCTTCCTCCTTGGTCTTTTTATTGCATATTTAGTAGCGTACGTCAAATACTGCCCAGGTGCCGGTTACTTTGCCGTCCTGGATGAGCAATATATCCTCAAACTGGAACATGGCATCACTTTGTTTCGGATAATAAAAGGCAAAATCACCCATTCCCCACCCTACTTTGCGGGAGCCATTGAGAATGGACTGGTTGGTCACCAGGTTCTCGTTTGCCGGATCGGTCGAAGTGAGCATCTGAGCGTGCAATTCCGGTGGGGCTACGATGGTGCCGGCCCAACTACCGCCATAGATGCCAAAGCTGCATTGATCGTTGGGATTCCACCATCGGAATAGGCCCGCCAGACCTTCCAGGTAGGGGATGAT
>JBEKEX010000011.1:0-26597 GCA_050013615.1 Anaerolineaceae bacterium
TGGTGTGGTGGAGATCCGTTCCATCGCACGTGAGCCCGGCCAGCGTGCCAAGGTGGCTGTTTCGGCAACCCAGCAGGGCATTGACCCGGTCGGTGCATGTGTTGGCATCCGCGGTGTGCGCATCCAGGCCATTGTGCGCGAGTTGCACGATGAAAAGATCGACGTGATCGAGTGGAATTCCGACCAGGCCGCGTTTATCGCCAAGGCGATCAGCCCGGCGCGTGTGAGCGGGGTTTACTTGAACGAGCATTCCATCAATGGCAAAACGGCCACGGTGGTCGTCCCTGAAGATCAGCTCAGCCTGGCAATTGGCCGCGACGGCCAGAACGCACGCCTGGCTGCCAAGCTGACCGGATGGCGCATCGATATCAAGAGCTTGCCTGAAGCAGTTGCAGATGCCTTGGGCAAGTTGCAGAACGATCCTTCCATGGCGGCAGTTGCCGAAGCCGAAAAAGAGAATGTCCAAAAGATTGAAGAGATCGTGGCGAAGAAGGCTGAAGGCCGGCCTTTGACGCCCGAAGAGTACGATCAGTTGACCCACTTCGTCGATCGCATCGAGAAGCACACGCTCGCCCAGTTGCTGCCTGAAGAGAAAGCTGCCGAGGACAGTCTGACCGCAGAGCTGCGTCAAACCATACCGGCTGAAGTGTTCGATCGTAACATCCTGGATTCGGGGTTGCCCGAACACGTGGCTTATATTCTTCAGGAAGCCGGTTTTGCCACGGTGGGCGAACTGGTTGTGCAAATGAAGCGCAACTCTGATTCGATCCTGGGCTTGCAGGGCATTGGTCCCAAAGCACTGCAGGAGATCACCAAGCTTGTTGAAACCGCCACCGCTCCTGTTGTGGCTGCGGAACCGCCGGCGGTTGAAGCGGTTGCACCGGAGGAAAGTGCCGTCGTCGCGGTAGAGGCTGCTCCTGTTGAAGCTGTGCCGACTGAAACACCGGCTGCCGAGCCGGCCGAAGCCGGCAGCGCTGCCGAAGTACCTGCGGCTGAACCGGTTGCAGAACCGGGCGCCACCGCCGAAGAGCCGTCATTCGACGAGCTGTTCACCATGAAATCACTCGAATTTGCTCCTACTGCGGAAAGTGTTGCCGCGGAAGAAGACGAAGAAGGCAAAGGTAAGAAAAAGAAGAAAAAAGGCAAGAGTGTCGAAGTGGAGTACGATCCCGATCGCGATCTTACCGTCGCCACTAAGAAACATAAACGCGGCGGCCGGGGTTGGGAAGAATAACGGGAGTGGACTGTGGCCAAGAAACCTGCCCAGCGTGTTCGGCACGTACCGCAGCGTACCTGTGTGGGCTGCCGGCAGGTCTTGCCTAAACGGACCTTGCTCCGCATCGTACGTACTCCCGAAGGCGTTCGTGTGGACCCCACCGGAAAGGCCGCGGGCAGAGGAGCCTATTTGCACAATGTGCGCTCTTGTTGGGAGCGCGGCATGAAGGGTGCCCTGGCGCATGCCTTGAAGGTGGAATTGACAGAAGAAGACCGGGCATATCTGGCTGCTTTCCTGGAGAGCCTCCCCGCAGAAACGGGGAAGATTCTCCAAGAATCACAGTAAAAATTCGATCTGAATTGATCGTCAATTTGCCCGGATAAAACATTGGAAAACCCAACCCGTCTGCGCTGTCAGTGCGGCAGGCACAGAAGCATGAGCTTGGCTCTGTGAGCAGGGGTTCGTGGGCGATAGGGGTGCAAAACTGAACTAGGAGGTGCATGATTATGGCCGATACTGGGCGTAAAACAATTGAACTGCCCGCTAACCTTACCGTGCGTGAGTTGGCTCAACGTGTGGGTGCCAGTCCAATACAGGTAATCAAAGTCTTGATGAGTAACGGTGTGATGGCAAATATCAATCAAATGGTTGATTTTGACACCGCCGCGGTTGTGCTTTCTGAAATGGAAATGGACGCCAAGTTGGAGACGCCGGAAGTCGAAGAGCAAAAAGAGACCGGTGAAGTTCCCCTCTGGCGACAATTAATCGCTGATGAAGATCCCAAGAAACTGGTTGCCCGTCCCCCCGTGGTCACGATCTTGGGGCATGTCGACCATGGTAAGACCACGTTGCTGGATGCCATCCGTCACACCGATGTGGCCGGCGGCGAGGCAGGCGGGATCACCCAACACATTGGAGCCTATCAGATCGAACGCAATGGCCGGACGGTGACTTTCATGGACACGCCGGGCCATGCGGCTTTCAGTGCCATGCGTGCCCGTGGTGCGCAGGGCGCCGATATCGTTGTGCTGGTGGTGGCGGCGGATGACGGCGTGATGCCGCAGACGCGTGAAGCCATTGCACATGCCCGCGCCGCGCGCGTCCCAATCATCGTTGCTTTGAACAAAATAGACAAATCAAATGCCAACCCGGATTTCGTCAAGCACCAGCTTGCCGATAATGGGTTGGTGCCGGATGAATGGGATGGCAACACGATCATTGTGCCTGTCTCTGCCAAGAAACAGGAAGGTTTGGAAGATCTGCTGGAAGCCGTACTGTTGGTGGCTGATAGCGGCGATATCCGTGCCAACCCGGATGGCAAAGTGATCGGCTCAGTGATCGAAGCGCAGGTTGACCGCTCGAAAGGCGTGGTTGCCACCCTGCTGGTGCAGAACGGCACATTGCAGATGGGCGATGTGGTGGTGGCCGGTAAGTCCTACGGGAAGATCCGCGCCATGTTCGACCATCGCGGCAAGACGGTGCGCAAGGCAAAGCCATCGACTCCTGTCCAGGTGATGGGGCTGTGCGACGTTCCCGAGGCAGGTGATCTGTTCCAGGTGGTAACTACCGAAAAAGAAGCCCGCCAGCTCGTCGAGGAGCGTAAACAGAAGAGCCAGCAGCAACTGGCAGGTGTTCCCAAGGCCACCCTGGAAGAATTGTTCCAGCGCTACCAGGCCGGTGAAGTGCGCGAGTTGCGTCTGGTGGTCAAAGCCGACGTTCAGGGCTCGCTGGAGCCGATCATCAATTCCCTCAACGAATTGAACACCGGTGAGATCAAGATCAACATTCTGCACGCTGAGACGGGCAATATCACGGAAGGGGACGTGATGCTGGCTGCTGCCTCGAAGGCGATCATTACCGGTTTTAATGTGCAGGCGGATGCTGCGGTACATCGTTTGGCTGAATCGGAAGGCGTCTCCATACGGTTGTATGATATTATTTATAGGCTGACCGAAGATATCGAAAAAGCACTCAAAGGCATGTTGGCGCCTGAATTTAAAGAAGTGGTCAGCGGTGAGGCAGTGGTCCAGGCCATATTCCATATTTCGAAGGTCGGAAATATAGCCGGCTGCAAGGTGGTCAAAGGCGAGATTCTGCGGAATGGAAAGATCCGCGTTCTCCGTGACGACAAGCAGCTTTATGAAGGCGAGATTGGTTCGCTTAAGCGCGAAAGAGAAGATGTCCGCGAAGTCCGCACGGGGTATGAGTGTGGGATCGGCGTGAAAGGGTTCAACGATTTCCTGGAAGGCGATATTTTGCAGTGTTATTCCCTGCAGCAGGTGACCGGTTGACGTACGCGGCCATCTCGATTGAATTGAGGTAGAAATGCCATCGGAAGTGAGATTAAAAAGGATCGCTGACCGCATCCGTCAGGACCTTTCGGAGATGATCGTCAAGAGTGAAATTCATGATCCACGTTTGAACGGTATCTCCATTACGGATGTCAACGTGGATCGTGAGCTGGCGTACGCGGATGTGTATGTCTCAGCGGTGGAAGGACAGGCTCGGGAGAAGGAAGTACTGCAAGGACTGAAAAGTGCCAGCGGGTTCATCAGTCGCAACCTGGCTGCCCGCATCGAACTGCGCGTTTTTCCGCATTTACGTTTTCATTGGGATATCACCCCGGAGCGTGCGGATCACATCGAAAAGTTATTAGCCGAACTGCGCGAGCCTCCCAAACCTGTGAAAGTCAGCCGGCGCAATGGAAAATAGCCTTCACGACCAGATCAAACAGCTATTGCATGATGCGCCCCGTGTGTTGGTGGTTTCGCATATCCGGCCTGACGGTGATGCAGTGGGCTCGCTGTTGGGTATGGGACTGGCGCTCAAAGCCCAGGGCAAGGAAGTCCAGATGGTGTTGAGCGATGGTGTTCCCTCCGTGTTCCGGCACCTGCCTGGCACCGATTTGATCCGGCATCATGTCCATAGCGAATATGATCTATCGATCGCATTAGATTGCTCCGACTTGCTGCGCACGGGTGAGGTTTTGCAAGGGCGCCAACCCGATCTCAACATCGACCATCACATCACCAATTTGAATTTTGCGCGGGTGAACTTTGTTTTGCCCGAAGCAGTGGCCACATCTGCCATCCTGGCAGAATTTATGGAAAAGTGGGGACTGGTCATCACCGAAGATATTGCCAAAGTGTTGCTCAGCGGCGTGGTCAGTGATACCATTGGTTTTCGAACACCCAATGTCACTCCCCATACGATGCGTCTTGCGGCGGATTTGATGGAACACGGCCCGAACCTGTCGGATTTATACACGCGTGCCCTGATCAGACGTTCTTTCGAAGCCGCTCATTATTGGGGCTATGGGCTGCTTAATTTGAAGCGCGAAGGCAGACTGGCTTGGGCAGTTTTAACATTGAAAAATCGTGAAGAGGCAGGCTATCCGGGAAAGGATGATGCCGACCTGATCAATGTGATCTCCAATCTCGACGGCGTGGATATTTCCGTCCTTTTTGTCGAACAATCGCAGGGGAAGGTCAAGGTGAGTTGGCGCGCTCAGCCAAGTTACGATGTTGCCCGCCTGGCGTTGTCGTTTGGCGGGGGAGGCCATCCCGCTGCGGCCGGCGTCGAAATCGAAGGCTTGTTGTCAGACGTGGAAGAAGCAGTTTTAAAAGCCACAAAGTCTGTTTTGGATAACAATCATCAGAAGGAGCAGGATACCAATCCACCGGCGTGATGGCCGTGGAGGACTGGGGAGAAAATAGTATGGACCAAAATGCCAATTACGATGTCAATAATGCTATTTCCGGCGTAGTTGTGGTGGATAAGCCGGTGGGGTTGACCTCTCACGAAGTGGTGCAGATCATCCGCAAGGGTACGAACATCCGCCGCGCCGGGCACACTGGGACGCTCGATCCACGCGCTTCCGGCGTGTTGGTCGTTTTGATCGGACCAGCGGTGCGCTTGAGCGAGTACGTTTCAGCTTCCGACAAGCGTTATCAGGCGATCATTCGCCTGGGAACCACCACAGATACCTACGACACCGAAGGGCAAGTATTGAAATCTTCTGATGTTAACGTCACAGAACAGCAATTCGAAGAAGCCCTCAAGACGTTCGTCGGCGAGATCGAACAGGTTCCGCCACCCTATTCGGCAGTCAAGGTCAATGGCCGCAAGGCTTACGAGATGGCACGCGAGGGTGAGGAAGTGGAATTGCAGCCCCGCAAGATCGTTGTCTACAGCTTGGAACTGCTGGAATGGGCGCCGCCGGATGTGGTCATCGATGTGTACTGTTCGTCGGGGACGTACGTGCGCTCCCTGGCACACGATCTGGGCGAGAAACTGGGCTGCGGCGCCACGCTGACGGGCTTGCGGCGTACCAAAAGCGGGCGCTTTACCTTGCGCGATGCAGTGCCGCTGCGCAAGTTGCGCGAAGCGTTCACGGACGGCACCTGGTATCAATACCTTATCCCGGCCGCGGAAGCATTGTCGGATTGGAAAGCGATCGAGTTGAGTAATGACCAGGTGGACGCTATCCGCCATGGGCATCGCATCCCAGCTGAATCGAATGCAGAACAATTAGCGCGCGGCATCAGCGAAGCCGGTGAGTTGGTGGCTTTGCTGGAGCTCGATCCTGCGACTCAGGAATGGCAGCCGAAGAAGGTGTTTTTCTCCTGATGCAACAGTTCACCTCACTGCAGAGCCTGCACTTGAAGAATGCATGGGTCACGATTGGCTCCTTCGACGGGGTCCATCGCGGCCATCAAGCCATCGTCAGTCAGCTCGTGCAAGCGGCTCACGCTCAAAAAGAGCCGGCAGTGGTGGTGACGTTCTTTCCACATCCTGCAGTCGTACTGCGCCATATCCAATCTCCATACTATTTGACCTCCCCTGAAGAACGTGCTGACCTCTTGGGGAGGCTTGGTGTCGATACCATTGTTACCCTGGCCTTTGACGTGCCGATGTCCCAACTTTCTGCCGGGCAATTCGTGCAGTTACTGAGCGATCATTTGGATCTGCGCCATCTATGGGTGGGGCACGATTTTTCTCTCGGCCACGACCGCGAAGGAACTATCCCCGTGTTGCAGCGGTTGGGTACCCAAATGGGTTTTGACGTCAAAGGGTTCGACGCAGTCACGCTGGATGGCGAGCCGGTTTCTTCCAGCCGGATACGTCAGGCGTTGAGCCAGGGAAATATGGCAGAAGCTGCGCGGATGCTGGGGCGCTGGTATCGCCTCACAGGCCAGGTTGTCAGGGGTAATAACCGCGGCCGTTCGTTGGGCATCCCCACGGCCAATTTGAGCCTGTGGTCCTACCAGCTCTTGCCGGCAAACGGCATCTACGCCACGCGTGCCTGGTTGAACGGCCAAGCGTTTGCTGCAGCGACCAATGTTGGCTGGCGACCGACATTCGAAAAAGAGCCGGTGCCGGTGCGGGTGGAAGCGCTGCTGTTGGATTATGCGGCTGACCTTTACGGCCAGACGTTAGCGTTGGAGTTCATCGAGTATCTGCGCCCCGAAAAGCGTTTTCCTTCGGCGCAGGAAATGTTGACGGAGATCCAAATAGATATTGCCAGGAGCAGGGAGGTTCTGAAATATGCCCCTACCACGCCAGATCTATCTGCTAGACCCCAAAAAGCTCAGTCCTGAGACCATTGCCGTAACCTTTGCCAAAACGTCCCGTTCGCCGGAATCTTTCCACGAGATTGCGGCAGAACTGACGGATGAAAAGAGTGCCGAGTTCCACGAGAAATGGGTCGTGGGCTATGGCCATTCGTCAGTGGCTGAACATGCCGTGCTGCACCTGGCCGTCGAGAACATCTCCCGGCTGGCAGTCGAATGCCTGGAATCCAACCGGCTGGCTTCGTATACCGAGAAATCCACCCGCTATCAAAAATGGAACCCGGAAGATTTTTTCACCCCTCCAGAGTTTTCGAGCACATTGGTTGAGGATTTGTATACCGACACTTGCCGGAAGTTGTTCGACGCGTATCAACGCACGCTGCCGGCAGTCAAAGCCGTGGTGGAATCTGAGAACCCGCGCCGGCCCGACGAGAGTGAATCGGCCTGGGACCGGCGTATCCGCACGCAATACATAGACGTATGCCGGTACTTGCTGCCGGCTGCGTCGCTGGCTAACGTCGGCGTGACCATCAACGCCCGTGCACTGGAACATGCCATTTGCAAGATGTTGTCGCATCCCTTGCGTGAAGTTCAACAGATGGGTGTCGAGATCAAATCCGTAACACAGGCTGAGGTCCCAACGCTGGTGAAATATGCCGATGCAGAACCTTGCCTGATGGCCGCCGCCAAGTCGCTGGCAGATCAGGCGAGGAAAGTAGTGCCCCAACAGGATGGGATAGGTGATTGGTGCAGGCTGCTGGATTTCAACGCGGACGGGGAAAAACGGCTGTTGGCTGCGGCGCTTTTCCGTTTCGGCCAATTCTCTTATCAAAATGCTTTGTCCTACGTCAATGGTTTGACGCAGACCGACCAGGGCGATTTGGCAAAAAGTTTGCTGGATGGGCTCGATGAGCATACTACTCCACTGCGTGAGCTGGAGCATACGGCTTTTACCTTTGAACTGGTCATCGACCAGGGGGCATTTTTCGAGTTGAAACGTCACCGCATGATGACGCTCACTTCTCAGCCTCTCACCACACGCCTGGGCTACGCGGTGCCACGCCGCATGGTGCTTGCGGGAATGGAAGACGCGTATCGCGAGGTGATGGACGCTGCCTGTGCCGCGTATGAAAAGCTTTATTTGTTCAACCCGGAGGCAGCTTCTTACGTGGTGCCTAACGGCTTCAAGCGACGGGTATTATTCACCATCAACCTGCGCTCGCTGGAACACCTGGTCGCCTTGCGCAGTGGGGCGGGCGCCCATTTTTCGCTACGGCGCGTGGCTCAGCGCTTGGCCGAGGAAGTCCGCCGGGTGATGCCGGTGATGGGCGGCTATTTGCGCGTCGAACCGAGTGAAACCTATCAGCAGATCGAACAGGAACATTTTTCGGAGGCGTAATCTTATGCCGAACCCCATCTGGAATGTCCAACAGCACCGTTTGCGGGCTGTACCTCGCCTGCTTCTCTATGTGCTTTTGTGGGGGTTGTTGGCACTCGGGATGGTCTTTGTCATGTCGGATGCGCTTCTGCCGCTTGTCCCTAAAGATTCTATTCTACTGAGCCAGGTGGTCGGAGGCAGTAGTTTCTTGTTTGCTGAATTGGTCAACCCCATCGGCCCCCTGCTCGCTGCCATTTTGAGCTTGCTGGTCGCTGCACGGTTGTTGGATAGGCGTCCGGTCGCGGAGTATGGATTTCATTTCAACAGGCATTGGTTTGCCGACCTGGGGGCAGGCTTGGTGATCGGTATGCTTTTGATGCTGCTGATCTTCATCGCCGAATTTATGGCTGGCTGGGTTCAAGTAACCGGTGTGTTGCAGAGTAACGAGTCAACGTTGAGCTTTGGATGGGGACTGCTGGCTGGGGTGATCCTGTTCCTATGCACTGGCATTTGGGAGGAGTTGTTCAGCCGCGGCTATCCGTTGCGCAATCTGGCCGAAGGGTTCAACTGGAAACGGCTTGGCCCAGGCACTGCGCTCATCTTGGGTTATTTGTGCTCTTCGATCATTTTTGGCCTGATGCACGTTTTTAATCAATATGTCACCCCCGTGGCCGTTGTCAACCTGGTCATCGCCGGGTTGTGGCTCGGCCTTGCTTATGTTTTAACGGGGGAATTGGCTTTGCCCATTGGGATTCACATCGCCTGGGATTTTTGTCAAGGCAGTGTGTTCGGTTTCCCAGTCAGCGGCGTGCGCGCGTTGTCCAGTGTTATAGCGTTCCACCAGGGCGGGCCGGAGCTGTTGACCGGCAGCACGTTCGGTCCCGAGGGCGGCCTGATCGGCTTGTTGGCCATGCTGCTGGGGTGCTTATTGGTGGTTGGATGGGTGCACCTGACGCGCGGGCACGTGGCGTGGCAAACGCAGTTGGCAACTTACCATCCGGCTGATAGCCAGCCGGTTTCGACGCCAACGGAACACTAAAATGTAAGAGCCACTTGACAAATCTTTCCAGATGCCTATAATCAAAACAACTTAACATTCAAAGACTTTGAAGAGGACGAGTAAGTTGCACCCAGGCGGTACAGAGAGCAGGGAAAGGTGAGAACCTGCCCGCACAGTTCAGCCGAATGGCCCTCGGAGTTGCCAGGCAAACGCCTACGCCAGTAGCCTGCGCCGGAGTTGTCACCGTTAGCACGACAAAGGGTATCATGACCTGGTCATTGTACCCAAATCGAGTGAAGCTGGCTTATCCTGTGGTGCGATCATCACGGGATTTTTTTATCAGCTTAACCGGGGTGGCACCGCGGACCTTAGCGTTCGTCCCTGTTTGTGGGATGGACGCTTTTCATTTTAATTAGCGTCGATCCCTCCACTCTTATTCTATTTTTTATGGAGGTGTATCATGTTTGACCAAACCCGTTTCGACCTGCGGCAATCCGATCTGCCGCGCGCCTGGTACAACATCCAGGCGGATAGTCCCGTGGCGCCGACACCCGTGCTGAACCCACAGACCATGGAGCCGGTCACGCCCGATTTCCTTTCGGTGCTGTTCCCGATGGAATTGATCCAGCAGGAAGTCAGCACGGAGCGGTATATCGACATCCCTGAGGAAGTGCAGGAGGTGTATAAGTTGTGGCGGCCAACCCCGCTCATGCGGGCCGTGCGCCTCGAGCGAGCCCTTGGGACGCCGGCTCATATTTATTATAAATATGAAGGCGTTTCGCCTTCCGGCAGCCATAAATCCAACACGGCCGTGGCTCAGGCTTTCTACAACAAAGTAGCCGGTACACGGGCACTGACCACGGAGACCGGCGCAGGGCAGTGGGGTTCTGCCTTGGCCATGGCCTGCCAGTTCTTCGGCATGGGCTTGGAAGTCTACATGGTCAACGTTTCCTACCAGCAAAAGCCGTATCGGCGCATTCTGATGGAAACCTATGGCGCCCAGGTATTTGCCAGTCCCACCGGCCGCACCCAGGCCGGCCGAAATATATTGCAGGACAATCCTGCCAGCCCTGGCTCGTTGGGCATTGCCATTTCTGAAGCGGTGGAAGTGGCAGCCGGATCGGGCGGGATGAAGAAGTACAGCCTCGGCTCGGTGCTTAACCACGTCTTGCTGCACCAGACGGTCATCGGGGAAGAGGCGTTGAAGCAGATGGACCTGGCAGGGGAATACCCGGACGTGGTGATCGGCTGCGTGGGGGGAGGGTCCAATTTCAGCGGCATTGCTTTTCCGTTCTTGCGCGAGAATCTGCGCGGTGGCAAGCACACACGGTTGGTGGCTGTCGAACCCACCGCTACCCCTTCATTGACTCAAGGGATGTATGCTTTCGATTACGGTGACACGGGGCGAATGGCACCGATCGTCAAGATGTACACGCTCGGCCATGATTTCATTCCACCCTCCATCCACGCCGGCGGGTTGCGCTATCATGGCATGTCGCCGTTGGTGAGCGGTTTGTATAACGCCGGCTATATCGAAGCGCGTGCCGTGCGGCAGTTATCGGTGTTCGAGGCTGCGCTCGAATTCGTCAAGTCGGAAGGGATCTTGCCTGCCCCCGAATCGGCGCATGCCATCCGGGCCGCCATCGACGAGGCGCTTGAAGCGAAGCGCACCGGTGAAAAGCGTGTGATCCTGTTCAACCTATCGGGTCACGGTCATTTCGACCTTTCGGCATATCAGGCTTACATGTCTGGGAAACTGGAGAATGACGATTATCCTGCCGAAGCAGCGAAATCCCTGGCAAGCCGTTTGCCGCAGGTAGAGATCAACGCGGCAGCGTAAGATTTAGGGTTAATTTCACTAGGGGCGAAACAGGGAGACCGGCTCATATAGTGGCCGGTCTCTTTCATTTTTTAGTTTCGCCGATCAAGGCGATCTCCAGGTGTTGATCTAATAAATGCGGGCGTGGACCAGTTCCGGAGCGGGCGAATTGCCCGAGTGTGCATGCTCCAATAAACGGGATGTTTCCTAGTTCCGTTTGCAGCGCATCGGCCACCTGATTGGGTTTGGCCTCGAATAGATAGCGCCAGGCAAGGTCGGCGAATACCAGCGCCAGGATAGGTTTTGCATTTCCCTGGCTTTTTAGCGATTCCATGGCTTCTTGTGCGGCGCGATGGATGGCGCTTAAGCAGCTAGTGGCATCACCGATCATCAAATGCCCGGTGAGATTTTCTTCCAGCGTGGCGCTCATTTTGAGCCGCCCATCGGCTTCAGCAATCAACGGGGCATGCAGAGTGAGTTCTCCACCCTGTGTCTCACTTTCGATGCCAAGCGGGTAAAGCCGAACGAGTTCGTTGAGCGGCGGCTTGCACCAATCCTGGACAGGAGATTTGAATGCCCGGCTATAGGTCTCGGCCGCCGGCAGCCCGTTGAGTGTTTGGATCCAACGGCCGGTAACCTCGGTCAACGTAAAGTGGATGCCGGTATCCCGCCAGCCATGGGCTGCCCCGACACCCAGCCGCAGTCTGTCATAAAGGATCAATGATGCGAAGGCGGCGCCGCCCCACTGGGAGCCTCCCACAATGGGAGTTTGCCCCAATTGATACTCGCCGGAGGCCAATCCGCCAGCCAGGGGGATGGCAGTTTGACCCAACGCCGCGCACAGCAGGCCGGCTTCACCACTGACACCATCTGCGGCCAGTAGCAAAGCTTGGGGCGGTTGCTGGGGGTTGTTCAACAACTGGACCAAGGCAAAAGCTGCATTGAGTGTTTCATTGGAGTATTTGGGCCACCAATTGACCTGCACATCCGAATCCCGCCCGCCGATGATCGCTACGGCCACGGAACGGTTCTGCTCGCCGGCGCTGGAAAAAGTCGCATGGGTGCAAAACCCCCACAATGGCACGCTGGCGAGCATGCTGCTGACGCCGGCAACGGCGTCGCCGGTGTTATATTCCTGCGAGACGAAGACCAGGCCGAGGATGGGGTGGACCGTTCCCAATTTGTCCAGCGCCTGCCGCGTGGCTTTGCGGGCGGCATCGCGCCCGTCCAGGCCTTTTCCGATCCCAACGGCAACATTGGTAGTCATGGTTTCTCTTTAAGTGCCTCTATTCAGCGACCGGGATGGTAAAGTGGAAAGTGGAGCCTTGGTACAACTCACTCTCGAACCATATCCTACCGCCTTGCATCTCCACAAGGCTGTGGGTGATGTTGAGCCCTAATCCTGTGCCGGGGATGTCGCGGGTGTGAGAATCTTCGGAGCGGAAGAATTTCTGGAAGACTTTGTCCACTTCATCAGGGCCGATACCGATCCCATTATCCTGCACCCAAATGTGCACCACATTGGGGGTACCCTGTGGGTCCCAAACGTTGGCACAACATTCAGCTGCAACGGTGATCTTTCCACCTTTTTCAGTGTACTTGTAAGCATTGCTGACAAGATTGATCAGGACTTGCAAGAGGCGGGACTTATCAGCCCACAGCTTGGGCAGTTGATCGGGCACTTCAATGGTGAGTGTTTGCTCTTTCTCATCGATTTGATGTTGGAGGGAGCGGCGGACGTCGTCGATGACGTCCTTCAGCGCAATCGCAGAGAAATCCAGCCGCAACCGGCCGGCTTCGATCTTGGACAGGTCGTTGAGGTCGGTCACCAAGGTGTTCATCTGGTTGACGTTGGAAAGGATGGTGCCCAAAAAGCCCGCTTGCACCTCGTTGATACCTCCGACCGTCTTGGCGGCCAGAAGTTCCGTATAGCCCTTGATGGAAGTCATGGGATTCTTTAATTCGTGTGCCACCAGCGAAACAAAATCACTCTTGGCTTCGTTGGCAGCCTGCACGGCGCTATAAAGTTGGGCGTTGGCGATAGCAATCGAGGCATGGTCGCTCAAGCGGGTGAGGAAGTTCAGCGTTTCGTCACTGCAAAGGCCGGGTTCAGAGCTTTCAAGCAAGATAATGCCAATTGTATTCGATTCGCGCCGGATAGGGACAAGAACGCGGCTATGTGCACTTTCCAGCAAGTGCTTGGCACTAGTGCCCAATTTGAATTGTGCAGTCCGCCCCGATGTGATGGCGCTACGCAGGTCGAATTGGTCCAGAGGGATAATTTCATTGGGAAAAGCGGCCAGGGCCTCGGCAAAATTTTCCGTAGCCATCACCTGCAGATTATCTTTGATCACCATGCCTACCAGGCCGGCGGATGAACCGGATTGGCGCATGGCCCAATCCAGCGTGATCTTTACGGCGCGTTCTGTGTCCAGGCTGGTATTCAGCTCGCGGTCGATGCGTTGCAGCACCGAAAGTTCTTCCAACCGCTCGTTGAGAGCCTGATCGGTCAAAGCATAAAGACGGGAGTTTTCGATGGCGATGGCTGCCTGGCTGGCAAATGAGTTCAACAACTCCTGATCATCGTTTGTGAAATTGGAGCCATCCCGTTTGTTCACCATTTCCAACACGCCGATCACTTTTTCTTTGACCAGGAATGGCAACGCTATGAGAGATCGGGTCACGAACCCCGTATATTGGTCAGTCTCAGAGGACCAGTCTGCGGAGTCGTGCACGTCGTTGACGACGACCGGCAACCGGGTGAGCACGGCTTTTCCGGCCACGCCGTAGTTGGCCGGCATGCGCCGGTTCACTAACTTGTCTGCCGCCGGCCCTGTGGCAACACGGAAGACCAGTTCGCCGGTCGTTTCGTCCAACAAGAACAGACTGCCTGCCTCGCATGTCAGAAGGCTCACGGCGCTTTGCACGATGCTTTGAAGCAGAGATTCTTGCTCGAGCGTAGAGGTGAGCTGGCGAGAGGCTTCGTTCAGGGTCGCCATTTGCTTTGCCCGGCGGTCGGTCTCTTCCAGGAGGCGGGCTTTCACGATGGCACCGGCGACCAGGTCGGCAATGGCGGTGATCAATTTCAATTGATTCTCGGTGTATGTAACGGCAGGGTCTCGGCTCCCCAGGCTCAATACGCCGATAATGTCACTGCCAGTAATCAAGGGCACGCCGATCCAGGCCAGGAGCGAAGTCTGCGGGGCAGCTAATTCGCGCAGTAGGCATTCTTGGGAATAGTTTGCAATCAGCACGGCAGTTTTCAAGCGCAGCACTTCATACTCAAGCGGAAAATTGGCGTCCCCAAACCTTAATTCTTTCTGCGAAACGCGTTTGCCCTCTTCAACCATAAAGGATGGCAGTAATTGATTTGTGTCTTGACTTGTCAAGAGAATGTAAAAGTCGTCGGCCAGAACTGCTTGTGCGGCCTCGGAATAGATCGAATCGAGGATTTTATCGAGTGCGCTGCTCAAGTTGATGCCCTGGGCAATGTGGGTGAGGACGTTCATCTCGCGCACCTGATTTTCCATATTGGTCACCACCTGGGCGCGCTCAAAGGCAAGCACGGCTTGCGTGCACAACGATTCGAGAAAGTTGAGCTCATCAAGCGAATAGGTATCGCCTGAAGACCGCGGCCCCAACGCCACCCAGCCATCAAGTCCCTGGCGTGCCGGCAGGGGTGCGAAGACGCATGCGCCAAGCAACCTGAGGCGGGCTTTTTCGGACTGTAGCGTTTCAGGAAGCGAGTTCAAGTCGTCGATGAAAAGCGGGTTGCGTTGGCCGCCTAACAGGCGGGTCAGTGCGCTTCCCGCAGGGAAGCGTAGATCGCTTGTGGGGTGACCTGCTTCATCGGAGATGGCAGTGAAATGGCCGGAAGCAGGATCGTGGAGGAAAGTATGGATTTCACCTGGGGAAAGCGCCGTCTTGATCTTTTGACGTAGCGAGCGGTTGACCGCCACCAGGTCGAAGGCGCGGGTCATGTCGCTGGCAAAGGAATTGAGTTGTTCCTGGTAGGTGCGCTCACCTTTAAAGAAGAGGGCGTTAATGGTCTTTTCCAGCCATTGGCGCAACGGCATGAATGTCAGGGCGACGATGAAGAGAATGATACCGGTAAGCAGTGGACTATTTTGGGGGAGGATTCCGGAGAAAACGAGGTTGACCCCGGTAATGATCAACGCATAACCCACTGCGATGAAGATGATCAAGACGGTATAGACCAGGGTTTGACTGAAGAAGAAATTGACCTGGACGTTCCAGTAGCGCTGGATGGTGTACCAGATGGCTAGGGCGAAAACCAACGTTGGGACCAATAGATAGGGTGAAAAGATCAGGCCGGGCAAGAAGGGAGAAATTGCCTGCCAGATACCGATAGGCAGGAAGCCGATCACTGCTCCCACCAACAAGATCAGCAATTGTTCGCGGTCGATGGGTGATGCGTTGTGGGCACGGCGGATGAGGAGCAGGACAAGTGCAGATAGGGTGAGCGCACCACAAGCCAAGAACTGTAGCTGAAGACCCTGATTGAATGAGGCCAGGACTGCCGGGCGGTAGAGATTAACCAGCGAATAGGCAGCCGGCAGGAGTGTGATAACGTAGCCGAGTCCTGAAAGCCAGGGTACCCGTCGTAGCGTTGAATCAATTTGGGGGAATTGCAGCACCATGGCGAAGAGGCTTCCGCCGGCTACAGATATTGCAATCATCCAGAAAGGAATTAATCGCTGCGTGGTTTCGAAATCGAACAAGCCAGCGGTGCTCACTGCGATGGAGGCGGCGAAAACCACAAACGTCTGACCGATCACTTCGTCCCGCCGCGTCAGGAAAGACCAGATGGCGCAGATCAGATAGATCAAGCTGATGGCATAGGGCACATACAAGAATCCCCATTGGTCGCCTGTGGGAAATTTGATCAAGGTCAGGGATTGCACATGAGCAGAGCCATCCGGAGCGGCCATTGATAAAGTGACCTGATCTCCGGGGACATGCAGCTTGAGGATCGCCTGGAGGGAGGATGCATCTGTGACGGGCATGCCATCTACCTTCATAAGCTGGTAGCCATTCGGCAGAACAGCTTGAGTTGCGGCCCAGAGGGGCTGAGATGAAAAGGAAGCATCTCCATTGACGATCATGTCATGTTCGACGAAAGCACCCAGGAACGGTGTGGCAAGCCAGTCGTGCGCCAAGAACGGCACGGCCACGACCGCCACCAGCGCTGCCAATAAATAGACAGACACGGTTAGCTTTATTAGGAAGGCTCGCCAGGATAATGGCTGGCTAATTCTGAAATACTTGGAGAGAAAGACAGACATGGTTTTGGTCGCTGGTAAGCGGCAGGAGTTGGTGGATCATGCTCGCTTGATCCCTCTCTTGAGACGCACTTTGCAGCCCCGCCGAATGGTTGAATAAAAATATTATACGTCATTCCCCCTTGGGAAGGAGAGCTTTGCGCGGTGGGAAAGAGAATGGGTAAATGGTGGCTTTTACATGATTGCCCGTTTTGACAGCTTCCCATTTTATTATTATCTGTCATAATATTATTTATCGGTCGTCTTTGTTGATAGATGGAGCATTTGTAAAGACATACTCTAATGGCAGCTAATTTTTCGTTCGTTCCAGGCTTGGAATTACAGGCGCCGATACCTTTGGACCGTTATATTCCGCCCGTCCTGGCCGGCAGTGGTTCTGCCTGGTTAAAGGAATATGCCAATCTTGGCGAATGGGTCATCGAGCCATTGTGCTCGAACCCAATGCTGGCACTGGAAGCAGCCCGTGCAGGGTATCGCGTTCTGGTGACATGTAATAATCCAATTCTTGACCTTTTGTTGAGGGTGCTTGCCAAAGCCCCAACACGAAACGATTTCCAGGCAGCACTGGCCGAGCTGGCGAGTGTGAAGCGCGGCGATGAGAGGCTGGAAGTCCACTTAAAGTCTTTATACTCGAGCAGATGCCCCGTTTGCGGCGAATCGATCCAGGTGGATGCTTATCTCTGGCAGCGTGGCCAAGCTCGACCTGATCGCCGCGTCCTGCGCTGCCCCAATTGCAAGGCTGAAGGTGAATATCCGATCATTAATGAAGATATGGAGCGTTTGGCAACGCTCGGCAACCCTGGCCTGTATCGCTCGCGGGCGGTGGAGCGGGTCATCCATGGTACGGGCGAGCCCCCGGATGTGGTCAAGGAGGCTTTGGAGGTATATCAGGATCGGCCTCTATACTTTCTGACCACCCTGGTCAATCGCATCGAAGGGTTGCCTACGACGCCGGAACGCAAAGAATTGCTGCATGCGCTGGCTGTCAGCGTTTGTGATTTGGGCAGTACGCTGTGGCCGTGGGGTGAAGGCCGCTCCCGGCCGCGTCAGTTGAGCGTGTCGCCACAATTCAAGGAACACAACTTGTGGCAGGCGCTGGAGGATGCGATCGACGTGTGGACTGGTCAGCCATCGCCCATTCCGCTTACCAACTGGCCGGAGCAACCGCCGCCATCCGGTGGCATTGCGCTCTATCGCGGCAGGCTGCGCAATTTATTCCCGCTGCCTGAAGAAGTGCAGCCCAAGGCCATCATTGCCGCACTGCCTTACCCCAACCAGGCATTTTGGACCCTCTCGGCTATCTGGTCCGGTTGGTTGTGGGGCAAGGAAGGCGTCCAACCGATGAAGAGTGCCCTGGGGCGCCAGCATTATGACCTGTTTTGGGCGGCAGAAGCTTTTCAGAGCACTTTTACCCCCTTTAAACATCTGCCGGACGTGCCATGCTTTTTCCAAATTCCTGAACTGGCAACGGGCTTTTTGTTGGCGGTGATGACCGCGGCTCAAACAGCCGGGCTACGGCTGGACGGATTTGCGCTCCGTGAGAGAGAAGATTCTGCTCAGATGATCTGGCGGGTAAGCCACGACCAACCAGCTGTGATTGGCCGTGGGGTTAAATCTTGTCGTGATGTCATGCGTATCTTTCTTGCGGAACAGGGCGAGCCTGCCACGTATTTGCGACTGCTGTCGGTTGGGCTGCAGGAACTGGAACGTATGAATGCACTGAGACCGGCGCCGCAAATCTCGATGATGGACAAGATTATTCAGACTCAAGCGAGCTTGAAAGAAATTTTTGACGACCACAATTTTCTGAAGGTCTATGGCAGCGCCGCCCCCGATAGCCATGGCGGCTGGTGGCTGGCGCAGCCTGTGGCAGCCAGGCAATCCCTTTCGGATCGCGTCGAGCTGGAGATTTTGACTCTGCTGCAACAGGACCCTGTTAGCTCACTCACCGCAGTGGATCGACAGCTTTGCGAGCGTTTCACAGGATTGATGACCCCATCGATTTCGCTCATCCAGGCTTGTTTGGAGTCATATACGGACCCGTTGCCTAACCAACCTGACCAATGCCGCTTGCGACCGCAGGATATGGCCGAATCCCGTCGTGCCGACCTGACTAATGCCAAATTACGCCTGGCACAGATCGGCCATCAACTAGGCTTTCGGGTCGAGACTGAGCCTTGGATATTATGGCGTCAGGAGAATGATGAAGCCTTATATTGGTTTGGGGTGATGGCTACCAGCGCCATTAGTGAGGTCTTATTCGACCCCGCATTGCCGTCTGCCGTGCATCACGTGATCGTGCTGCCAGGCGGCCGTGCCAGCTTGTTGAGCTTCAAACTGCGCCATGATCCACGCTTGGCAGAAAACACGGAGAGCTGGCATTTCTTGAAATTTCGCCACTTGCGCCAGCTTGCTGAACGGTCTGACTTAACTGCCGGGTTGTGGACGAGCTTGTTGGATGGTGATCCCCCGCGCTGGGAAGGTGCGACACAGATCCAGATGTTTTAGCGAAAGGTATCCACTGCCGTTTTACTCGGGTGTGCTGGATGGAACGAGCGTATAGGTCGGGACGAATGTAGGTACCAGAGTCTCCGTCGGTGTTTCGGTGGGGGTGTTTGTAGGTGTGTTAGTGGGGGTCGCAGTTGCCGTCACCGTTGGGGTGGGGGTAGGTGACTGGTTGGTCAGCCGGATCGTGCGGGTGGCCGTGGTGTCCTTGGTGCTGGTCATCACGATCCGTAGCGTGACCGTGCCGGTTGGCACGGAACTGAGGTCCCACGTATAGATCTTATCCGGATTGGTTATTTGGGCGGTGTTGTTGTTGACCAAGGTGGTCCACTTGGAGGGATTGTTCCCCACACCATAGTCCAGGCGCCATTCCTTGAAATTATCCGTTGCGCTGATAACTGCGTAAATATCGATTGGGTTGGAAGTGATGGTCTGCCCATCCGACAATCCAACGAAGACGATCTTTGGGTGCGGGTCGGAACTTGTGCACGCTCGCGATGGGGTAAAGAAAACCGAATCGCCAAAACCGGCATTCTCCGCCCAAGCCTTCCCATCGCTGGTATTGGTGATCCAATCCTGGGCAGATGTGTCTGAAACATTGAGTGAGAGTTTTTTATCGGTAAAATCGCTGCAATCGGAAGAGGCCAGCAAATTTGTCCAAGTGTCGATTTGGACTTCTTTCCAAAGGTCATCGTCGGCGGGGAGCGGCGGTTGGTCGGAAGCAAAGACCTCACTTCGCTCAGACGGGCAATTGGATGACGGCTGTGTGCCTGACATACTGCAAATGACTTCATCGACGATGCCGGCGGGACGCGTGAACGGCGTAGGGTTGTTATTACTGACTTTCATCTCAGCGGCTTGCATGAACTGTGACCAGATCGGCGCTGCGCCGGTCAGGCCGGTGGTATTGACCATGGGAGTGTAATCGGCGTTTCCGACCCACACACCGACCGTCAGGTCTGGCGTATATCCTAGCGTCCAGTTGTCGCGGAAGTCGTTGGTGGTGCCGGTCTTGGCAGCCACCTGGAAGGGCATGTTGAGCACTGAGTTCGTACCGAACTCCATGGCGCGGGCGTTGTTATCGGACAATATGGAGGTGATCAGGTAGGCATGTTCCGGCCGGATTACTTGTTCGCCGGCCGGCGGTTGGTATTGGTAGATCACGTTGCCCTGATAGTCAGTGATCTTGAGAATGGCTTGGGGGGCCATCCGTTTTCCGCTATTGGCAAATATGGAATATGCCGAAGTCAGATCCAACAATGTGACGTCTCCACCGCCCAGTGTGAGGGAAAGGCCGTAATCATTGCGAGTGAGGGTGGTGATACCCATGCGCTCTGCCAGCGAAATGAAGCTATCCTGATTAGGAGTAGCCGGGTTGTTGTAGACGCCGACGAAGTTCAACGTTTTGACTGCAGGGATATTGAGAGAGTTCGACAGGGCGGTCCGCACGGTCACCGGGCCGTGGAATTTGCCGTCATAATCCACCGGTACGTAGGGTGGGTTGGTGTCATTGGGGTTGCCGGAGGGCGGGAACGACGATGGCACGTCCCAGAGGAGTGTGGACGGAGTCCACCCTTTCTCGAAGGCTGCCGTGTAGGTGATGGGTTTGATGGATGACCCAGGCTGGCGAGGCTGGACGGCCATGTTGATCTGACCGGAGATGGCTGCGTTATTGAAATCGGCGGAGCCGACCATGGCCAGGATCTCTCCCGTCGATGGTTGGATAGCCACCAGCGCGCCATCCAGCACGTGCAGGTTGCTTAAGCTGTTCACTTGCTGGCTCACGATCTGCTGTGCCAGGTCTTCCAGTTGTGGGTCGAGCGTCGTGTAAACTTTAAAACCGCTGTGGTAAAGCGTCTGAGCGCCATATTCCTGCTCCAGTAATGAGCGGATGTACGTGACCCAATGCGGGTACACCATATTATTGGTCGAGGGCTGGAAATTATATGCGGCGATTTGATTGGCTGCGTCCGTCAAGTCTTGCTTACTGAGGCAGATGGGTTTGCGTCCGGGGCCGACATCCACACACCCGCCGCGCTCCTGTACCAATTGATAGATCAACGACAGGATTTCTTCCGTGCGGTGGAGCGTGTCTTCGGGGTCGGTGTAGATATCATAAACGGAAGGAGATTGTGGCAGTCCAGCCAGGAATGCGGCTTCGCCCAAGGTCAATTGGCTGGCGCTGGTATGGAAATAAGTCTCTGATGCTGCTTCGATACCATAGGAAAGATTGCCGTAATATACCTCATTCAAGTACAGTTCCAAGATCTGATCCTTGGAATATTGCCGGGTGATTTGCCCGGCGAGGATGATCTCGCGTGCTTTGCGCTCCACGGTCTGCTGCGTGCGTTCATCTGGAGAAAGGAGCAGCATGCGGGCAAGTTGTTGGGTGATGGTCGAGGCGCCTGAGACGATCTGACCGGACGTATAGTTTTCCCACAGGGCGCGGAAGATGGCCAGCAGGTCGTAGCCGGGGTTGTTGTAGAAATTCTTGTCCTCGGTAGCCAACGTCGCCAGGATCACATACGGGGAGACTTGGTCGATATTGACCTGCGTGCGCATTCCCGCGTTGGGATCGATGATCTCATAGATGGGGTCATTGTTGCGGTCGTAGATGGTGGTGGTCTCGAATTGCGAGGTGTTTTGCAGTAACTCATTAACGCTGGGGAGGTTGGCCGAAATACGCACGTATTGGTAAACCACGATCGAACCGATGCCGATGAGGATGATAACTCCCAGGAACAATATCCCGATGAGCACGCGCAAGAGGCAGCCCCAAACTTTTTTGTTTTTGCTTTGGCTTCCTTTGGCTGCTTTAGGTTTGATGCGTTTGGAGGGCTTGAGAGTGGTTGGCTGCTGGGATGTACTTGGCTGTCTGGCTTCTTCCGGTGCGCGGAAGGCATTGGGATGCAGCGATGTGTGAGTGGTAGGCGCGGCAGGCGTGACCTGTGTGCCTTCCATGTCTACTTCGCCGACCCGTTTGGGCAGAACGGCGCCGCTCGAGTGCGTGGTCTGCTCGCTCGACCAATCGTCGGGCAGCAGCGCTGGCCCATTGCTTTTCGAAGCCCCCGTCACCTGATTATTGGCAAGGAAGGGGGGCTGTGTCGGTGAAGTTTGCCCGGCCGATTTTAGCTTCGTTGGTTGTGTGTCTTCGAGCGATGGCTCTGTTTTTTTCTCGCTCTCGCTGGTAGTTTGATCCTGATCGCCCACCAGTTTGCGGAAGCGGTCAGCCGGGTCGAGAGATGATTTATTGTCGTTGGAAGAATTATCATTCATGTTTTTTGATTATGACCAAGTTGGAAATCATGAGTTATCCAAACTTTAAGCCCTTGTCGGAATGATTGTAGCACAAATTAATTGACCCCTGACGCGTTTGTCTTTACAATGGAACCATATGAGAGTTTGGAACTTATCCCCTGAAGATCCGTTTTATTTGACGCTGGCAGCCGATTCGCGCTTGTCCGATCCGAGTTTCACCAATGATCATATTTGGGAATTGCGGCTGGGCGGCGGCCCGATCAAGAGCTTGGATGTATCGACCTGTTATGGCGGTCGTGCGGTGGAGATGCATCTCTTTCCCCGTTTTCATCGGAATGGCGTGACGTTGACTGACCCGGGGCACTTTCATCAGCCACCAACACTCAATAAATTCTATCCCAATTATTGCCAGCTGACTTCCCAGCCGTTCGAAGGGACCGAGACTTGCCATGAATATTGGGTGTCCTCTTCGCAGGTGATCGCCGGGCGTTTGCAGTTCAACAATCTGACTTCCGGCGTGCAATCTTTTGCATTCGAGTTGGCCGGGTGGCTAAAGCCCATGGGAGAAGGCCAGGTGATGGCTCCCACAACCATTGGCATGAATACCGTTTTGGCAGGGAGGACTCAAAGCCTTTGGCCGGTGTGTTTCATTACCGGCGGCCCGCATCCCAGCGAAACCACATTTCCAGGTTTGCTCTTGTACGTCACTCTGCGCCCCGGGGAAAGCCACGCGTTCACCTGGGCGTGTGCCAGCCTGTACGACCGCACCGAGTCTTTCGAAGTAGCCAAACAGGCCTGTGAAAGTGCCTGGGATGCGTCGATCAATCGTGTGGAGCGGCTGAACGAGAGCCAGGAGCTTGAAATTACCACGGGCAACCCCGGTTGGGATGCTGCTTTGGCATTTTCACAACGTGTGGCATTCGGCCTCTTTTATCCATCGAACGTCCAGCTTCCGTTTTTTTCGGCAGTGCCCAACCGGCTGCCCGAGCAAGGCTATTCGACACATGACGGAAAGGATTACATTGCTTGGGGTGGCATCACCGGTTTCGAAGCACTTTACTTGTCTAATCTGGTGCTGCCCGGTGCGCCAGATTTGGCTGAGGGCTTGCTGCGCAATTTTTTGGCAACCCAATCCCCCAAGGGCGAAGTGAATGGTTTGGCAAGCCTGGCCGGACTACGTTCAGCCTGGCAGGTGCAGCCGGTGCTGGCTGAACTTTGCTGGCGTATTGCCCAATGTCGCGAGGACACCGCCTGGTTGAACGATATTTTTCCTGCCTTGGGGAACTATCTGAATGCCTGGCTATCGCCGTCCTTCGATAAGGATGGTGATGGCGTTCCCGAATTCCAAGATCTCTCCCAGATTGGGATCGATTCAGATTTCACAACAGCGGATAGGATTAACAGCCCGAACGGTTTGTTCATTTCCCAGGTGGAATCGCCTGCATTGGGAGCACTGTTATATAACGAGTGCCAGGCAATGATCCACCTAAGCCACCTGACCCACCACGAGGAATATTTGCCGTGGCTGACAGCGAGTGCCGAGCATCTTCAGGCACAGGTATTAGAAACTTGGGATCAAGCCGGTGCAACTTACCGCTACCGGGATGCGCTGACGCACCAATGCGACGAGAATCCCTGCCTGTTGCGGCTTAAAAGTGCCGGCTTGTTCGTCCCTGAACGGAACTTGAAATCTCCAGCCAGGGTATTTGTCTACGTAAAGGTCCATCATGCGGGGAGACGACATCTTTCCATCATTCTTCATGGAAGCGGCAAGAGTGGCAAAATGACCGAGACCCTGAAGGCAGACCAGTTCGAATGGAGATTAGGAGAAGCGTGGTGTGCGGGGAGCCGCGTGTTCGATTCCATCAGCGAGGTGAAAGTCACAGGTCTGGAGACGGGTGATGAAGGCTGGCTGGGTGGTTTGAAATTTCGCCAGGAGGATATCAGTTTGCTCCTGCCGTTATGGGCCGGTTTGTCCACACCTCAGCAGGCGAAAAGACTGGTGGAGCGCAACCTTTCGAGAAGATACCTGGGTAAATTCGGGCTCTCCGTTCGTCCATTGTCGAAACGGGCGGCCAAGAATGCTGTCGATGGACAGGTCAATTTGCTGATGAATTTGCTGGTTGGTGAGGGGATGGTGCAGTATGGTTTTCAGAAAGCTGCTGCCGATTTGGTGGGGTGCATCCTGGATGCCCAGGCAGCTATCCTGAAAAAAGAAAAAGGCTTCCGCCATTCCTTCGATGCCAGAAGTGGAGAACCTGCCGGCGAACGGAATTTCTTGCTAGGGTTAGCCCCCATCGACCTTTTTCTCAAAACGCTTGGTATCCAATACATCAGAAATGATGAAATTTTGGTACAGGGAATTAACCCCTTTTCACGTCCAGTTACGGTAAAATATCGAGGGATGACTATCCAGCGATTAATTGACGAGACAATCGTGAACTTTGCAAATGGTCAATCGATAACAGTGAGTGGCCCTGGGCCACACCGGGTTTCTCTCTCGAAAGATTGAGGGAAAGGAAGCTACGATGAACGATCAGAAAATGTGCCGATGTGATTCTTTGATGATGGCGGTGGTTCAAGCGCAGGATGCGGATGCTGCCCATTCTGATTTGGAAAAATCGGGTTGTTATGTTGCTCGTCTGCCGAGTGTAGGTGGTTTTCTGGGACGCCGCAATGCGACACTGTTGATCGGGTTGGCAAGCAACCAGCGTGAGGCGGTGATCGAGGAGCTGCATAAAAATTGCCGCGAGCGGATCGAATACATCGCCGTTCCGTTGGAGAGCGCCCCCATGCCCATGGCAACCCCCACTCCCATCCCGGTAGGGGGGGCAACGATATTTACCCTACCCATCGAACACTTTGAGGAGGTGTGAGATGAAACTGATTATTGCCATCCTGCGTGAGCCCAACGAAGAGCCGGTATCACGGGCTTTGACCTCAGCCAATTTTCGTGTGACGTATATCGCTTCCACGGGCGGCTTGCTTCATCACGGCATGACCACCTTATTGATCGGTGTGGATGATGCACAAGTGGAGACAGCGTTGGATATCATCCGCAAGAATTGCCAGCCGGCGACCGATCCGGGTACGCGGAATGCGACCATTTTCGTTGTCAAAGTGGATGAGTTTACGCACTTCTAGGTGTTACGAGATGTAATTTCCCCGTACGGCGTGTAGTACCTTTGTGGCACGCCTGGCTACTCGTGGAAATCTTCCACTTGGTAAGTGAAGACTTGCAGCTTTTTACGCTGCCACAGGTCGTGTGGGGCTCCCATTTTTAGACAGAGTTGCGATAGAAAATCGGCCGGGTCAGGTATCTTGTCCCATACCTGGGGGAGGAAAGTGGCCCGGCGCATGCCATCGCGCAAAATAACGCCATCGACTGCTGGATGGAGCTTCTTGATGAGTTCCTGGCCGGTTTGGTAATCCAACGGTTGTGCCAAGGTGAGTCGCGAGACCTCGATCTCCAATAGTTTCACCTCGTCTGGACGGACAGGAGGGAATCGGTAATCCTCAAGCGCCGCGGCTACGGCGTGCTCGCGCACATCTTCAACCAGGGGTTGATAAGGTTCCAGCGCCCCAATGCAGCCGCGCAATTCGCCTTCCTCGGTCAGGGTGACGAAAGCCGCCCCCGGTTCACGCAATGTGGGCGAATAGCCATCCAATATCAACACCGGCAGCAATTGGTGGCTAACCGCCAACTCGATCGATTGCCGTGCCAGTTTGAGCAGTAATTGTTTTTCTTCATTCGTAAGGGAAGTGTTTGTCATGGCAATAACCTGTGATAACCACGATTGAAATAGACCAATGGTTGGCCATCTTCTTGCCAATCGGCAGCCAAAACCGAGCCAAGAAAAAGAGTGGAGTTGGGTAGGGGATATTGGAACAGCACTTTGCAATCCAGGTGGGCCAAGCCGGCCTTGATCAGAGGTACGCCGCTCACCAACTCGAAGGTTTCCAACCCCTCCAACCGATCTGTGATGGCTGCCATCCTGCCGGCAAAGCGGTCGGATAATTCTTCTTCTTTCTCGCCTAAAATGGTCACACCGAATTGACCGGTGTGTTTCACTAATGCATATGTGCGGGTGTTATTGGCCATTGTTACTGCCACGACAGGGGGATCGAGCGAAAGTGATGCAAAGGAATTTACCGTCATGCCGTTGCGCTCTCCAGGTTCGAAGCTGGTGACAATGGTGACTCCGGCGACCCAATGACGCATAACTCGGCGGAGTGATTCGGAGAGATCATGGTTGTTATCCATAGAAAAGTTCTTCGCTATGGTTATACATGTTCAGATGACCAGAGTCAAGAGGGACAGGAAAAATATTACATCAAATCCGGGTCATCCCCTTTACTCAAATTATACTGATATAACAAAAACTGTACAATATGCGTTATTGAAAATCATTGCGTTCGATCGCAATTTGGAGAATAATCATTAAGATGAAATATTTATTTCCGTTGATGATCGTTTTGATTCTCTTCTTGTCAGGGTGCTCAGGTAATTCTGCCGGTCAGGCTGCCATTGCAAAAACCCGGGCG
>JBEKEX010000012.1:0-24181 GCA_050013615.1 Anaerolineaceae bacterium
ACGCATCCTTGCCGTGGCGAGGCATCTCTGAGAAATGAATACCGGGGATGGCATGGATGATCTCACGCGGTGCATCGTAAACACCCAGTTGGCGACCCAAGGTACAAGGATCATGGTAAGTGAGTACAGAGCCTGCCGGCATACCGTTCATCTCCACACGCCCGGTCTTGATCTCTTCAGCCACAAGCTCGGTCAAGTGCATCGTTTCGAACGGCAGCGGCTCGCCCAACACTTCAGGCGTCTCGCGCTTGAAGGTCATATAGCAGCCCGGGCAAACAAATACGATCCGCTCGACACCCAGCGCTTTGTAGGTGGCAATATTGTGGCGCATGAATTCAGCGGCTTTGTCGCGCTCACCCGCTGACATGAGCGGATGGGCGCAGCACCATTCTTCCGAAGCGATGGTGTAGTCCAGGCCCAGCTTGTCCAGCAGTTCCACGGCCTCGGTCGCTGAAGATTTGCGGACGTATGAAGGCGTGCAGCCAACGAACAGAGCAGTCGTCGCGCGCCGGTCGATATGCGATTTGTCCTTCAGCCACTGGAAGCGTTCGACATCCGGTTTGGCATAGGGATTGCGCAGCGTGACCGTATCCTCAGCGGCTTTCTTCAGCCCCTTGGGGGTCAAGCCGCGGGCGGCCATATCCTCGCGCATCGCTTGATAGATTTGACGGATGTCAATCTGTTTCATGCAGTGTTCGCTGCAGGAGCCGCACATGGTGCAACTGAAAATACGTTCCGCCACACTTTCGTCGTATTGCTGCTCCCCTTCCAAAATAGCACGAGCCATGGCAATACGGCCGCGGGCTACTTGTGACTCGAACGTGCCTGATAAATAGGAAGGGCACTGTTGATAAGTACCGAGCCAGCTCAGGTCGAAGCAGAACCCGCAGCGCAGGCACTGATAAGTCAGATCGCCCGCTCTGTCGAGCGCCAGGTCTCCAGACTCAATACGATCCAAAATCTTGCCGACCTCGGGGGAGCCGCCCAGCATCAACACGCCCGGATTCATGATGTGGTTGGGATCCAGAGTATCCTTGAGGGTCTGCATCAATTTGAGTGATGTCCCCAACTTGGGCATAATGTACGGCGCGATACCGGCCACGATCCCGCCTGGCGACATCCACTTGCTGAAAAGCATTTCAGCAATATCCCGTCGCACCTTCAAACCAAACCTGCGGGCTTCCGGCTTATCTTCGCGATGGAGCGTATCCACCCACAAAAAAGCGCCGTTGCGTGAGAAATACACATCAAAACCTTTGACGTGCATCCCGTTGCCATCCCACTCCGCCTGGTTATCCTTGATGTACTGGTTCAACGCCGGAACGATCTCTTTGAGCGATTGGGTAGGCACAAAGCCTGCTACTTCCGGACAGTAATAAGGACGGCTGCCGTAATAGGTATTGGGGGAATCATTGCGCAGCCAGGAATACATATGTCCAGTCCAATAGCTCTTAGTCGCAGTGGCATCTTGTTCACGCCCGTTGAAGGTGCTGCATACCACTTCGCAAATCTTCTTACGCTCTTCCGTGCGCGTCTTGCTATCGCGGATGATCATGTGCAGGAAATAATTACCGGCAATGCCCGACGGTTTGGGGCCGCCGAACAAACCAATGATGAACGTCGCCGCAGCTTGGCTTTGAATGCCCGAGACCGCGTCGACGATATCTTCCAGCCTATCGAATGCATAGAAAACGAAATCTTCCGTTTCCGGGATGCGGCGGATACGCATGGTGGCCTTGGTGATCACGCCCAGCGTGCCGCATGACCCAATGAACAATCCTGTCAGATCGGTGCCATTGGCGCCGCGCTCGACGGCAATGTTGCCATTGGCGTCATTCGCTGCCGAGCCGGTGTGCACGATCTCGCCATTGGGTAGCACAGCTTCTACCGAAATCACATGATCGCCGGTCACTCCATATTCGGTAATACCATGCGGTACAGCATTATATGCAATCGTGCCACCTACTGTAGCGGAGAACATACCACCACCGCCGGGCGCTGCCAGCTCCCAGCCCAGTTTTTTCAATTCCGCATCCAGCGCATGCCAGATGACACCCGTCTCGGCTGTTACCGTCTGGGTTGCCAGATCGATCTCGAACTTATCGAGCAAATCCAGTGCCAGCACGATGCTCCCGGTCATTACACCGGAATCCACGAAAGTGGTCGCTCGTCCCCACAAGAACACGGGGCGCTTGACCTCATTTGCCAGTTTGACCAATTCAGCCACTTCTTCAGTAGTTTTCGGGCGAACGACGTAGCCCGGGATGCCGCCGGGGGTCGGTCCACAATCACGCCGGTAACATAACCGATCCACCATGGCGTCCGTTACATATTCTTTGCCGCAAATTGCTTTCAACCGCTCCACTATTTCGTCCATGCTTGGCTCCTCTAAGGTTTTATGAGTATCGTTCGTTATGCAGCTTGATTTTCCAGCCCGGTGTGGATGCTATCCAAACGAGCTAGAATAGGTTCCACCATTTGTTTGACGGAAAGGGGCGTGCAGGGCAGGCCAAGTTCCGCAGGCAACGCTTGGCCCAACTCGGTGATCTGCGGTGGGATGATATACGCCTCCCGCACTACATCCGGCTTACTGAACACATCTTCCGTATTGCCATCCATCAACACTTTCCCACCCGTCATGACGATCACCCGCTTCGCATACTCAGCGACCAAAGCCATGTGGTGGGTAACAAAGACTACCGTCCTACCCTGACGATGCAAAGAATCGGCAATCTGCATGATCTGATGGCACCCCCGGTAATCCTGCCCGGTGGTGGGCTCGTCCAGGACAATCACCTCCGGGTCCAATGCCAATGCTGAGGCAATCACCACCTTGGCACGGTCGCCTTTTGGCAAAGCCGGAGGGAAGTCTTCCTCTTTACCTTCCAGGCCGACTTCCTTCAAGGCCCAGATAACCCGTTCTTTTATGGTCTCTGCATCCAGGCCCAAATTCTTCGGCCCATAGGACACTTCCTCTCGAACCGTTTCGGCAAATAACTGCTGATCAGGGTTTTGCAGCACGAAACCAACATGGCGCGCCAAGTCGGCAACCGAGACCTCTTTGGTATCCAGGCCTGCAATGATGACTTTCCCGGATGTGGGTTTGAGCAATCCCAATAGATTCTTCAAGACCGTGGTTTTGCCTGAACCATTCTGGCCAATGAGCGCCACGAACTCACCGCGATGGATTACAAAGTTGACGTCTTGCACGGCATGTACGTTCATGGGCTGATAGACAAAATCCAGGTGGTCCACCGTGATCACGGGCTCGGTCGGCTCGGCGGGCAGCTCATTATTTTGTGATTTTTCCAACGTTAGCTTTGACGCAGGTTTCTTTCCCAACAATTCCACCAGATCCTGGCAACCTTCCTCGACTGACAAGGGAAACACCGGCAGCTTGATGCCGGCCTTCACCATTTGGGCACCCATCTGGGAGACTTGCGGCGAGCGGATCATGTATTTATCGAACAAATCAAGGTTGGCAAATATCTGGCGCGGCGTCCCTTCATCCACCAGTTTGCCAGCATCGATGACCACTACATGGCTTGCCACCCGTGCCACTTCCTCGCTGTGGTCAGTTGCCATGACGATGGTCATACCATATTTTTCATTCAACTCCTTGACCACAGAAAGCACTTCCTTCACCCCCACCGGGTCAAGCTGCGATGTGGCTTCGTCCAGCACCAAAATGGAAGGGCGCATGGCAATGCCGGCCGCGATGGCCAAGCGCTGTTTTTGCCCGCCGGATAGTGCGGTCGGCAGGCGGTCTTCGAAACCGGTCAAGCGCACCACATCGAGTGACCACTTGATACGTTCCAAGATCTCATCGACCGGAACACATAGGTTTTCGGGGCCAAAAGCGATCTCACTTCTGACGCAAGAGGTGAAAAACTGAGTCTCTGGGTCTTCGAGCACAATAGCCACTTTGGTCGCCAGTTGAGAGATGGGCGTTTCCACCGTATTCAATCCCTGGACAAGCACCTTGCCCTTCAATCGCCCGCCCATGGAATTGGGAAGAATGCCGTTCAGGATCTGGCAAAAAGTGCTCTTGCCCGCTCCATTTTCACCCATGACGGCCAGGAATTCACCCTGCTCCACCCGCAGGTTCAGGTCTTTAAGCGCATACTTTTTGCTGCGGGCATAACTATAAGATACGTTGATTAGTTCGATTGCCGGAGTCGTCATTGTCGTTTGCCTGTCCATTTTAGATTAAGGCGGCGATCACCAAGATGGCGACCGAATAAATGATGCAGATGACCAGAAAAACCCAGTCCGACGGATGCATGTTGACATCTTCGAGATAGGTTCTTTCTTTTGAAGCGCCAAAGGCCCGCGAATCCATGGCAATAGACATGAGTTGTGCGCGGCGCATCGATCCAATGATCAAGGGTGTAACCAACGCAGGATAGGCGCGCAGTTTATCCATCAGCTTGCCCTTTTCGAACGACTGCATGGCCCGCAGACGTTGCGCATCCATGATGACGCCGGTTTCGGTCTGTAAAATGGGCACCAAATTCAATGCCGTCGTGGTGGCATAGGCCCATTGATAGGGCATCCCAATCCTTGCCAGCCCCAGTGCCAGGTTCTGCACAGGCGTTGTGAAGCTTACGAGGGGTAACAATATGATCATTGCCAACAATCTCAGCGCGAGCAGCACCGCGAACAACATCCCTTCCACCGAAACATACCCAATGCCACCGATGAGCGGGACGAAAGTGGGGATGAGTGGTTTGATGACGTAGGTCGTACCCGGATAGAATATTGCTTGCACAACGAATAGGAAGATCATGATGGGGAAGAGAGCCTTGCCAAAACTCGCCAACAGAGAGAACGGTAAGCGCGCCACAACCCAAAGTGCACACATGGTAAGCAGAACAAAAGCGCACAACGCCAGATTCTGGACCCCAAAGATCACCACACTGGCCAACACCATGAAGATGATCTTAATCCGTGGATCCAGTTTGTGGATTATTGTGTTACCTGGATAATAGGTCACCAACGAGTTGCTCAATGCCCTGCCTCCTAGAATTTGAAATTGGTGCGCCCGGCGTACAGCGGCGCTTCGACGGCATCTGCCTCTTTCAAAATAGCCGGCTCATCCAGCGTGGTGACCTTTCGGTCGCGCATCACCACGTCACCATTGATGACGGTGTCGCGTACGTCATCGGCACGCACGCAGAAGACCAGCATATTCAACAGGTCATCCCCATGGAAGGGACGTAAGTGAGCATTCTTAAGTTCTATGACAGCCAAATCCGCCAGTTTGCCCGGCTCAATGGTCCCTGCATCGATCCGGCAAGTGCGGGCTGCATCGACCGTCGCCATACGGAACGCATCGGCTGGGGTCAGCGCATTGGCATCCTGGCATGAAACGCGGGCCAGCATCACTGCCGCCCGCATCTCTTCCCACATATCCAGCAAATCATTCGAAGCACAACCATCTGTGCCCAGGCTGATGGGAATTCCAGCCTTCTGCATGGCCACCGTCTGCATGATCCCATCGGCCAGTTTCATGTTGCTCTTCGGGCAATGCACAACCGTGGCGCCCGAACCGGCAAGCAGATCGATTTCCTTGTCGTTCAAGTGACAACAGTGCACCGCACTCAATCGCGGTTCCAGCAGCCCCAGTTGTTCCAGTTTTTCCACTGGGCGCAGGCCATAGTCTTTGAGCGAATCTTCGACCTCGCCGGCAATCTCGGAAATATGGATCTGCATCCCCAGGTCGTATGCCCGCGCCTGCTCCCCCGCCCACTGCAGGAATGGATCATCGCACAGGAAAAGGGTCGAAGGCGCCAGGAAGACTGTGGTCAAACCATCGGGGTGATGGTGTCGTTCCACAAACCTCAACGTTTTACGGCGCATTTCTTCTTCAGCTGAGCGAAGTTCCGCCGGCACCCATTTATTCGCAAGCGTGTAGGCCATAATGCCCCGGAAACCGGCATCTTCCCAGGCTGTTACTGTTTCATCGGTCACGTTATCCATGTCGAGACAGCACGTTGTCCCGCCGTGGATCATCTCCAGCGCCGCGGCAGCAGACCACAAATACCCGGGGCGTAAATTGCCTGCCTTGTGCGCCGTGCTGATGGCACCCACCGTCGGGAAAAGCACCATATTGCACCACGGCACCAGCGCCAGCCCAGGTGAAATGCCCTTGAGGAAATTTTGATAGAGATGCGTATGCGCGTTGATCAGTCCGGGGATGACCACACAACCCTGACCATCCAGGACTGTCGCTTGGGGCGGCACACTCAAATTCGGCCCCACCGCAGCGATTCGCTGACCTTCCACCAACACATCACAATCGTGTTCGATGCGCGTCGGGTCACGTACTACGTAAGAAGCTTTCTGTATGATGAGTGACATGGGGATGGGAAAACCCTTTTTATAGTCTGAGCATTTGCTCATAACATTATTTCAGGCGTTTTTATAGTAGCAAAAACCGGAACGAAAGAACATCGCCGATCGTCATGGAACCGCTATGACAATTGTCACCATGCATTATGACAAACAATACTAAATTTCGATTTTTTATTAAACGACGCTTAACAGACATCAATCTATACTTGACATTCTCCGGAAGCCTTCTATACTAGGTAATAGGCCGCTTTTCTCACCTCGCGGACTTGTTTTTTGCCCGCAATCAGCCTGGGCCTTGCTCCAAAAAAAGGATGCCATGATCGGCCAACGTATTCGCGACCGAAGAAACGAATTGAACATGAGCCTGCGTGACCTGGGCGAAAAGACTGGCTTGACTGCCAGTTTTCTCAGCCAGGTGGAAAACGATCTCACCTCACCTTCGATCAGCTCACTCCAGCGCATTGCCAATGCGATGCACATCCCCATGTTCGCCTTTCTGGATGGCGATTCCCAAACTGAACAGGTGGTGCGCGAAGACGCTCGCAAAAAACTCAGTTTCCCGGAGCCCCACCTGACCTACGAGCTGCTGACCAACGACCTGCACCGCCAAATGGCTGCTTATATGATCTGCTTGAAAGCTGGCGAAAGCCACAAGGCGCAGGCCCTGATACACCCTACTGAAGAAGTGATGTACGTCCTCCAGGGCGAGTTGACCCTCGTCATCGGGGATCGAACTTACTCCCTGTTTCCGGGAGATAGCATCTATTACGAAGGCGCACAATTGCGCAATTTCTCTGCTGGAGAGAAAGAAGACTTGCGAGTGCTATGCGTCATCACGCCACCAGTTCTGTAACACAGCAATTCGACCTGGTCATCAAAAACGGTACCCTGGTCACCGCCAGCGACACCTTCCTGGCGGATATCGGTATCATCGGCGAGACCATCGCCGCCATTGGCGGTGACCTGGAGGGCAAACGCACTTTCGATGCGCAGGGGAAGCTGGTGCTGCCGGGCGCAGTTGACCCACATGTCCATTTGGAAATGCCGGTGGGGGCCACGCGCACCAGTGACGATTGGGAAAGCGGCACCGTGGCGGCTGTGTGTGGCGGCACCACTACTGTGATCGATTTTATCGAACCAGCCCCAGGCGAAACGTTATTTCAAGCGCTGGAAGCCCGCCGCAAGCAAGCCGAGGGTCACGCCGCGACGGACTTTGCTCTGCACATGACCCTGACCAATGACCATCCGGAGACCCTGTTGCAGGTTTCGGAAATTATCCAGGCTGGCTGCACCTCGTTCAAAACGTATCTGACCTATGAGGGCTTTGCGTTAAGCGACAGAGCTTTTTTGCACGTCCTGGAAACCGTTGAAGCAGCCGGGGGGTCGGTAATGGTGCATGCGGAAAACGACGCCATCATCGCCCACCGCAAGCAGAAACTGTTGGCACAGGGCAAGACCGCACCCCGCTATCACGCCCTGGTGCGACCCGCCATTGCAGAAACGGAAGCAATCCAACGCGCTGTAGCACTGGCCGAGGTCACCGGGGCTTGCTTGTACGTCGTCCACGTATCGACTGCGGCCGGTGCAGCTATCATCCGCTCGGCACGCGAACGCGGATTGAATGTGTTCGGCGAAACCTGCCCACAATACTTATTGCTCAACGATTCTGAATTGGAACGCCCTGACTTCGAAGGCGCCAAGTTCGTCTGTTCCCCGCCGTTGCGCAAAGCCGCCGACCAGCAAGCCTTGTGGCATGCCCTGGCCGAAGACGATTTACAAACGGTCGGCACCGACCATTGTGCGTTCAATTTTCACGGTCAGAAGGAATTGGGCCGCGACTCGTTCGCCGACATCCCCGGCGGGCTACCCGGCATCGAATCACGCCTGGCGCTGCTTTATACCTTCGGCGTCCTTCAAAAGCAGATCTCGCTCAATCGCTGGGTCGAAATCTGCTGCAGCAACCCGGCGCGCATCTTCAACCTCTACCCGCAAAAAGGCACGCTGGCACCTGGTGCGGATGCAGATTTGGTCGTCTTCGACCCGCAGCGTCACCTCATCCTGACGCATTCCTTATTGCATCAGGATGTCGATTACACCCCCTATGAAGGCTTTCCACTCCAGGGTTACCCCGTGTTGACCCTGACGCGCGGTGCGGTGGCCTTTGAGAATGGGCAATTCACTGGGCAGAAAGGTAATGGTCGGTTTTTGCACAGTTAGGCAAGGAATATTGATGATCACTGTTCATGTAGAGTATTTCAATACGTTGGCTGTTTATACTGGAAAAAAAGAGGAAGAAATATCCATTGTGAAAGGTGCCAGCTTGCGCCAGTTGATCCGCTTTCTGGCGGAGCAGCATTCACCCGCATTCCACAACGTAGCCCTGCGCGGCAACGCCCCCAGTCCCTTCTTGCGCATCCTTCACAACGGCAAGCAATTGGAGCGGCAACAGCTTGGCACTCACCTGATCGATGGCGATGAAGTCAAGTTGTTCCCGATGATCGTAGGCAACTAGACCATTTTCGACACATTGCACAGGAGAATCTCATGCCAGGTATCCTCATCCTTCCAGAATGGCTGATCGCCAACACCGATGAACCCCCACGCAAAGCAAACGGGGTGCGCATTTCCGGTGACGTGATCACCGACGTGGCACCCAACGTCGAATTGATCAGCCGTTTCCCCAACGATGAGCATTGGGAGGCACCCGGCCAGGTGCTCTCGCCCGGTTTCGTCAACACCCACACCCATCTTTACGGCGTCCTGTCGCACGGTATCCCGCTCTCCAAAGCGCCGGACGGGTTCTGGCCATTCCTGAAGGATTTCTGGTGGCCGATGGTCGAAGATGGCGTGGATCACGAGATGCTGCGCGCCGCCGTCGAGTGGCAATGCCAGCTGATGATCCGAAGCGGCATCAGCAGCTTCTACGATTGCCTGGAAGCGCCCCATTCACTGCCCGGTAACCTGGAAGTTGAAGCGGAGATCGTGGAAAAGTATGGCCAGCGCGCCATCCTTTCTTTCGAAGCCACCGAACGGGTGAACAAAGAGAACGGCGAGCTGGGGTTGCAGGAAAACGCACAGTTCATCGATCGCTGCCGCCAGCGCGGCGGGCTGGTCTCAGGCATGATGTGCTATCACACCACATTCACCTGCTCGGCGGATTTCATCCGGCGAGCCTTCAACCTGGCGCGTGAACGCGGCACATTGGTGCATGCCCATTGCTCGGAAGGCACTTACGAGCCTGAACAAGCCCTCAAGAATTTCGGCATGCGGCCCATCGCTTACTACGATCACCTGGGCGTGCTGGGACCCAACATGCTCCTGTCGCAATGCGTCCAGATCGACTCCAAAGAAATTGATCTCATCGCCGCTCGCGGCGCCCACGTCTCGCACATGCCGCTCTCCAACTGCGAGGTTGGCGCCGGCATCGCCCCCATCCCACAGCTCGCCGCAGCCGGTGTGACCATGGGGCTGGGCAGCGACAGTTACATCGACAACTTCTTCGAGGTCATGCGCGGCGCATTCCTGATCCACAAGGCCAACCAATGCGACCCGCGCAAGATGCCCGCCCGTCTTGTCTGGCACATGGCTACCGAAGGCGGCGCCAAGGCGCTCAACCTGCAAAACGTCGGCCGCATCCAACCCGGCTGGCAAGCCGATCTGCAATTGATCGATGCGGGCGTCCCCACACCGGCAGGCGATTGGAACCTGTTCGATCAATTGATCCTGTACCGCAACCCGGAGCACGTGCGCATGGTGATGACCGCCGGCAAACCGCTTCTCAAAGAAGGCCGCCTGGTGGTTGGTGATGAGCAAAGTGCATGCCAAGCCCTCAATGCACAGGCTGCCCGTCTGTGGAAAAAGGCCATGTAAATCATTCGACTTCCATACCGGAAATCGTGATCAATAATTTATCCATCCGAGGTGTCCATTATGTCTCAACGTTTCGCTCTATACCTGCAAGATAAACACGATATGCATTATGAGTTGGAAATGACCCGCTACGCCGAAGATCATGGCTTCAGCGAGATCTGGCAGGCCGACACGCGTCTGGCGCGCGATTGCATCGTGATGATGAGTGCTTTCCTATCCAACACCAAAAGGCTGCGCTTCGGTTCCGGCGTTCTGCCCATTTGGACGCGCAACCCTGCCGTCATTGCCTCAACCTGGAGCACCATGTGGGAGCTGGGCGGTAAAGTGGATGGCCGCGGCCGGGCCATGTTGGGCCTGGGCGCCTGGTGGGAACCCATCGCCGGACGGGTCGGCATCAAGCGTGAAAAACCATTGCAGGCCATGCGCGAATACGTCGAATCGATCCGCCAGTTATTCACCATGCAGGAAGTCACCTACCAGGGCGACTTCGTCCACCTCGACCGCATCCGCCTGGACGTAGCCTATGGCGATTTGTCGCCGCGCGACGTACCCATTTACATCGGTGCCACCGGCGACAAGATGCTGGAGCTGGCCGGTGAAATTTGCGACGGCGTGGTGCTCAACTACGTGGTCTCAGCCGATTACATCAAGCGCGCCATCGCCCTGGTGGAAACCGGCGCCAAGAAGGCAGGCAAGACTATCGCCGACGTGGACCGCCCCGAACTGTTGGTATGCTGCCTTTCCGACGAGAACCCCGATGCCGCCATGGCCGAGGGCAAGAAGCTGGTGGCTTATTACCTGGCTACCGAGCCGCACATCATGAAAGCCAGCGGCGTCAGCGATGAGCTGCTGGAAAAAGTGCACGCCATCCTCTCCTGGCCCGCTACCGAAGCGGACTACATCCGCGCCAGCAAAGTGATCCCAGACGAAGTGGTGCGCGGGCTGATGGCCGTGGGCACTTCGGCGGAATGCCGCGCCAAGGTGCGTGAATACATCGATGCCGGCGTCACCTGTCCCATCCTGTTCCCGATGATGAAGGATATCAAATCCGTAGTAGATGCGTTTGCCGACGGGTGTTGACGCCCGTTTGTAATCGAAAGAGGTTCTATGCCAAAACAATTGCGGGAATACTACCGCCCTGCCGATTGGGAAACCGCTCAAGAGATTTTAGCGCGCCGGGACCTGCGCGCCGCGCCGTTGTTCTGCCCAACCCGCCCCCTGGCGCCTGAAGACTGGCCCATGGAAGCCGGTGTCGACCTCAGCCGCTTAGGGTTGGATACCATCAAGGAAGAAGATGGGGGCATTAAACTGGGCGTGCTGGCTTCACTCCAATCCATCGTCGAATCCGACCTGCTCAGGTGTCATTTCCACGCCCTGCTCAACCAATGTGCTCACTTTGCCGGCGAGCTGGGCATGCGCAACCGGGCCAATGTTGGCGGGCTGCTGATCGATCAATCAGGTCCCAGCGAAATGGTACTAGCATTGCTGGTTCTGGAAGCCGTGGTTATGGTGCGCACACGCTCCGGCGCGTTGCGGCCTGCCGCACTATCCGAGTTCATTGGCAGCAAGACCAAATTGGCTCCCGGCGAAGTGGCTTGTGAAGTCCGCACACCCACAGGCAGTGAAGCTGCCCATGGCGAGTCCCTGATGCGGGTGGCGCGCACGCCGCGTGATCAGGCCACCGTCGCCATCGTGGCCCGGGTGGAAGTGGAAGATCACACAGCCAAGACCGTTCACGTGGCAATCTCAGGTGCTTCTCCCCTGCCGGAGCGGATGGAACCGATTGAAAAATTGCTCACCGGCAAGTCTTTGAGCCCTGAGCTGTTGGAAAATGCTGCCGCAAATGCCCAATCCTGGGCACACCCGGCGGGAGATTTCCGCGGCAGCGCCGAATACCGCGCCGCCATGGCGGGCACGCTGCTCCGCCGGGCACTGTTAGCCGCCTGGAAGCAAGCTGATTGAAGGGAAGTAGATCGATGGAACTGGAGATCATGCGCCTATGAACATCTCGATCGAATTGAACGGCCAAAAAACCGAATTCAGCATTAAAGAAAATGAATCCCTGCTGGATTTGCTGCGTAGATCCAACATCATCAGCGTCAAGCGCGGCTGCGAGACCGGCGAATGCGGCGCCTGTTCCGTGCTGCTGGATGGAAGACTGGTGCCGAGCTGTATCACCATGGCTGCCCAGGCCGACGGACACAGCGTCCTCACCGTCGAAGGGCTTTCCGAACGCGGCGAACTGCACCCCATCCAGGCCGCGTTCATCGAGACCGGCGCCATCCAATGCGGCTATTGCACACCGGGTAAGATCCTGGCCACCAAAGCGCTACTGGACAAAAATAAATATCCGACCCTCGAAGAAGGCCGCGAGGCTCTCAGTTCGTGCTTGTGCCGCTGTACCGGATACGTGAAGCCCCTGGAAGCCGTGATGCGTGCCGCCGCTTTTCTGCGGGGTGAAGCGGTGCCGCCGTTGAACGCCAGCCACCCCATACCCACAGAAGAGGTTTTCTCGCTATTCACCAACCAATCCTATCAGGTGCCAACAGCACAAATCGGTGGCACAAGTGCAACTACGACCGACGTCCAAGTGGCTCCCCCGGTGGAAACCAGACCTGCCACCCACGTGGTGGGCGCACCAGAAAAGAAGCTTGATGCGCTGCGGCTGGCCAAAGGCCGATCCTCGTTCACCGACGATTTCACGCTGCCCGGCATGCTCTACGCTGCCATGCTGACCAGTCCCTACCCGCACGCCCGCATCCACGATATCGATGCTACCAAGGCGCGTGCCCTGCCCGGCGTGCGCGCTGTGCTCACTTACAAGGATATTCCGCGCGTGATCTTTGCCCCCGGCTGCCAGTCGTACCCCAACCCCAAGCCTTACGACCAGGTGAGCCTGGACAATAAAGTTCGCCATATCGGTGATAAGGTAGCCGTGGTGGCCGCCGAGACACTGGAGATTGCCCGCCAGGCGCTCAAGCTGATCAAAGTGGACTACGAGCCACTACCGGCGGTGTTTGATGCTGAAGAGGCATTGAAAGATGGTGCACCGGTCATCCACGACGAGCCGGACGCCATCGGCATCAAGGATGCTAGCCACAACCTGGTGACCACCATCCAGGCCAACGTGGGCGACGTGGACAAGGCGCTGAAGGAATCCGACTACACCTTCGAGCGCACCTATGTGCTCCAGCAGGTGCAGCAGACGCCGATCGAACCGCACGTCACCATCACCTATTGGGACGAAGACGATCGTCTGATCATCCGCACCGCCAACCAAGCGCCCTCTCACATGCGGCGCATTATGTCCCATATCGTCGGCCTGCCGGTCAACCGCATCCGGGTGATCAAACCCCGCATGGGCGGCGGCTTCGGCGGCAAGATGGACATCATCACCGAAGACCTGGCAGCCCTTTTAACCATCGCCACCGGACGGCCGGTGCGGCTGGAATTCACCCGTGAGCAGGAATTCACTACCACCCGTTCCCGTCACCCGGCCAAGATCACCTATCGCGCCGGCGTGAACAAGGATGGCAGGCTCACCGCCCTGGACATGACCGTGGTCGAAAATACCGGCGCCTACGGCGTGCAGGGCCAGACCGTTTGCAACTTGATCGGCGCCCGTGGCCTTTCCACCTATCGTTGTCCCAACCTACGTTTCGATTCGAAGATCGTCTACACCAACCGTCCCGTCCCCAGCGCGTTCCGCGGCTTCGGCGGCCCGCAGGGCCAGTTTGCCATGGAAAGCATGATGGACGAGATGGCCGCTGCACTGGGCTTCGACCCAGTGGAATTCCGCATGAAGAACGCCGTCCGCGCCGGCGACGATATCCCCATTATGTCCCTATTAGGCGAAGGCGGCCTGGTGGCCCAGACCGTACACAGCAGCGCCCTGCCCCAATGTGTGGAACAAGCTGCCAAGGCGATCGATTGGGGGCGGCGCAAAGACCCGTCCTGGAAGATCGATCCGTTGCGCCCCAACATCCGCCGCGGCCTGGGCATGTGCATCCTGATGCACGGAACCTCCATCCCGGGGCTGCAAATGGGCGGCGCCATCCTCAAGATGAACGACGACGGCAGCTTCAACCTGCTGGTCGGGGCAGCTGACCTGGGCACCGGCTCGGATACGGTATTGGGGCAAATCGCCGCTGAAACGCTGGGCATTCCCCTCTCCAAAATGATCGTCTATTCCTCCGACACCGACATCACCCCCTTCGATGTGGGCGCCTATGCATCCACCACCACCTACATCGCCGGCAATGCCGTCAAGAAAACCGCCGAGGAAGTGCGTAAACAGCTCTTCGAGCGCGCCGCGCTGATGCTCAAGACCAACACCGAAGGCATGGTGGCCAGGGATGAACGCGTCTTTGCCGCCGATGGGCGCAGCGTTTCGCTGACCGAGATCGCCATCCACAGTCTGCACATGGCCGACCAGAAACAGATCATGGCCGCCGATTCGCAAATGTCGAACATCGCCCCGCCCAGCTTTGGCGCAGAGTTCGCCGAGGTGGAAGTGGACGTCGAGACCGGTGAAGTGCGGGCCAAGAAGCTCGTGATGGCCGTGGATTGCGGGACGGTCATCAACCCGCAGACTGCTGTGGGCCAGATGGAAGGCGGCCAGACCCAGGCCCTGGGGTATGCGTTAAGTGAGGAAATGGCTTACGATGACAATGGCAAACTATTGACCACTCGCTTCGGCGATTACCACATCTTCCAGGCGGATGAAATGCCTGAGATGGTATCGTTGTTAGTGCCTTCCTACGAAGAGGCCGGGCCCTATGGAGCAAAGGGGCTGGGCGAGATCGTCACCGAGGGCGTGGCGCCGGCCATCGCCGACGCCGTCTTCGACGCCGTGGGGGTGCGCATCCGCGACCTGCCCATCTTGCCTGAAAAAGTATGGCGAGAACTGCAGAAAAAGCAATAACTTTTCTGTTGAATAAGAAAGCATATACCGATAACGAAAAGGGCTGCCTTTTTCAAGACAGCCCTTCATCATAAATATGATAATAAATTGTGTCATTGCGAGTCGAGCGCACTGCCTGCCCCCGGCTGAGGGGGTGCTCGTTGACCTCTTACGAGGCAGGGCAATCTTCTAACCTATTTGGAGATCGCCACGCCCTGGTAAACTGCGCCAGGGCTCGCGATGACAATAACGGGATTAAAACGAAAAGGGCTGCCTTTTTCAAGACAGCCCTTTATCATTCGTATCTGAAACCTGCTAGACAGAAATCTCTTCTGCTGCAGCAGGCAATTCGTAACCCAATTGGCGCAGCTTCTTCTTCAAATCGATCAAGGATTTACGGCCAAAGCCGTCCACGGCGAGCAAGGCATTTTCGCCCTCCGCCAATTTATCCAGCACCTGCCCGACCTTGTCGATGCCGGCCTTGGAAAGGGCTTCCACGGCACGCGTGCCCAAGCCCAGGTCAGAGACCAGGCGATCCACCGAGGTGCGTGAATCTTCGCGGGTCTTCTTCTGGTCGACGTAATTCTTGCGGGCCTGCAGTTTCTTATAGAAGCGGTCCACCTGGCCTTCGATATCGATCAGGCGCTGCTGTTGTCCCGTGAAGAACGGGTGACACTTCGAGCAGACTTCGGTGTGGATCTCTTTCTTGGTCGAACCGGTCGTCCAGGTATTGCCGCAGGCGCAAACCACCTTGGCATCCGTGTAATATGTAGGGTGAATGCCCTCTTTCATCATAGCCTCTCTTTTCAGCTTCCGTTTACCGGTTCGACCCGGCGACGGTGCTGAAGAATGGTCGACTAAGCCGTTTTAGCAGGCTTAATACTGACGATTTTTTGACCGTTGGGCAGTGTTTCGTACAACACTTCGCCATCAGCCACGGCGAACAGGGTGTAGTCCTTGCCAACGCCGACATTCAAGCCGGGTTTGATCTTGGTGCCATGCTGGCGAACCAAAATGTTGCCTGAGAGCACCACTTCGCCGCCATAGCGCTTGACGCCCAAACGCTGACCATTACTATCACGACCATTGCGGACTGAGCCGCCGCCCTTCTTGTGAGCCATTGTCTTTACTCCACTTCGATCGAATCAATTTTAAGCTGAGTGTACTGCTGGCGATGCCCGGTCTTCACCCGGATGCGTTTCTTGGGACTGTACTTGAAGATGACGATCTTGGGCCCCAACTCGTGGCCGGCTACCGTGGCGGTGACGTGAGCGTTCTTGACCGCCGGCGTGCCGACGGAGATGTCCTCATCGTCCACCAGCAGCAGCACCGGCTCCAGTTTCACCTGCGAACCGGCGTCCACCAGCAAATGGTCCACTTCAACTGTGGCCCCTTCGACGGCCTTGTATTGCTTGCCGCCGCTTTCGAAAATAGCATATTTCATTTTTTCCTTCTCCAATCTTCACTTCGCCACCGTACCTGCGCTGTTTCACGCCGGCCGGCGGGGAAGTTGGGGATACAATCACGCACCCCGGCATTTGCACCAGCCAGGGCACGAAGCGGAGGTTATTATAAAGGCTGTGGGCGGGAATGTCAATGAGTGATCAGCATACTAATTGGATTCAAATATGAGGAAAAGGTTACATATACAATAAATCAATATGGTTTTGCCTTAAAAATCGCAATAAAAGAGTATTAGGACATAGCATGTTTACGATATTCTTCGATTTCCCTCTCCGATAACCCGTAGGGTGCGTTCGTAACGCACCATTATAAATCATTGAACAGGTGCGCCAGGGGCGCACCCTACAACCTGTCAAGAGGAGAGTGATGCGAACTGAAATTGCAATTTCCCCCTGGGGTAGTCCGAGCTGGCTAATCCCCGTCCAGCTTCGGCGGTTCGATGCCCAACATCTTGTACGTACCAGCTACGCTCAGCCAGCCAAACCGGTCGGCCACATATTCGGGTGAATGCGGTAGGTCGTTATCCAGCCACCAGATGATGATGCCCAGCATCGCCCCGGCCACATACTCGCTGATGAACCTATCGTCCAGAATCGGGACGGCGGTGGGATAGAGCGTGTGCAGACTGGCAACGTGCTGTTGCGTGAATGTGACCAGGTATTCGCGTATCCGCGCTACGAAGGCGGGCACACCCGATCTCCCTAGCACCACCCGGTAAAAGTCCCGGTGTTTGACCAGGTGTTGGAAGAGAATCACCACCTGCTGTGGCGGCTTCTCGAAAGCGAGGTTCCCGCGATCAATTGGCCCGGCTTCCGCGACTAGACTATCAAAAACCGCCTCACTTGTGCGAATGAGCAGGTCTTGCTTGTCCCGGTAGTGAAGGTAAAACGTGGCACGGTTTAGCCGTGCGCGCTCGGTGATATCCTGAACCGAAATCGCGTCAAAACCTTTTTCCTCGATCAATGCCATAAGCGCACCACGGAGCGCTTCCCGGGTGCGTTCGATACGCGGATCGATCTTGCGGCTATTGGTTATGCTATCTTGCGACACTTCTTCTTTTGACATTTTCGACTCCTGTCGCTTATACGACACACCAACGATATTCCATATTGACGAACCGGGCCATGGAGACTATATTGTAATCGACAATCTGTCTAGAAAGCAACAGTGTGTCAAGGAGATAATTATGAAAAAGCCTACCAATGAAGAGAGAATTATGCAGCGTCGTGCCGTCAAACTCCATTTTGACGATGAAGACATGGATTTCAACCTGGCGTGGGTAATGGGAAGCAGCGGTGCCGGTGGTGCCGAACTTGGCGAGTGTCTGAGTACTGCCTCGCAGATCAAGGACACGGAAAGCTGGGTTAGAGAGTGGACGAAGGCCGGGCAGCGGCTTGAAGCTCAGGCCCAGGCGGCTGAGCAAGCGCATCATCTGGTCAGCGCCCGCGAAGCCTATCTACGGGCCTTTAGCTATTACCAGACCAGTATATTTTCTGCCCGTCCTCAGGATAAACGTTTAGCCGAAAACTGGCACAGTGGCATATCCTGTTTCCAGAAGGCTGCTGCCCTCCTCGACCCACCCATTATCCAGATTGAAGTGCCTTTCCAACCGTACCCGCTGCATGGCTACTTCCTGCCGGCAGTTGGCGGGGCAGCCAAAGCGCCGACCTTGATCTATGTGACGGGCGGTGAGGGTTGGGCCGAACACGCCTATTTTTGGGTTGGGGCCGGGCGCAGCCGGGGGTACAACATCGTCGCGGTGGATCTGCCCATCCATTTGGGAAGTCGCTTACGCTACCCTGAGCTTCCCTTGACTGGTCTCAATGACGCGATCGATGCCCCCCTGAAAGCCATTATCGACTACATAGTACAGCGCCCGGACGTGGATTGCGACCGGGTGGCGTTGATCGGGTTCAGCATCGGGGGGTACTTTGCCCTCCGTGGTGCCGTGGCTGACGGCGGCAAGCGGATCAAGGCCCTCATCGCTGACTCGCCAATCAGCGATCCGTATCGACTGTCCGTTGCAGAGTTCCCGCCTGCGCTGCTCAAAGCCCCGGCATTCGTCACCAACCTTGTGGGTCAAATTGCTACGCACCAGAACACGATGACGGCAATCACCGCGGAACGCACCTGCTGGCAGTTTGGAGTGAGCAGCCTTTCCCAACTCATAGAATTTGGGCGCGAGATCATCGAACCCGAAAAAATCCACTGCCCAACTCTATGTCTCGCCAGCGAAGGCGAAGCCCCAATGTTCCTGACACAAGCGCGTGAGATCTACGATGCTCTGAAAGTCCCGAAGAAATTACACGTCTTCAGCATTGAGGAAGGTGCAGATGCACATTGCCAGGTCAACAATATAATATTGATGCAGGAAGTCGTGTACGACTGGCTGGATGAAACATTCGCCAGGTAAATGAGATGGCTACAGCTCGTAGGGTGCGTTCGTAACGCACCATTATAAATCATTGAACAGGTGCGCCAGGGGCGCACCCTACAGCTATAAGTGATTAGATTGTATTACAGGTAACGGATGGTTGGTCACAAATCTGACTCACCTGGCTTGCCAAATTTCATAGCAGGAATTGCGTGGCAGCGCTACGGGTATTCCTACGGGGGCAATAGCATGATATGGATCGAAACTCAACGGATTGAATTGCTCCACCCGGAAGTATCCTGCTGCCAGACCCGTATCCTGGCCTTTCAAATACCCCTGCATGCGCAGGGCATCGTCACAGTGCAGGATCAAATAGTCGGGGCTGAGATAGGTGAAGTAAAGGTCTCCCCCCACCTGGCTGCGTTTCATGTCCACGACCGCGGGGGTCACCAGGCCAACATCATCCAGCATGGTCAGGTCTGAATAGTATCCGATGTAACCGAGCGGTTCCAGCTCTACCCGGCTGCCGGCCGGGGCGTGGTCGTGGAGCCAGAGACCGATCGCCATGAGTGAGCGTTCGTCGCGTGAGGTTTGCGAGAGGCGGACATCACCGGCCCACTTCAGCGCAAAACTCAAGCCAACGAGCAGTGCCGCGGCAAGGAATATCCTGCAGCCCCATAGAATGGCCGGTTTATACGCTTTAATGCTTCCCCACAAGTCCCCTGCGGCCATCCCCGCCAGGATCAGCGTAGCCCATAGAGCGGGTACGAAGTACCGGCTTTCAAACGTCGCCCGCGTCAGGGTCAGGCGGATCATCTCCAACAACACAAAACAGATCAGGATGACGAGCCGGCGGTCTCGCATGGTTCGTACAGCCTGGTAGGCTGCCATTGCCAGGGTTATGGCAATAAAGAGAACGTTAAGCCACGCCGGCGTGAGGATGGTAAAAGGGGAAAGATATCCCAAGACCGTAAGAAAATGATTGAACAGCGGGGAATGATCGAATTGAATATAGGCAACCCACTTGGCCGTGATGGAATAAGGAATGGGCGACCCGAAATAAAGTGTGGCAAAGATGACCCAGGGAAGGTAGGTCAGGATGGCTGCCCCGGCCATCCGCAGGGTGGCCTTTACATCTGAGAGCAAAGTCACGGCGGCCAACAGGACCGGCCAGAGGAAAAGGTCCACGCGGGTCCAAATGAGCAGGCCAAGCAACAACCCCGCCCAGGTGAATCGCCGGCGGACCACCGCATACCAGGACGCCGCCATCAGAAAAAGCACCAGGGGAATTTCCATCCCCTCGGTTTCCATGGACCAGAGCTTGGAGGACAACCCCAGCAAAAGAATAACGCCAATCTGTTCCGACTGGCTGCGACCCAGGAATTTCAGCGTTTGCCAGACAAAAAGAAGGGCGGCAAGCGCAAAGGCCAAATCCAGTAGCTTGGAACCCAGGACAATATCCGGGATAATTTTGGCCCATGCGGCCAGCAGCAGGGCATAGAGGGGACTCGTCGTCCCGTCCAGCTTTTCCCCCAAGTTGTAGATGAAGCCATTGCCCAGGGCAATCTGGTGGGCATAACGGAACGTGATGAAGGCATCATCTGAAGTGTAGCGAGTGTACAGGAGCCAGGCCGCTCGGGCAGCCAGGGCCAGTACAATCAAAATCCCCATCCAGGCTTCCGGAGACAGACGCCGGCTCTTGGAACGTATCGATTCGATGATTATGCTCGAGCTGTGGTTGATGGATGTCATCTCTAGAGCTTACTCACTCCGGCTGGGTCGGGCAGCCCCGTCCAGTGGAGCCAATGTTAGCCACCGTGTGGCTTCACTTGATTACCAAATGCCTGGTAACAGGCGATAACGCACCTGACGGGCATAATCCACATAGCCAGTCAGCTCGGCCTGTAAAGTGCGGTCTTCGAGAGCTGTGCGGAGGATGAGCAAGACTGCACACAATCCGCCGGCGATTATTGCCCACCATGAAGCGAGCAGCGTGGAAATGCCAAATTCAAACAGGATCATGCCAACATAACCTGGATGACGCATATAGCGGTACGGGCCTTCTGTAGCAACTGCGTGGCCATGGTCGGACTGTATGCGAACGATCTGCGAGAAGAAAGTGTTGGATGCCATGGCCCAGACGAACAGAGCACAGCTCAGGATACATACCGTCAATGCAGCAATTTGAGCACTCAAAGGAATACCACCCGTCCAGCCATAATGCTGATCAAGTCCGGCGAGGATATAGCGCACCAACTGCGTAAGGCGAAGAATGCTCAGAATGACTTTGTCCCAAGTCTTAGCCCCCTTGGGAGGAGTCAGGCGTTCAGCCATCAGTTCCGGATTGAAGCGGAGGATGATGACATCCATTGCTGTAAACCAAACCAGCCACACAGCGATTGCTGCCCAGGCAGGCCACCAATCAATCCGCCCGGCTGGCCAGAACAGGGCCACGCCTACACCGAAAATACTCAAGATCTGATCCAAGATATAAAGTGCGATAACCTTTGTGCTCATAATTCCTTCACATCATAGAGATGGCGGCTAATGATGATTCGATGAGCAAAACTTATAAATCATTTACTTTAGTCATAATTATAAGTGATACAAGTTATTACACATTCCGAGCGTCGAAAACGCTAAACTCACGACCAAGCGTATTTTAGTCTCAAATCCGGTTTGGTTACACATTAAACATGATTCGTAAAACAGTCGTGAACTATTGGTTTGCGGTTCAAATCCTTTAAAGATTATATTTGCGATTGCATGACTCAATCGCAGTAATGGCAAAACATTCTTCACATTATCGCGCCACTTTTTCAGGCATACCCCCAAAATTTAAGTCGCTATTTCACTGCAGGATTTAAACCTTGCTTTCCGGGATCACCCTGATGACGATTTTTCCACCCACGTGCCCTGCATCCATGTAGCGGATGGCTTCAGGGACTTCACTCAAGGAGTAAGTTCGATCGATGACCGGCGTCACTTTACCGGCTTCAATCAAATCCTTCAAGAAGACAAGATCCTCATGGTTGATGGTGGCACTTAGAACTGCCACCTTTTTCCCTTCTTTCGACAGTCGCGACCCGAAAAGCGTGGTTTGAGACATGGCCCAGATCAAGCGGGCGTTGGCAGCCCCGATGATGACGAACCTTCCACCGGGATTCAACAAGCGGCCATACTCGAAAATGGAATGATAGCCATTGATGGCAACGATGAGATCATAGCGCTCATCTTTCTTGGTAACATCCTCCTGAGTGTAATCGATGACGTGATCCGCACCCAGCGAGCGAACCTTATCCACATGGCGCGTCCCGCACACGGCCGTGACTTCCGCTCCGAAGGCCTTGGCAATCTGCACCGCAAAGGTGCCCACCCCGCCACCTGCTCCGTTTATAAGAACTTTTTGCCCAGGCTGAATCCCGCCCTTATCACGCAGAGCCTGCAATGCCGTGATGGCTGCCACGGGTACCGCTGCAGCCGCCTCGAAGCTCAGAGAAGCAGGTTTCAGGACCAGGTTCTTTTCTCCGGCAAGGGCATATTCGGCAAATGTGCCATCCCCCCTCCCAAACACCTCATCCCCCGGTTTAAATTGTGTAACGCTGCTTCCAACTGCTTCCACCCGCCCCGCCAGGTCAGCGCCAACCCGCGGGTCTTTGGGCTTGAAAAAACCCATGCCCATTAAGCGCACCAGCACAGGACTTCCGGTGATGAGATGCCAATCCATGGAATTCACGGAGGCCGCGTGGACTTTGATCAGAAGCTGCTTGTCACCCGGAAGAGGTTTTTCCACTTCTTGAAGCTTAAGGACATCCGGAGATCCATAGCTCGTACAGACGATTGCTTTCATTTTTCCTCCCGGTTCATCTTGTATTAATCAGATTTAAATAGTGTACGTCTAATCAATATAAAAAGTTGCGGGTTCCAACCTTCACAGGAATGGTCATTCCCAATATCCCGTTCGTCACCACGCGATCATTCAACGACGAATGTCATGGAGTTTCGTCACTGTTATAAGTTGTTATAGGTTGCTACAATGAATTTATCCTGATTGTTATATCAACCTATATCAACTATGGAAGACTTACTGACTACGCGTCAAGTACAAGAGCTCCTGCACGTCGATCGCATCACGGTTTACCGCATGCTGCGCGACGGCCGCCTGAAGGGCGTCAAGATCGGGCAGCAATGGCGCTTCCCCAGCCACGAGATCGACCGCCTACTCAGCGGGGAAATGGCCGCCCCGGCGCCGGATCAATTGGAAGCGGACAGCAACTTCCCGGCGCATTGCGTCCAGGCCATCCAGGACCTGTTTGCCGACGTAAGCCAGGTGGGCGCCCACGTAATCGATTTGCAGGGTGAGCTGCTGACCCAGCCCAGCCATCCCTGCAGCTTCTGCCAGGCATTGAGCGCCTGCCCTGCCGGGCGGACTGCCTGCCGGGCCAGTTGGAAAGAATTCGCATTCAGCGGCATCGACGGCAATAAATTCTTCACCTGCCACGCCGGGCTGCATTACGTCGGTGCGTCCATCGTTGAAAAAGGCCAACCGATCGGCCTGTTCCTGGTCGGCCCGTTCTACTGGCAGGCCGCCGAGCCGCACGAAGAGTCCGAGCGGCTGCACCGCCTCGCCGGCACCTACGACCTGGATTTGGAAGCTCTCCAACAAGATGCGCGAGCCATACCGATCATCACGGCTCAGCAACATGCCCAGGTGGAGGCCTGGCCCTTCACCGCGGCACGCGCCGTGCAGAGCATCCTGGTCGAACGCACCGGTTTCGTGGACCGCTTGCAGCAGATAGCCAATCTCACCCAACTTTCCTGAGGAGCAAAATTCCATGATGAAACTCGTCATTCTGGGTGCAGGCACAGCCGGCACCATGGTCGCCAACCGCCTGGCGCGATTATTGGACATGGACCAATGGGAAATGACCCTGATCGATCAGGACCCCGTCCATTATTACCAACCCGGCTTCCTGTTCCTTCCCTTCGGCCTCTACAGCGGCAAAAATGTGGTCAAGCCCAAGAGCCAGTTCATACCGGCCAAAGCACATTTGATCCAGGCAACCATCGAGGCCGTGGATGCGGCCGCCAGGCAGGTTCGTTTGGGTAACGGCCAAACACTGGCCTACGATTTCCTCGTCATCGCCTCCGGTGTCACCATCCACCCCGAGGAAACACCCGGCCTGGCCGAGCATGAATGGGGCAAATCCATC
>JBEKEX010000013.1:0-23433 GCA_050013615.1 Anaerolineaceae bacterium
CCAACAGTCCCGGCGCCATCGCATAAGAGGAGGGATCATGGAACGCATTTATCGCTGGTATGAGCACGTCGGCATTAACATGTACTGGTTGGGGCAGAGCTTTGCCTCAGGCGTTTTAACCCCCATCTTATTGCCCTACCTGGTGCTCCTATTCGTTCCGGACGCGCAGAAGAATACCTACCTGGCCAACGTCAACATCGTCGGGCTGGCGGTGGCCATGCTGGTACAACCGATCGCCGGTATGTTGAGCGATCGCAGCACCAGCCGCTGGGGAAGGCGCCGGCCGTTCATCGTGACCGGGGCATTGCTCAATGCACTCGCCATCCTGTTGATCGGACTATCGCCGCAGTTCGGCACTCTCAGCAACCCCAACTCCAAAATCATGTTCGGTGTGGTGCTGGGGTTCGCCGTACTGCAGGTGGCCAATATCTGCTCGCAGTTCTCTGCCAACATCGCCCAGGGGCCGCTGCAAGGATTGATGCCGGACTTGATCCCGGAAAAGCAACGCGGCTTCTCCTCAGGCATCAAATCCGTGTTCGAGTTGCTGCCTTCCTTGATGGTATTGGGCATCAGCCCGCTGGTTAATAAAGGCTACACACTGCTGGTAGCCGCTATCGTCTCTGCCGTGCTGGTGGTGACCATGGCTGTGACCGTTTTTAGTGCCCACGAAGAGCCACAAACCACAAAGCCTGAAAAGATCAAATGGGAACCTTACCTGCGTATGGTGGGGCTGACCGTATTGTTCGTGGCGGTCACACAATTGGCAGTCTGGCTGGTGAACCTCAGCGGCAACCTGACAAGCGGGTCGTTGGTGGCGCTGCGCATCCTGCTGGTTGGGCTGGCCGGGATGATCGGCATGGCCGGCGCCATTTTCATCGGCGTTTATTTCGGCGCCAGCCTGGGCATCGGCAAAGAAGCCGGGCAGCAGAAATCTTTCATCTGGTGGGTAATCAACCGCCTGATGTTCCTGGCCGCGGTAGGCGCCATCCAGCGCTTTGCCATGTATTTCCTTAAAGACGTGCTCAAGATCCAGAACGCAGCCACCATGACCTCCATCCTGCTGGCGCTGGTGGCCCTGTTCCTTATTCCTTCCGCACTATTCGGCGGGCGGCTGGCCGACCGGGTGGGGAAGAAGCGGCTGGTCGGCATTGCCGGTTACATCGCTTCAGCAGGGGCCTTCCTGTTGGTGCTTTCCGGGTTTGTGGCATCTTCCAGCCTTTTAAACCTGCCGCAAATCGGTTACATCATCATGGTGTTGATCAGCGGTTGCATCATTGGGCTGGGGACGGGAACCTTCATGGCCACCAACTGGGCGCTGGGCACCAGCCTGGTGCCGCCAGCCGAAGCCGGCAAGTTCCTGGGCATCTCCAACCTGGCCGGGGCAGGTGCGGGTATCGTGGGCGCCGGCATCGGTGGCCCACTGGCGGATTATTTCGATGCCGTGCAGCCGGGGTTGGGGTACCTGGTCATCTTCTTCCTGTACGCCGTGCTATTCCTGCTATCCGTGGCTGCCTTGGGGCAGGTAAAGACAACCGAAAGTTAAAAGCTATCATCGTTAAATATGAAGACCACCAAGGTTCATCTCATTTTCAAGACCCATCTGGACATCGGCTTTACCGATTTTGCAGAGCGCGTTACCCGGCGTTATTTCACCGAGTTCATCCCCAAGGCCATCCAAACGGCGCAAGAACTCCGCCGGGCTGGTGGCAGCGAACAGTTCATTTGGACCACCGGTTCCTGGCTGATCTACGAATACCTGGAACAAGCCACGACTGCGGAACGCAAGCAGATGGAAGACACCATCCAAGCGGGCGACATCACCTGGCACGCGCTGCCCTTCACCGTGCATTCCGAACTGATGGATGCGGCGCTCTTCGAATTTGGCCTTTCGCTCTCACAAACGCTTGACCGCCGCTTCGGCCACCAGACCATCGCTGCCAAGATGACTGACGTGCCCGGGCACACGCGTGGCATTGTGCCTCTGCTGGCCGCTGCCGGTGTGCGCTTCCTGCACATCGGAGTCAACCCTGCCAGCGCCGTGCCGCGCGTCCCGCCGGTGTTCCGCTGGCACGACCCCGGCGGCGCCGAGGTCATCGTCATGGTGCAGGGGGCCTATGGCAAAGCCGCCACCGTCAAGGGAATTCCAGATGCATTGGTCTTCGCTCATACGGACGATAATCTGGAACCGCAAACTGCGCCACAGGTGCTGGATGCCTATACCGTAGCGCAGGAGAAATTTACCACCGCCACAGTGGTCGCATCGACGCTGGACAATTTCGCACGCGCACTGTTCTCCATCGAAAGCACGCTGCCGGTCATCACCCAAGAGATCGGCGACACCTGGATCCACGGGGCGGGCAGCGACCCGGTCAAGGTCAGCCGCTATCGCGAGCTGCTGCGCCAGCGCAACGAATGGCTGGCACGGGGCAAATTGACCGCCGGCGACCGGCACGACAATGCATTCACGCGCAAGCTGCTGCTGGTCCCCGAGCACACCTGGGGGCTGGACATCAAGACCCACCTGGCCGACCGCGTCCATTACAGCAATAAACGCTTCCAGGCCGTGCGCGACCAACCCAATTTCCTAAAAATGGAAGAGTCATGGAAAGAACAACGCGCCTATCTCGATCAAGCGCTCGACGCTCTGGGGAACCCGCCGCAGGCAAGTGAAGCGCGTCGGAGGCTGGAAGCGCTCACTCCAGAACGCCCAGAGCTGGATGGATGGGAAAAAATGTCTCTCAACCGGCAAAATATCGAGCTGACCCACTACCGGGTGGGGTTCCAACCCGCCTTGGGCAGCCTGGTGGAGCTGACAGAACACCGCACGGGACACGCCTGGTCTTTCGTCGACCATCCTATCGGCCTGCTGGGATACCAAACCTTTTCCACTGCCGACTATCGCCGCTTCTGGCGGCAGTACATCCGCAAATCATTGAAAACTGTTATCTGGGCGCAGGAAGATTACCTCAAACCGGGCCTAGAAACCGCCCGCGCCGAATCGCGCTGGTGGGGTCCCGGCAGCCTGGAATGTTTCCGCAATGGCGAACGCTTCACCATCCTGCGCACCTTCGAGCCGGCTGCCACCCAGAATTACGGCTGCCCGCAACTCTTCAGCATGGAGTGGAATTTCTCCCAAGCCGGTGTTATTTCACTGGTGGTGCAATGGTTCGACAAGCCCGCCTGCCGCTTACCGGAGGCGTTGTGGCTGTCGTTCATGCCGCGCCTCTCCACGGAAGCCACCTGGAGCATGGACAAGCTGGGCGAGCCTGTTTCACCTCTGGACGTGGTCCCAAACGGCAACCGCCACCTGCATGCCGTGGGTGATGGGGGTGTAACGGCGAATGAAGGGGAACATCGCTTCCAGGTCATCTCGCTGGATGCGCCGCTGGTTGCCCCGGGACGGCCATCGCTGTTAGACTTCAACAACGAGTTGCCCAACCTGCAGCACGGTATGCACTTCAATCTGTTCAACAATGTTTGGGGCACCAACTTCCCCATGTGGTTCGGAGAGGACTGCCGTTTCCGCTTCATCATCCGCACGCAATAGAAAAGTGTATCTTGATAAGGAACAATTTTTGGTATAATAAGCACGTCTTTTAGTAAGGAAAAGTTCATGCGCACAAACAATCTGTAGAAACCACCATTTGCAAGGGAAATGACCCGGTTTGTTTCGACCGAGGGCATTAGCCCCCGGTTTTTGTTTTCTTCTACAGGTTGTTTATGTTATCCGTTCAATCTATCTCCAAATCCTTCGGGATACAAACCATCTTAAGTGACGTCAGCTTCAACCTGAACGCCGGCGAACGCCTGGGGCTGGTGGGGGCCAACGGCTGCGGCAAGACCACCCTGTTGCGCATCATTCTAGGGTTGGAAAAGCCCGATTCCGGAACGGTGCATTGGACGCTGTCGACCGTACGCACCGGCTATCTGCCGCAAGGCTTTACCTATCTTCCCGGCGAGACGCTGGGCGCGTTCATCCAACGCATGGAAGGCGACTTGCCTTCGCTGACAGCGCAGTTGGGAAAGCTGGCAACTCGTTTAGCTGCCAACCCCCACCAACCGGAGCTGCAAACAAGCTACGACGACACTCTGGCCCAGATACAGCAAGCGGCTGAAAGTGAGCGCCAGTCTGCCGGTGTGCTCAAACGCCTGGGGTTGGGCGAATTGCCAACCGACCTGTCGGTGGTTGCTTTAAGCGGCGGTCAGAAGACCCGTCTGGCATTGGCCGGCGTGCTGTTCTCTCAGCCACAAGTGCTGTTGCTGGACGAGCCCACCAACCACCTCGACCTTGAAATGTTGGCATGGCTGGAAGACTGGCTGCTGGCCTTCAAGGGAGCCGTGTTGCTCGTCTCGCACGACCGCATCTTCCTCGACCGGGTGGCGACCGGCATACTGGAGATCGACCCGTCCACGCACAAGCTCAAAGCTTATGCCGGCAACTATAGCACCTACCAGGAACAAAAAGAGGCCGAAGCCCAGCGGCAGTGGCGGGCGTACATCGACCAGCAAGACGAGATCGGCCGGTTGCGCAAAGCGGCTGCAGCCAGGCGCTCACAGGCCGTTTTTCACAAGAATGGCAAGGCTGATCCGAAAAATACAGATGGCTTTGCCGCCCAGTTCTTTGCCGACCGCTCCCAGGAAACCGTGCAGCGGGCAAAAGCCATCGAGAAGCGCATCGAGCACCTGCTGACCGACGAACACATCGAGAAACCCAAATCAGCCTGGGGAATCAAGATCGATTTCAAAGACCTGGCCGAGACCAGCCGTTACGTGGTTGTCATGGAAAACCTGTCCATCGGCTACGGCGATCACGCACTGTTGCAGGGGCTTAACCTGGCGCTGCATAGCGGCCAGCGCACTGTCCTGGTCGGACCTAACGGTTGCGGCAAGACGACGCTGCTGCGCACCTTGATGGGTCAGATCCCACCATTGGCGGGTAACATCCGGCTGGGGACGAATATCCACATCGGGTATATGAGCCAGGAACAAGAAGAGATCGATCCACAGCTAGGCGCTCTGGCAGCCATCCAAAAGCAGGTCTCGCTCAATGAGACGGAGGCACGCGCCTTTTTGTCAAAATACTTGTTTACCGGGGATGACGTCTTCGTCCCGGCGGGGAAGCTGTCCTTCGGCGAGCGGGCGCGCCTTTCGCTGGCGGTGCTGGTAGCGCGCGGTTGCAACCTGCTGCTGCTCGACGAACCCATCAACCATCTGGACATCCCGGCACGCGGACACTTCGAGCAGGCGCTGGCGGGTTTTTCGGGCACGGTGCTGGCCGTGGTGCACGACCGCTACTTCATCCAACAGTTCGCCACCGAGATTTGGGAGGTCAAGGCCGGCCAGGTCACCATGCGGGATAAACTATGAGACCATACTGGATATATCAAACTTCCAGTAGTTATATTCTGATGAACATTGATATATAATTAAAACGTCGCTTGGCAGGGAGGATGAGCTTATGGCCGGGTTGACCAGGATCATCTACCTGCCGCATCGCTGCATTACACAGAGACCAAATGGGAGGGTCACATGCCGCGCACGATTGGCATCGATTTTGGCACCAGCAACACCACTGCCGCCGTATTGAAGTTCGGCCAACCGGTCCTTATTCCCAGCCCGGAAGGAGAACTCCTGACGCCCTCTGTGGTGGCCTTCAACGCGGCGACGAACCAGTTCCTCACAGGCACGGCCGCCGACCGGCAGGCCATGACCAACGCCCAGAACACCGTTTACAGCATCAAACGCTTGCTGGGGCGCAAATTTTATGATCCCACCGTGCAAGCTGATCTGCACTTCAATTCCTACCACGCCCAGCTTGCCAAGAACGGCGGCATCCAGATCGCGTTGGGCAACGATATGTTCACCCCCGTCGACCTGGCGGCCATGTTGTTCCGTAAGGTAAAAGAAGATGCAGCCGCCTTCCTCGGTGAAGCGGTGGATAAAGCGGTTATCACCGTGCCGGCCTGCTTCTACAGCCCACAGCGCCAGGCACTCTATGATGCCGCCGGCCAAGCCGGGTTGGATGTGGTGCGGATGGTCAACGAACCCTCTGCTGCCGTCCTGTCTTACGCCACTCGCAAACACCAAAAAGAGACCTTCGCCGTGTGCCACCTGGGAGGCAGCGCATTTGCTGTCTCCATCATGCGCGTAGGAGACGAGGCTTTCGAGGTGCTGGCGACCACCGGCGAAAGCGCATTGGGCGGCGACGATTTCGACCAGCGCATCGTCACCTGGATCATCGAGCAATACGAATTCTCCGAGGGGTTCAACCTGCGCACCGACAAAGATGCACTGCTGCGCTTGAAATGGGCAGCCGAAAAAGCCAAGCGCGAATTGAGCGTGGTACAGCAGACCGAAATCATCCTGCCCTTCCTGCCCGCGGCGGATGGCAAGTTCAAAGACCTGTCATTGACCTTGAGCCGTGAAAAGATGCTGGACCTCGCGCGCGACCTGGTCGAGAACGTCCGGCGCATGTGCGAGCGTGTTCTCATCCATGCCAAACTCAAACCGGAGCAGGTCAACACGGTCATCACCACCGGGCAGCAGACGCGCATGCCTGCCATCCAGGAAACGGTCACGCGCGCCTTTGGAGCAGTGCCGCGCCGGGACACCGATCCGGCACAGGAAGCAGCTCAGGGTGCAGCGGTTCTGGCCGGTATGTTGCAAGGGGAAGTGAACCAGGCCATGCTGCTGGTGGATTTGACACCCTTTGACTTGTCACTGGAAGGCCATGAAGGGACATCGTCGCCGGTCATCCACAAGAATTCACGGCTGCCGGCGCGCGAGACTCGCATGTTCACCACCACCCACGACGACCAGACCGGCATGGATTTCAAGGTCTACCAGGGAAACCAGCAATCCGTGCGGGATAACATCCTGTTGGGCACAGCGGGCATCATTATCCCCCCTGCGCCGCGCGGTGTGCCTCAACTTGAGGTTGCCTTTCAAATCGACGAAAACGGCATCGTAGCCATCGACATGACCAACAAAGCCAGCGGCAGCAAGGAGCGGCTGGCTTTGGTCCCACCCGGCGAAGCCTTCTCAACCGGGCGGACGCCGGAAGCAATCCGGCAAACCGAGGTCGAGACCAAGGTCAAGGCGCTCGAAAAACGCATGAAGTTGCTGCGCGAACATCTGCCCACCGAGGTCGAAGGCATCGTGAACAACAAGCTCACTCCGGTGAAGGAAAGCCTGCAGCAGAACAAAGCGCTCGACCCGGCCGACCAGGACGTGAAAAGGCTGGTCGCCATCCACGATTGCATCGGCCTGTTGGCAGGGCCGTCCACACGGTTAAAAGGGTTGGAATATTTCATCCGTCTGATGTCCGAAGAGGAAGACAGCAAAACCCGGGCAGCTTACATAAAGACCATTGAACTGATCGACAAGGAGCGCGGTGCGGAACTGCTCACCGAAGCGCTGCAGAAAGAGGAAGACCCGGAAAAGGGGAAACGCATCCGCGAGGCTATGCACATCATTGGCGGCACCGGCAGATTCGAAGACCTTGGGTCCTAAACTTCCCAAACTGTAAATACAACCACCTGGCGCCTTGCTCAGAGAGATTCAAGCGCACATGTCAACTCCTATATGGGGGCAAACTGCACGTTATCGACGCGTGCCGCTGTGAAATATGCCCAATGTAGAAAAAGAACGAAATTTAGTTAGCGCGGGTCAGGGTTATGGGAGCATAATCCGTTTTATTGGTGGAGACTACTTTGAGGCTGAGCGTGTTTGCATCCGGGCAGCTAAATTGGTAAACCTCGACTGTGCCCGTTTTCCCCATCAGGGAAGTAGTGGCTGTAATCGTATTTCCCATTGCAGTGATGGTGGTCTTCAAACCACTCTCATCCTGGTCAGAGAAAGAAAGTTCATCGCCACTTACAGAGTACTTGGAGGTACTGGTGCCGTTAACGTCCAGTGAAACGGGAATTACCGCTGTTTTCCCATTAGCTGTTCGCGTAATCGTAAATTTCTGCTCAAACTTATCAGCGGTGAACTTTGCCGTGCCGTCTGAACTGTAAACAAACTGATCGGTGCCCGTGAAAGGCTGGGTGGTGATCGAAACACTGGCGCCACCCGTTTCCATACTACTCTTAAGCGAATCAATATAAGGGGAAAAATCTGTCAGGTTCCAGGTGCCAACAAAACAGGTGCCGCTCGCACCAGAGCTACTGCTAGAGCTTGATGTCGGGCTTGTAGGCGAACTCGCAGCACCCGAACCGCAGGCCGACAGTGCCAACATCAGTACAACTACCAAGACAATCGTCGTGAATAATGTTCTCTTCGTGATACTTTTCATTTTGGCTGCTCCTGGATGTAATTGATATCCCACCGAATTTTTTATCGTAAAGCAGGTCGATAAACAAAATTCATCATAGCACTGTTAGATTAAAGAATATTTAGAAACTCACTGAAATCGTAAATATTGCTCTTAAAGTTAATGTCCATCTGACATGCTTAATAATGAGGAATGTCGCTAGCAACATAGGCACGGCATCGCTATACTGTTGATTATTCATCCCTAGGAATCCCAAGGGAGTATTGTCGTATATAGTGCCTGAGTGCTGCATGAAAGATAAAATCGTCCTCATCACAGGTTCGACGGATGGCATCGGCCGGCAAACCGCTCTGGAATTGGCTTGCCGGGGCGCGCATGTTATCCTGCATGGGCGTAATCCCGAGCGCGGCAAAGCAGCCCAGGAAGCCATTGGCGCGGCCAGCGGCAATCCGCAGGTGGACTTATTGCTGGCCGATCTATCTTCACAACGACAGATCCGGCACCTGGCAGACGAGATCCACGAAGGCTATGACCACCTGGATGTCTTGATCAATAACGCCGGAGTGAACACCACCGAACGCACCCTGACCGAAGACGGCCTGGAAATGACGTTCGCCGTCAACTACCTGGCGCCATTTTTACTCACGTACCTGTTATTAGACCTGTTGAAAAAGAGCGCTCCTTCGCGCATAATCACGGTCAGCTCCAAGGCGCACATGCGCACCACGCTTGATTTCGACAACCTTCAGAGTGAAAAAAACTTCAACGGCTCCCACGCCTATGCACTCTCCAAGCTTGGGAACATCCTATTCACTTTCGAGCTGGCTGGCCAGCTTTCAGGCAGCGGCGTGACCGTCAACTGCCTGCACCCGGGAGTGATCGACACCAAAATGATGCGCCTGGGTTTTAGTTATCCGCATGGTGCCGACGTTGAAAAGGGGGCTGAGACTCCTGTCTACTTGGCTACCTCGCCGGAAGTTGCCAATGTGACCGGTCAATACTTCGAGGATAAACGCCCTGCGCCCACTTCACCGCTTTCCCACGACATCGCACTCCGCAAGAAATTCTGGGCCGTCAGCGAACAGCTTTGCGGGATCAAATAGCGTCCCACCCGATTCATCCCCTTTATTCTTAACAATCCGTTTACCTTGAGTTCAAGATTCCTTAACTGCGCCGTCGTACCATGAAAGCAGGTAAAGGTCATGGTATGTCCCATGCATGTTGCACACATGATCGCCAGGACAAAAACATCAGGGAAATTCCCGTTCCCTGTTGTCGGGAATGTATCGGGTTATTTCAATAACTTGATACATTCCTTATCAATTTAAATATCCACCCAGGCGTATCTGGCGGGTAAAAACAGGTCCAAAATCGACGGTCAGGAGGCAGTTATGTTAACTCTGGCAGAAGAACTTTTCTTATTATCATTGCGGGAGAAAAAGAAAAATATCGGCTTTTCATCCACATTTGCCTTGACTTATTCCCTGGCCGGGGCACTGATGGCCGAATTGGCATTGGCCAAAAAAGTGACCGTCAACTCGGAGAAAAAGGCCATCGCCTTGGATACCTCGCCGGTGGATGACCCCTGCGCGCAGGAAATGCTGGAAGCCATCCAGAACTCTCCCAGGCCCAAAAAAATGTCTCATTGGATCGACGTATTCGGCTCGCATTCCAAAAAACTTCAGAACAGCTTGATGGATGCGCTGGTTGCAAAAGGCGTGGTCAAGGAAGAGAAAAAGCGTTACTTATGGGTGATCCCGTATAAGGAGTACTCACAGTTGAACGCATCTGCCAAATTTAGCAGCAAAGAGCATTTACGCCGAATCGTACTAGGCGGAGAAGAGGCAGATGAACATTCTGTGGCGCTGCTCAGCCTGCTTTATTCTGCCGGTCTGTTGGAACATATCTTTACCGAAGATGAAGTCAAAGCTTCGATCAAGCAGGTGAAAGAGATCGTGAAGAACGAAGCCATCGGGCAGACCGTTATCGAGCTGCTCAATGACATTACCGACGCGGCGACGGCCGCCGCCATCGCGGCTGCTTCGGTTTCCAGTTGAGGGATGAATTTTTCGCCAACGGCTGCAGGGATGACACCTTGCGGCCGTTTTTGTTGTCCAATGGCAGTGCGCAACCTTAACAAAAGCTATGCGAATCATAACCATTTGTTAAGATTCAGCAAGCATACCGTTAACCAAGTCTCGCTATCCTATAAATGGATAAGAAGTGATTAGTTGAAAGGAGAATTATGGGTTTCGCGGATCTTCACATCCATTCCATTTATAGTTACGATGGCACCAGTTCCATTCCCGCCATTTTGAAGTACGTGGCCGAGAAAACTCCATTGAACGTCATTGCCATCACCGACCATGACTCGATGAACGGCGTTCAGGAAGCTTTGCGGTTATCGCCTTCCTACGGGATCGAAGTGATCCCTGGCTGCGAGATATCCACCGCCGAGGGCCATTTGTTGGCGTTGTTCATAAACAAACCCATTCCACCGCATCTATCGTTAATCGAGACTGCCTTGCGCGTGAGGGCCCAAAACGGTTTATGTGTCGCGGCCCATCCCATGGCGCGCGGCACCAGCAGCCTGTCTTACAGCGCCATCCGCCAGGCATTGAGCTACCCAGAGGTTGCCGATGCTCTGGTCGGAATCGAAGCCTTCAACGGCGGCCTGATCTACACCCGCAGCTACCTGTCCGTTGCAGTTGCCGCCAACGGCTTGCCGCTGGCTCACTTGGGCAACAGTGACGCTCACATGCTCCAGATGATCGGCCACGGCATGACCGAATTTCCAGGCAAGACTGCTGCCGACCTGCGTAAGGCAATAATCTATGGTGACACCAAGGTACATGAAGGTTGCGGCCTAAATGGGCTCAACGTCTTACGCTCCTACATCCCCATGTATACTCTCCGAAAGTTGGGCTGGGTGGTCTGGAACGAGCAACCGCAGGCCCCATTGAAATTTACTCGCGTGGCGAAAGCCATGAAGATTAAACAAAAACGAGCAGGAAAAGCATTTCAGTACTAAAATAGAGTTGGAAATTAGATAAATGGCTGCCAATATTCTGCTTATCGGTGGATCGCTCAACCAAACAACCATGATGCACAAGATCGGTCAGCAGTTGGCTGAGCATCGTTGTTATTATTCTCCATTTTATGGAGACGGCACCGTTGGTTGGTTGAGCCAAAAGAATCTCCTGAATTTCACCATCCTGGGTGGCAAACACCGCAAAAATACTGAAACATATCTCAAGAAAAACAACCTTCCCGTAGATTTTGGCGGGAAGGAACGCTCTTACGACCTGGTGATCACCTGCGCCGATTTGATCGTACCGGAAAGCATCCAAAAGGGACCGCTCGTCCTGGTGCAGGAAGGGATGACCGAGCCGGAAGGCTGGCGATACCAACTCGTCAAGCGTTTGAAATTTCCGCGCTTCATCGCCAATACTGCCGCCACCGGACTTTCCAACGCCTACGATATCTTCTGCGTGGCATCGGAAGGCTATCGTGACCTGTTCATCTCCAAGGGCGTGCATCCTGAAAAACTCTACGTCACCGGCATCCCGAATTTCGACAACGTGAAGTCCTATACCAACAACTCGTTCCCATACAATCATTACGTGCTGGCAGCCACATCCAGCATCCGTGAGACCTTTGGGGTGGACTTGCGCATCCCCTTCATCGAGCAAGCCAAGCGCGTGGCCGCGGGGCGACAATTGATCTTCAAGCTGCACCCCAATGAAAATGTGAGACGCGCCACGCGGGAGATCAAGCTATATGCGCCGGATGCTTTGGTCTTTTCCGACGGCAATACCAATCATATGGTAGCCAATTGCGATGTGCTGCTTACGCAGTACTCTTCGATCGTCTATGTTGGGATCGCCTTGGGCAAAGAGGTCTATTCATACTTCGACGTTAAACAACTGAAAAAGCTGGTGCCTATCCAGAATGGCGGCAAGTCGGCCGAATCGATCGCCAACCTCAGCCGCGAGCTGCTGGCAGGGTCCATACGTTGGAAGAGGGATACGAACCGGGTACCCGAGAATCCCCTTCGCAAACTGTTGCCCGGGCTGTTCCAAGATCGTCTATTTTAATAAAATATTCCTGCAGGTTGTTAAACCGTCTTCTGTTGCTTTATCGAGAACAGTCGATTTTATATTAATTTCTGCAAATTGTTGGTGAAGTTAATTTCGCATTCATCATCGCCCGCCGGCTCTCCACCATCCAAAACGCCGACCGCATCGTGTTGCTGGACCATGGCAAGATCGCCGAACTCGGCAAGCATGCCCAGTTGATGGAGAGAAAGGACGTCTATTACCGCTTGCAGACCGGGCGGGGGCAGATCTAATTTGATTCATACCATTAGTTCCTCAATTCTTCTTGCTTTCGCCCAAAATTTATGGTATCATTACCCCAACAAACAAACAGCCCTCAAGGCCATATTACTAAACCGCTCCTTCAGGAGTGTTTTTTGTTTCTCTGGGCATGATGTTTGAGCTAAGTTTTCTGCGGGAATCCAAGAAACACATCGTTTCAAGGCATATAACAATCTGAAAGGGACATTGACATGCCACCCTCATTTCTGACACGTGAAGGTTACCAGAAACTGCAGGATGAACTGGACTATCTGCGTTCACAAAAGCGGCAAGAAATTGCCGTCCGGCTGCGTGAAGCGATGGAAGGCGGCGAGCTGATCGAGAACGCCGAATACGAGGCTGCCAAGAACGAGCAGGCCTTCGTTGAAGGTCGTATCAAGGAATTGGAAGTGCTGCTGGCCACCGCCCGCGTCATCTCCGACACGCCCGCCGCTGCTGACGTGGTGCAGGTGGGCTCCACCGTCACTATCAAGCCGGATGACGGTGATAAGGAAGTCTACACCATCGTGGGTGCGGCCGAAGCCGACCCCGCCAAGGGACGCATCTCCAACGAGTCGCCCCTGGGCAAAGCTTTGCTGGGCCGCAAGTGCGGTGAAAAGATCCAGGTGGACGCGCCTGCCGGTGCCTTTACGGTAAAGCTGGTCAAAGTCGAATAATCTCTTCGTTGTCAGTATTCACCCCAGCCGATCTTGCCGGCTGGGGTGTTTTTTAACCCCGGGGCATCTCTTTTTTAACACGAATGGGCTGAAATTCGAATCGATTCCGCATTTATGCGATAAAATGGAATGACCCTATTCGACAGGACTTATCATGGAACGAACTGAACTCGAAAAGATCCGCCTGGAAAAACTTGAACGCCTGCGCGCGGCGGGCAAAGAGCCTTACCCCACGCGTGCCCACGTCACCCATACCACCCAGGCAGCCATCAAAGCTTTTGAAAGCGCCGAAACAACGGGCGTTAAAGAGCCGATCCGGGTTACCCTGGCCGGCAGGCTGCGTGCCCTGCGCCCCATGGGCAAGATCATCTTTGCCCACATCGAAGATGGCAGCGGGCGCATCCAGCTCTTCCTGCGCATCAACGACCTGGGAGAGGAAGCCTTCCAGCACTTCAGCGAAGACTTCGACCTGGGTGATTTCATCGAGGCCACCGGCACCCTCTTCCGCACCCGCACGGGTGAGATCACCCTGCAGGTAGAATCCTACACCATGCTGGCCAAGGCCATCACCCCCCTGCCTGCCGCCAAGGACGAAGTAGTGGACGGCGAAGTGGTGCGCCACGCCACCTTGAGCGACCCTGAGACGCGCTTCCGCCAACGCTATGCCGACCTGGCGGTGAACACCGAAGTGCGCCAGGTGTTCAAGACCCGCGCCGGCATCGTCGCTGCGCTGCGCCGCTTCCTCGACGAACGCGGCTTCCTCGAAGTGGAAACCCCCATCCTGCAGCCCATCTATGGCGGCGCGGCAGCCAAGCCCTTCGTCACCCATCACAACCAACTCCACCAGGACCTCTTCCTGCGCATCTCCTTCGAGCTTTACCTCAAGCGGCTGCTGGTCGGCGGATTGGACCGCGTCTACGAGATCGGCCGCGACTTCCGCAATGAGGGCGTCTCGTTCAAGCACAACCCCGAGTTCACCCAGCTCGAGTTCTACGTGGCCTACTCCGACTACCTCAAGATCATGGACATGACCGAGCAGATGATCGCCTATGTGGCCGACCACGTGCTGGGCACCCGCACCATCGAATTCGACGGCTACGAGATCGACCTCAACCCGCCCTGGAAGCGCGTCGACCTGCGCCAAGGCCTCATCGACGCCACCGGTCTCGACATCAACGAATTCCCCACCGGCGAAAGCCTGGAAGCTGCCATGCAGGCGAAAGGCATGAAGTTAAAACCCGGCACGCCGCGCGGTAAGCTGATCGACGGCATGCTCGGCGATTACCTGGAGACCACGTTCATCCAGCCAACTTTCCTGTGCGATTACCCGCGTGATATCTCCCCGCTGGCCAAGAGCAAGCCTGGCGACCCCACCACCGTGGAGCGCTTCGAGGGCTTCATCGGCGGCATGGAACTGTGCAACGCGTTCACCGAACTGAACGACCCCCTCGACCAGGAACAGCGTTTCCTGGAAATGGGGCGTGAGTATGGCGAGGGTGACGAGGAGCGCCAGCCCATGGACGAAGATTATTTGCAGGCCCTATCCTATGGCATGCCGCCCACCGGCGGTTTTGGCATGGGCATCGACCGCTTGACCATGCTGCTCACCGGCAAGCACAGCATCCGCGAGGTCATCCTCTTCCCGCATCTGCGCGAAAAGGACGAGGGATCGCAGCAGACCAAGTAGACAGGGACGATAATAGGAAATAAACAGACCAGGCTTTTCAGCCTGGCCTGTCCGTTTAATCTAGATCGTGTTCTTTACTGTTCGGGCTGGACCTTGATCAGCACGGCGCTGACCGCCACGCGCCAGGTGTACTGGTTGGTGGTTGCGTCGTAACCTTCGCAGGTAAGCAGGGTCACCCAGGTGTCATTCTTGTGCTGTAGCGGCGAGAGATCATCTTTGGTGGTGCGCTCCACATCGCGCACTTCATAGATATACTCCTGGCCGGTGCCGTCATGGACAATGACCTGGTCACCCCATTTGAGGGTGCTCAGGTTGACAAAAATGCCCGCCGTGCCATCGGCGTTATACACATGCCCGGTGATGACACTATTGCCCGTCCAGGTCGGGTAAGCCGTACCTTCCAGGTAACCGGCTTGCTTCTCCAGCCAGGTCAGATCCCAACCATCGGTCCCGTAGGGGATGCCGACAATGGGAACATTCACCTTCAAGGCCGGTATCTCCAGGCTCAAACTGGTGTTTTGTGCATCGTTACGGGTTTGCAATTCCCTCAACGTCACCTGACCAGGCGCAAAGCCGGTGTCGGGCAGCTCGGGTGCCCGGATGAGCGCTTGTGCAGAGGCGCGATAGTTATTGGGTATCGAAGTTGTCGGGTCGTAGTAGCGCTCCATGGAGTAGTTATTCCACGGCGAACGTGCCACCGATAACCCTACAGGGTTGTGCATGCTGCGCCATTCGACGGTGGCGGTATTGGTGATCGTCTGTCCGGGGCTGATATCTACCACGGTGGCCTGGAACTGGATCACCGTCTGGCGCACGGTGGGCGCCGTCGGATCAAGTTGGAAGTCATCCCACTTCACTTGCAGGGTGGGCGCTCCACTGTCATTCAACTGTGTGGGTGTTTGCCCGCTGATGAACTTCAATGAGCCGGGCACGTAAGCCATTTGAAGCGGAACCACATCGGATAGCACGACGTCGTAAGCATCCTCGTTGCTGGCTGCCGCATGATCGAGGGTCAAGGTATAGGTAACGACACGGCCTTTCGCCGGCACCGTGCCATCGGAAACTTTGGTGAGCGTCAAAGCCGGCTCCAGCACCGTCACCTCACCTGCCTGGGCAGAAACCGTTCCGCCATCCCAAGTCCATTGGGCATTATTGTTCAACGTCGTGCCGCGCACGGTGCCTGTCACGTCCAAGATGATGGCCCAATAGCGCACGTGCAGCGTGATGACGTCTGTGCTCGTATTACCCACTGTGCCAAAGTCAAACTCGATACGCCGGCCGGCATTGGTCAAGTCGATCGAGTCGGAAGACTCTATGGTCGGCGTGGCGTTTGCACATAAGTCGGCAAACGTGTGACCCGGATCTTCTGTCAGTCCGGTCGCTGAGCCTGTGGCATAGATGCTGTCACATTTCCAGAATGCCAGCCCATGGTCGAGTACATCGACCAGCTTGAGGTTGGTGACCGTCCCCGGCGTGATCTGCACCGTCGTTTCGTAGAGCAGCCCTTCACCGATCGCCACCTGCGGCAGGGTAATGTCCGGCCCATCATGGCCGACGATAGCCTTGGTCGGGAAGCTGATCCCATCCGTATCCGAGGCAGTCGCTTTATTATCTCCCGTCGACGTGTTGACGCCGTTACTGTGATCATCGTCCACCTGCACGTTGTTGATGATCTGTGTCGGCTCCGGGTCTCCGGTCAGGGGGTTATGAACTTTCACGGTGACCGTCGGCGCGGGCGATAGTGTGGCACCGGCTGCAAGGGCAACGCCGTTCCATGTCACCGTGTGCATACCGCTGTCAAAGGTGGCCTGTCCCGCTGGAGTGGCAGAGATGAAGTCGACATTGCCATCCAGCGTATCCTTGACCACCACACCCGTGGCATCCTGATCGCCGTTGTTGGTCACCGTGATCGTGTAAGTCACCTGGCTGCCGGCAGCCACCTGGGTCACGCCATCGGTCTTGCTGATGGAGAATACTGGAACCGCCGTTACATCATCTGTATCCGTGGCGGTCTGCTTGTTATCACCGCTCGGCCCCACGCCGTTAGTGTGGTCGTCATCGATGGAGACCGTGTTGACGATCTGCGTCACGCCGGCCGGAAGGGTGGCATTTACTTTCACTGCGAAGTTCACGCTGCCGGTATTACCGGTTCCTGCGGACAACCCGCCGACTGTAAAGGTACAAGTCGTTACGCCGCAACTCCAACCGGTGGTGCTATCGGCGGCATCGTAGGTGGTATTGGCCGGGATGGTTTCGGTCAGCGTTACACCCGTTGCACCCTGGTCACCCACGTTACTGTAATCGATCTTATAGGTCAATGTTTGACCGGTCACCACCGTTGTCTCACCGTCATCCTTGCTGATGGTGAAAGCCGGTTGAGCGTTCAGCGTATCCGTATCCATCGCGGTCTGATGGAAATCTCCATTCGTGTGATCATCATCGATCGTGACCGTGTTGACCACCTGGGTCACACCGGCCGGAACGGTGGCATTCACTTTCACAGCGAAATCCACGCTATTGGAAGAGAGACTGCCTCCGCCGGGAAGATCTCCCACCGTGAAGGTACAGGTCGTTCCCGTGCAACTCCAACCCGTCGTGCTGTTGGTAGCATCGAAGCTTGTATTATTGGGGAGCGTCTCGGTCAACACCACGCCCGTTGCGTCCTGATCCCCTGTATTCCCATAATCAATTGTGTATATCAGCGTGTCACCGGTGTTGGTTTCCGTCACGCCATCATCTTTGCTGATGACGAATGCCGGATTGGCATCCAATGTGTCGGTATCCGTTGCCGTCTGATGGAAATCGCCATTGGTGTGGTCGTCATCGATCGTGACCGTGTTGAAGATCTGGGTCGCTCCGCTTGGCGCCGGGTTGATCACATCCACCACGAAAGTTGCACTGGCGCTCGTCCCGCTGCCACCTCCTGCCAGTGTACCCACCGCCAATGTACAGGTCGGCGCCGTACTGCAATCCCAACCACTCGTGCTCAATGCCGAATTGAACGTCGTGTTGGTGGGAATAGTTTCCGTCAACACCACACCCGTGGCATCCTGGTTGCCAGTGTCGCCATAGTCAATCGTGTAAACCAGTGTCTGGCCGGGTACAGCACTCGTGACGCCATCACTCTTCGTAATGGCAAATGCCGGCTGGGCATCCAGCGTATCGGTATCCGTGGCAGTCTGCTTATTATCGCCGCTAGTGCCCGTGCCGTTCGAATGGTCATCATCGATTGTGACTGTGTTGAAGACCTGGGTCGCGCCGCTTGGCACCGGGTTGTTCATATCCACCACGAAGGTGGCGCTGCCGGTGTTGCTGCTGCCAGCAGGCAAATCGCCCACTGCCAGCGTGCAGGTCGGCGCTGTGCTGCAATCCCAGCCTGTCGTGCTATGAGCTGCATTGAAAGTCGTATTATCAGGGATGGTTTCGGTCAGCACCACACCTGTGGCACCCTGGTCGCCGGTGTTGCTGTAATCGATCGTATAAGTCAAGCGCTGACCTGGCGTGGCTGTCGTGACGCCATCGTCTTTGGTGATGGTGAAGGTCGGCTTGGCAGTGAGGGCATCCGTATCAGTCGCAGTCTGCTTATTGTCTCCGCCGGGACCGGTGCCATTCGAGTGGTCATCGTCGATGGAGACCGTGTTATAAATCTGCGTGATGCCAGCCGGGATGGAAGCATTTACTTTTACAGCGAAGTTTACGCTGCCGGTATTGCCGGTTCCGGCTGACAAACCACCAACCGTAAAGGTACAGGTGGGTGCAGCAGTGCAATCCCAGCCCGGTGTGCTGTTCGCCGCATTGAAGGTCGTGTTATCGGGAAGCGTTTCGGTCAGCACCACACCCGTGGCACCCTGGTCACCGACGTTGCTGTAATCGATGGTGTAGACCAATGTCTGACCGGTCGTCACCGTCGTTTCACTATCATCCTTGGTGATGGTAAAGATAGGCATTGCTGTCAAGTTATCGGTGTCAGTGGCCGTCTGTATGTTGTTTCCGCTTGTGCCCGTTCCGTTCGAGTGATCGTCATCGATGAAGACCGTATTGAAGATCTGCGTCACGCCCGCAGGAACCGAGGCGTGTACGTCCACTGCGAAAGTGACACTGCCGGAATTCGAGCCGCTGTTCGCTGAGAGTGAGCCAACTGCAAACGTACAGGTCGGAGCCGCACTGCAATTCCAGCCCGACGTGCTCGCACTCGAGTTGAAGGTGGTGTTATCCGGAACCGTCTCGGTCAGCACAACACCGGTAGCGCCCTGATTACCCACGTTGCTGTAATCGATCGTGTAGGTCAGGCGCTGACCGGTCACGGCCGTAGTAATTCCATCATCCTTGCTAATGGTGAAGGATGGCTGTGCATTAAGCGTATCCGTATCGGTAGCCGTCTGTTGGTTGTTGCCGCCCGTACCGGTGCCGTTCGCGTGGTCATCATCGATGGAGACCGTATTGACAATTTGCGTCACACCGCTGGGCACCGTGGCATTTACATCCACCACGAAGGTCGCACTACCGGTGTTCCCGCTTCCGGCTGCCAGAGAACCTACAGCCAGCGTGCAGGTCGATGCTGCACAACTCCACCCCGTGGTGCTCGCACCTGAATTGAAGGTCGTATTGGTTGGGATGGTCTCGGTCAGCACCACGCCGGTCGCACCCTGATTGCCGGTATTGCTGTAGTCGATTGTATAAGTCAAGCGCTGACCGGGCACCACTGTCGTTTGTCCGTCATCCTTGGTAATCGTGAAGGTCGGCTTAGCGGTCAGGGTATCGGTATCTGTCGCCGTCTGTAGGTTGTTGCCGCCCGTACCGGTGCCGTTCGTGTGGTCATCATCAATGGAGACCGTATTGACAATTTGCGTCACACCGCTGGGCACCGTGGCATTTACATCCACAACGAAGGTCGCACTACCGGTGTTCCCACTTCCTGCAGCCAGTGCCCCAACCGTCAGCGTGCAGGTCGATCCGACGCAACTCCAGCCCGTGGTGCTCAGCCCCGAGTTGAATGTCGTGTTGGTCGGAATCGTCTCGGTCAACACCACCCCTGTGGCGCCTTGGTTGCCGGAGTTTCTATAGTTAATCGTGTAAGTCAGGCGCTGGCCGGGTACCACCGTGGTTTGGCTGTCGTCCTTGGTGATGGTGAATGCCGGATGTGCATCGATGGTATCTGTATCGGTGGCTGTCTGAAGATTATTGCCGCCGGTACCTGTACCATTGGAATGATCGTCATCAATGGTCACCGTATTGGTGGTTTGCGTCACTCCGCTGGGCACCGTGGCATTTACATCAACAACGAATGTGGCAGTTCCAGTGTTCGAGCCGGCTGCCGCAGAAAGCGAGCCAACTGCCAACGTGCAAGTCGACCCCACGCAACTCCAACCGGTCGTGCTCAATCCAGAATTGAATGTCGTGTAACTTGGGACGGTCTCGGTCAATACCACACCCGTGGCGCCCTGGTTGCCCACGTTACTGTAGTTGATTGTATAGGTCAGCCGCTGACCAGGCGTGACCGTGGTTTGACCATCGGTCTTGGTAATTGTGAATGCAGGCTGGGCTGTCAAGTTATCCGTGTCAGTGGCTGTCACTTTGTTGGTGCCACCAGTACCCGTCCCATTGGCATGATCATCATCGATGGAGACTGTATTCACGATTTGCGTGGCGCCTGCCGTCACCGCAGCCTTCACATCCACCACGAAGGTTGCACTACCTGTGTTACTGCTGCCGGCCGGCAAAGCTCCAATGGTCAGCGTGCAGGTCGATGCGACGCAGCTCCAACCCGTGGTGCTCAACCCCGCGTTGAACGTCGTGTTGGTCGGGATGGTTTCGGTCAACTTCACTCCTGTTGCGCCTTGATTGCCTACATTGCTGTAATTGATAACGTAGGTCAGGCGTTGGCCGGGCACCACCGTGGTTAGGCTGTCGTCCTTGGAAATGGTAAAGCTTGGTTTGGCGTTCAATATATCCGAGTCAGTCGCCGTCACCTTATTATTGCCGCCAGCACCCGTACCGTTGGAGTGGTCATCGTCAATGGAGACCGTGTTGACCACATTGTTAGCGCCTGCCGGTATGATGGAGATAACATCCACCACAAAGGTCGCACTGCCGGTGTTGCCGCTTCCGGCTGGCAATGCCCCCACTGACAATGTGCAGGTCGATGCAACGCAACTCCAACCCGTGGTGCTCAACCCCGAGTTGAACGTCGTGTTGGTCGGAATCGTCTCGGTCAACGCCACGCCCGTGGCATCCTGGTTGCCAGAGTTACTGTAATTGATCGTGTAAGTCAGACGCTGGCCTGGCACCACAGTCGCTTGACCATCGGTCTTGGCGATAGTGAAAGTAGGTTTGGCGTTCAGCGTATCGGTATCCGTCGCCGTCTGCAGGTTGGTGCCGCCAGTGCCCGTTCCATTCGAATGGTCGTCATCGATTGTCACCGTGTTCACGATTTGCGTGACGCCGCTGGGAACAGTACTGGCGATATCTACGACAAAGGTCGCACTGCCTGAATTGCCGCTGCTTCCGGCTGCCAAAGCTCCCACGGTCAGCGTACAAGTCGAGGCAACGCAGCTCCAACCCGTTGTGCTCAATCCTGAATTGAACGTCGTGTACGTCGGGATTGTCTCGGTCAGGACCACACCGGTGGCGCTCTGATTACCGGTATTGCTGTAATTGATCGTATAGGTCAAACGCTGTCCAGGGGTGACCGTCGTCTGACCGTCACTCTTGGTAATGGTAAAGGCCGGTTGAGCCGTCAACGGCGTATCCGTCGTTGCCGTATTGTCGGCCGGAGTCGCGTCCGTGCCCAAGCTGTTGTCGTCATCGATGCTGACCGTATTGTGGATCGTGGTGACTCCAGACGGGATGTAGCTATTTACCGTTACGGCAAAAGCTACCTGTTTTTCGCCAGCCGCCACCGTCAGGCTGCCAACGTTATAAGTACACGTACCGCTCACGCAACTCCAGCCGGACGTACTGTCAGCCGAATCGAATGTGGTATTGGTCGGTAAGGTCTCCGTCAACACCACGCCGGTCGCATCGTGGTAAACGTCGCGATACTTGAGCGTATAAATAATGTGAGACCCCGGTGTGGCCGTCACGCCGCCATCGCTTTTCGTTACATAGAGATCAGGCGTTGCATTCGTCGTTTGAGAAGCTGTATTCGACGTGACCGTGTCTCCATCCGGGCCAACGCCGGTGGCATAGACCGAATTGACAATGGAGCCTGCATTAAGGTCCGCCTGTATCGTCGAATAGGTCGCTGTACACGTGAATGAATCATTGGGCGCCAATGTCGAAGGAACGCTGCTGCAGGTTGGTGTCACTTTGTTATCGATGACCGCAAAAGGCGCAACCAAAGTGGAAGTGCCCGTATTCGTAACGGTATAGGAATAATTGATCGTCACACCGGTCGTTGCGTAAACCGTCGGGTCTACACTCTTGGTGATGGCCAGCATATTGAGCTGATCAGTATCGGTGGCTATGTTGTTATCGAGATTCGAGTCGTTCAAACCGGCCGGCGGTAAAACCACTGCTTTGTTGACGATATCGGTCGTCGCGCCGCTGTCCACTGTCGCAGTCACGGCATAGGTAACTTTTTTGTTGGCAGGAATATTGACCGAGGTGTCGTCGATATTTCCACTGCCACTTGCCGTACAGGAAGCGCCGGTATCCGCCGCACAAGTCCACGTTGCATTGGTCAAGGATGATGGGAGGGTATCGATCACTGATGCACCGGTGGCATCACTGGGGCCGTTGTTGGTGACCACGATGTTATACGTCACCGTCTGGCCGCGCACGAAAGCCAAATGGCCATCGTCTTTGGTAATTGCGAGGTCGGCCGCATCCGTGGCCGTCAAGGTTGCCGTGTTCGACCCCGCGCCTGTACCACCGTTGGTGGTACTGAGCATACTGGTCGTGTTGTAGTATGTCCCTGATCCTGTTGCCGTAACATAAGTCTGGAGCGTACAGGTTGTGCCAGGCATGATGTCTAAATTGCTGGCCGCCAGTGAAGTCGCCCCTGCAAAAGGCAGGAAACTGGGAGAAGAACCGCATAGACTGATGCTGTAGCTTGGGTTATTCACCTGGATGCCGGCCGGGAAAACATCTGTAAAGGCAACGCCTGTTACTGCGACAGGGTTGGAGGCGGGAGCGCTTAAAGTGAACGTGATAACGCTCGTGCCACCCACCAGGATCGTATCGGGCGAGAAAGACTTGGTAATGGTCGGCGGCGCCACCACATATAAGGTGTCTGAAGCAGTATTTCCCGTACCGCCATTGGTCGAAGATACCGCGCCGCTGGTATTGTTCTTGGTGCCGTTCGTCGAGCTCGTCACGGAGACTGTGACCGTGCACGAACCATTGGGGATGATCGATCCGCCGGATAAGGAGATTGTGGCTCCGCCGGTCGTTCCGCTCACCGAGCCGCCACATTGATTGGCATCCGGAGGAGAT